>JANPLC010000261.1:0-29787 GCA_031426335.1 Planctomycetota bacterium
GCTGAACCGTCGGCAATTTCAGTCGTCCCTCCAGGACTCGTGCTCATTCGGCATCTGTTCCCGGCACTGAAGTGCCGGGCTATTACCAAGCCTCCCCTACGGGGCGGCGACAGCAGCGCTTAGCTAAACGCCATCGGGCCCGCGCTCCCGGGAAAGGCACCCGCATTGCGCCTGTCGTAGGTTTGTGGACCATCACCCCGCGTGAGCACTCCCCACCGTGTTGAGGTCGCCCTCGGCGACCGCAGCTACCCCATCCACATCGGTGCTGGCCTGTTGGCGCAGGCAGGGGCGCTGATCAAGCCACACCTCAAAGGTGGCAAGGCGCTGGTGATCGCCGACGCGACGGTCGAGCGCCTGCATGGCGCGACGCTGACGAAATCCTTGAACGACGCCGGCATCGCGCACGCGGTGACGTCGTTCCCCGCCGGTGAGCCGAGCAAGTCGCTGACCACCGCCGATGTGCTGTGGCAAGCGTGCGCGGCCAACAAGATCGACCGCTCCGGCGCGATCATCGCGCTCGGCGGCGGCGTCAGCGGCGACCTCGCCGGCTTCGTCGCGGCCGCGTGGATGCGCGGCATCACCTTCATCCAAGTGCCGACCACGCTGTTGGCGATGGTCGACTCCAGCGTCGGCGGAAAAACCGGCGTGAATTCGGCCGCCGGTAAGAACCTCATCGGTGCGTTCAAACAACCCTCATGCGTAGTCATCGATCCGCTGCTGATCGCGACGATGGACAAACGTGAATACCGCGCCGGCCTCGCCGAGGTCTTGAAGTACGGCGTGATCAAGGATCCCGCATTCTTCGACTGGCAGGAAGCGAACGCCGCCGCCCTGGCCAACGGTGCCCCCCCCGCTGTCGCCCACGCCGTCGCCGAAAGCTGCCGCATCAAAGCGTGGTACGTCGCCGAAGACGAGACCGAACAGGGCGTGCGCGCGCACCTCAACTACGGCCACACGTTCGGACACGCACTCGAACGCGAGACCAAGTACACCCAGTACCTGCACGGCGAAGCGGTCGGCATCGGCATGCGTATGGCCGCCGACTTGGCCAAGCGCCTGGGCATGCTCACCGATGCGACGCTGATTCCGCGGCAGGATGCGTTGCTGGCGAAGTTCGGTCTCCCGACCACGCACAATGCCGCGGATCCCGCGGCATTGGAGAAGGTGCTGACCGGACATTGCGGCCTCGACAAGAAGGTCGCGGCGGGGCGGATGCGGTTTGTGGTGCCGATAAAGATGGGGGAGGTGGTGACGAAGGAGATCGCAGCTCACGATGCGGTGGCGGCGGCGTTCGGTAGCGCCCTGAACACGAAGTAGGCGTTGCGGAAGGCTTCGGTCTAGAAGTCCCGTAGGGACGTCGGCGGCCAGCCCAGCACTTCAGTGCTGGGAATACGGCGAAAAATATCGATCAATCCCGTAGTGACGGCGGCAGACGGAGGCGCTTCAGCGGCGACACAGAGGACGTTCATTGCGTTCAAAGATCGGCGGGGGTCAAGCCCCACCTCTTTGCCGTCGTCTCTACAGGACTATCCGACTTAATTCGGCATTGGTCCCAGCACTGAAGTGCTGGGCTGGCCGCCGGCGACCCTCCGGGTCTTGTGGAAGCACGGATGCCAACAACCAGTCATCTGGAAATTTGAACCGATGTGCAGAGTCAGAGTCGGATGCGCTGTTGGTTGTCCGGCAGGGGCGGATCGGTGAACTGCTCATAGAACGACAGGGGTTCCACAGGAACGACTTCGGTGTGCCCGTTGGCCAAGGGCCTGAACTGGAGTCGGTAGAGACGCGTGAGGTCGTGTAGGACATTCTCCGGTGTCTTCGGCTGCTGAGGAATGATTCGCATACCCAGGGTCATGAGTTGAGGATCCAGGACGTAGGTGATGCCCTGCTTCCGTCCAATCCATTGGAGCATGATTTCCAATGCGCGGCTATCTTCGTCCCACCTGGGATCTTGATTGGTGGGTGGCGTGCGGGCAGCGGAGGAGCAACCGGAGGTGGCCATCACTAGGAGGAGCAGCAGCAAGTGGATGGGTGTTTTCATGCGGTCCTGAAAACTCCTCCGCGTCTTTACCCAAATCACGGAAAGGTCTCGGTTTTCGGCGCGGTCAATCCGGACATGGCTTCGACTTTGGCCAAATCCAGGGCAAGGAATTCCTCGGTGGTGGCTGGTAATTTCTTGCTGTCATCAAGCCAGAATGAGGCGATGTAGTCGCCATTGGGGTTCTTGATGATCCCCGTCTTGATGTCTTCGAGCATTATTGGGGCGTCCTTTCTGCGAATGGAGAGGGACTGTCCGTATGATGTTGTCTTCAAATCCAAATTCATGGGTGCCACCTGGAACTGGATTTGAGCGCGATTGAGGTCAGGTCCGAACTCGTTATCCGAGAGCGCTCCTTTGGATGACACCAAGCCCTTCTCATTCTTCACGATGAAATAAACCACTCGCCCGGATCGGGTGATCGCCCATATGCAGGTTGTAACTTTTCCATCAGCCGCATGGCTGTGGAAAGCGGCCACATAAACTTCCTCTGAAATCAATCGGCTTCCATGTGCGAGGAGAAGGATCAGGAAGAGCGCACGCATGGTAAGGACCTCCGAAGGGGCGGATGTCACTATGTCGCGCTGGCGCACGGGGCAACGCTTGTGGGAGAGGAAGCAGTTTCAGCGGTTGGTGCGGAACGCCCCTGGCGCCTTCCCCTCCACCCGCCGGAACACCGCACACAAGTACTGATCGTTGGCGAAGCCGCAGGCTTGCGCGATCTCCTTGAGCGATAACGACGAATGCGCGAGCAGATCCTTCGCGCGCTCGACGCGCACACGGGTGAGGTAGCGCAGTGGCGGTTCGCCGTGATGCGCAGCGAAGCGTTGGCGCAGCGTCGAGGGACTGAGCGCGAACGCGTGGGCGACCTCATCGAGGGAGGTGATGTCGGCGTAACGTTCCGCCAGATGGTGGGCGATGTCCTCCGCCAGTGACGCGGCACGTGGACGCGCCGTGCATGGTTCGGCGCGGGCGAGCAGTCCGGCGAGCACGGTGGCGGCACGCAGGTCGCGCTCGCTGCGTTCGGGGGGTGAGGTGACCTGCGGGGCGGTGGTGAGGTGGACGATCTCCTGCCGCAACGTGGCGCTGAGATTCCCGCGCACCGCCAGCGGTTCCTCGATGGTGGGCGTCTGACCAGCACGCAGCGTCAGCAGCAGGCAGAGGTCGGTGCCGGCCTCATCCATTGCCTGGTGGTGCACTTGGCGGGCAGGGCAGAGGTGGACTTCGTCGGCGGAAAACGGCACCGTGTCCTGGCCAGGGAAGTTCAGCGTGCCGCTGCCGCGCACGTGGTGGACGATCTCCAACGCGCGGTGGCGGTGCGGCGGGTAGGTGGTGCCGCCGCGCAGGTTGAAGCTGAAGCCAGTCACGAAGGCGGCGGGCGAGTGCATAAGGGAAAGGATACGGTCGACGGCCCGTGGCGCTGGCGAAAATCGCAATCGTAGGAGGACTTCCCCATGGCCGGGAGCATACGGGCACGGCATTATCAGGCATTCACGGAGGTGATCCGATGTCTGTGAGCCGTGTCATGGAATTGGCGTTGTTGTGGGCTATTGTCAGTGGCAACGCCGCGGAAGCACCCTGTCGCATCCAGGTGATCGAGAAAGGCTCGGGCTGGCCGGTGCCGTTGGTGGAACTCATCACCACCGGTCACGTGCGCTATGTCACCGACAACGCCGGCGTGGTGGCGTTCGATCAGCTGGAGCTGATGGGCCAGGAGGTGTGGCTCGACATCAGGAGCCCGGGCTACGGCGTGGGCAAGGACGGTTTCGGCAATCGTGGTCGCCGCATCACCCCGCAGCCGGGCAAGACCATCACCATCGAAATCGAACGACAGATCCTGGCGAAACGCATCGGTCGGCTGACCGGCGGTGGCTTGTTCGCGGAGAGTCAACGCTTTGGCGAGCACAGCGAGTGGAAGGAATCGGGCATCATCGGTTCCGACAGCGTGATGTGTGTGCCGTACCAGGGGAAGTTGCTGTGGCTGTGGGGCGACAGCGGCATTCCTGGGTATCCGCTCGGCATTTTCAACAGTTCCGGTGCGCGCTCTGATAACCCGGCAGCGGAATCGCTGGTGCCGCCGCTCAAACTGCCGCTCGATTATTTCCGTGATGCGAAAGGTAAACCGCGCGGCATCTCGCCGCTGTCCGGCGAAGGTCCGACCTGGGTGTTTGGCATGGTGACGATGAAGGACGTAGCGGGAAAGGAACGCGTCGGCGGCTACTACTCGAAGATCAAAGGCATGATCGACGCCTACGAGACTGGCCTGACGGTGTGGGACGACGCCAAGCAGGAGTTCGTGCGTCACCGCGTGGTGTGGGAAAAAAGCGGCGGGAAGCCCGTGCCCAAGGGAGTGCCCGATGGTCAGGCGTCGACGTGGCGTGATGCCGCGGGAAAGACGTGGTTCCATTTTGGCAGCCCGTTCCCGACGATGCGCTGCGAAGCAACGTTTGAGGCGTGGTCCGATCCGACGCGGTGGGAGACGTTGACGCCGCAAAAGGAACTCGCTGGATCTGATGGCAGCATGGTCATCGCGCATACCGGCGCGATCGGGTACCACCCGTGGCGCAAACGCTGGGTCACGGTGTTTATGCAGCGTGGCGGCAAGCCGTCGAATCTCGGCGAGGTGTGGTACGCTGAAGCCGACCAGCCGACTGGCCCGTGGGGCACGGCGGTGAAGATCCTGAGTCACGACAACTACACGTTCTACAATCCGTGCCTGCACATCGAGTGGACGCCGGCGGGCAAACCGCAGCTCTACTTCGAAGGCACCTACACCACGCTGTTCACCGACAACCAGGCGCCGACGCCGCGTTACGATTACAACCAGATCGTATATCGGTTGGATCTCGATGATCCGGCGTTGAAGGCGGCGCAGCCGTAGGTGTGAGTTGTCAGCCGCCGAGTGAGAACCCCGTTTACCGCAGAGACGCAGAGTTAAGAGGAGGGCCGCAGAGCCGAATTAATTCCGCTCTGCGGCCCTCTTCTTACCTCTGCGCCTCTGCGGTTGGTTGTCCGGTGGCCGGTTCGCCGGCCTCTCATTCACCCGGTGGTGCGCAACCCGCTCGCGATCGCATTGATCGTCAACAACAACGTCGGCAACAACCCATCCGCCCCCGCCTGATCACCACTCGCACGCAGGCCGCGCCAGCGGCGCAGGATGGCGATCTGGTGCAGGTGCAGGGCACGCAGGCCGGAGTCGCGCAGCTTGAGCGTGCGGTGCATGCGTGGGCGGCGTTCCGCCAACGGTGAGCCGAAGGCGAGGTCGAGCATGCGGCTGGTGCGTTGGTGTTCTTCCGAGATCAGGCCGAAGATGCGATCGCGCACTTTGGTGTCGCCCACCAGAGCGGCGTATTCGCGCATCAGCTCCAGGCTCGCTGAGGTCAGGTTGGTCTCGACGTTGGTCAGGACGTAGCGCAGGAACGGCCAGCCGTTGGCGCGTTCGGCGAGTTTGGCGAACGACGCCTTGTCGTTCTTGAGCATCTCCTCCAACGCGGTGCCGAGGCCGTACCAGCCCGGCAGGTAGTGGCGCGACTGGTTCCAGCTGAAGACCCAGGGAATCGCGCGCAGATCGTTGAGCGTGCGTTTGCCGCTGCGGCGCGACGGGCGTGAACCGATGGTGGCGTGTTCCACCGCATCGATCGGCGTCGCTTCGCTGAAATAGGCGATGAATTGGTCGTCGTGCAGCAGGCCTTCATAGGCATCCTTACTACGCTGCGACAGACGTTCGACCAATGGGTGCAACTCTTCATGGCCAGCGCGCTTTTGCCGGTGTTTCAGCGTCGTGGAGGCCGTTCCGGCGAGCAGCAATTCGAGGTTGTAGGTCGCCGTGCCGAGGTTCGCGTACTTCTGCGCGATGGTCTCACCCTGTTCGGTGACACGCAGGTCGCCGGTAAGCGAGCCGTGCGGTAGCGCTTCAAGGAAGCGGTGCGTCGGACCAGCGCCACGGCTGACGGTGCCGCCACGGCCGTGGAAGAAACGCAGCTCGACGCCGGCTTCTTCCGCGACTTTGGCGAGCACGTACTGCGCGCGGTGCAGGCCCCAATTGCTGGCGAGGATGCCGCCGTCTTTGCACGAGTCGCTGTAGCCGAGCATAATCTGCTGCACCGGCATGGGGAAACCGTTGGTCTGTTGCTGGAGCTTGAGGCTGCGCTTGGTCACCGGATGAGCGAGGAAGGCGCGCACCATGTCCGCCGAGCCTTCAAGGTCGGCGATGGTTTCGAACAGCGGCACGACGGGCAAAATGCTGGCAAGGCCGGCGTCGGCGCCGTCGCCATGTGGACGTACCAGGCCGGCTTCACGCGCGAGCACGTACACCGCCATGAGGTCCGACAAGCGACGGGTCATGCTGACGATCAGCGAGCCCAGGCCCTGGACGCCGTGGGCGTTGGCGTGGGTGGCGACGACCTTCAAGCAGTCGAGCACGCGCGTGGCTTCATCACCGAGCCCGACGTTGGGATGGGCGAGGGGGCGCGGGCTGCGCAGTTCGCTGTCGATCAGCGCGAGGCGGTCCTTCTCACTCCACTCGGGCAGATCCTGGGCTTCGATGCCGGCGGCGGTGATGAGTTGCGCCAGGGCTTTTTCATGCACCGCGCTGTTCTGGCGGATGTCGAGGTTGGCGAGATGGAAGCCGAACAACTCGACCGCACGTTCGATCGGTGCGACGTCGCCTTCGCCGAGGCGCTGGGCGCCGACGGCGACCAACGAACTACGCAGCAGCGCGAGGTCGGCGAGGAGTTGTTTGGGAGCGCTGTAGGTGCCGGGATTTTCCGCAGCTTCCGCATCGGGCAGGCGGGCGAGCATGAGGCCGACGAATTGACGCCAGGGTTCCCCAGGGTTGCGCGCCATCGCGCGTTTACCGGCTTCGCCTAGCAGTTCGCAACTGCGTGCCATGGCGGTGGTGAGTGCCGCCGGCGGATTCTGCAGACGCGCGGACAGGCTGAGGTCGGCGGCCAAGCGGCGCAGGTGCGTGCGATGAACGATGATCGCGCTGCGGCGCAATTCATTGAGCGTGCTCTCGGTGATCTGCGCGGTGACGAAGGGATGGCCGTCGCGGTCGCCGCCGACCCAGGTGCCGAAGGTCAGTTTCGGCAAGCGTCCGGGGCCAGCGATCAGTGCGGGATCGAGGCCGACTTCACGCCAAGCGAGTTTGAGACGATCATCGAGACGCGGCAGGGCCTCAGGGAACACGTCACGTAGGTAATGCAGCACGCCGCGGCGTTCGCTGGCGATGTCGGGTTTGGCCAGGCGCAGTTCGCCGGTGCGCCACAGGCGTTCGAGCGCGAGTTTGACCTCGTCGCGGATCGCCTGCTGTTCGGCCGGCGTCCACATCTGGTTTTCGCGCTTCACCAGCAGCAGGTAGAGCTGGCGGTGTTGTTCGAGCACGGTCGAACGCTTGGCTTCAGTCGGATGCGCGGTGAGCACCGGTTCCACGCGGATGGTCGAAAGTGCATCGGCGATCTGCTGGCCGCTGAAGCCAGCGTCGAGCAACTGGCGCAGGTTCTGGCCCCACAGGCCGGGTTCACGCAGCAGGCCTTCGGTTGTTTCGCGGCGGCGGCGGCCCTGAGCGGTGGCGTTTTCCTCCACCATGTTGAGCAACTGGAAAGCGACCGAGAGCACCTGCACATCGCGCTCGCCCAGATCGCCGGCGGGCAGCGTAGGGTGCTCCGCGTCGTTGCTCAGCCACGGCAGGCGCCGCGCGAGCGAGTTTTCACCCAGCTCGTCGAGCACCTCGCGGAAGCAGGTCATGATGAAACCCAGGTCGACGTCGATTTTTGAAAAGGCGAAGTCGAGGGCGGATTCTGGCTGCGTGGCGGTCATACCGTGGGGAGGTTGTGGTGCCTGCGGTGGCCGCAAGACGCTTTCCCTGCTGCACACTCGCACATTCGCCGGGCACGTGGGGACTGCCGTTGCGCGATTGTGCGACCAGGCGACTTGGAGCATGCTGGCGGCCTGGACCCGCGGGAGCATGCTCGACCTCCATACCCATGTGTTGCCTGGACTCGATGACGGCGCGGTTGATCTCGCCGCCGGGGTGGCGTTGTGCCGTCGCCTACACGAACAGGGGGTGACCACGGTGGTGGCCACGCCGCACTGGCACAGCCCACGCTTCGAGGTCGCTGGTGACGGCATCTGTACGGCCTGGGCGCACCTGCGTGCGGCGGTGGCGGTCGAACTGCCCGGCTTGGCGCTGGTCCTGGGAGCTGAGCACCATTGCAGCGGTATCGAGAACCCGGCGGCGTTCGTCGCGTCGTGCCGGCCACTGGGCGACAGCCAGGTGGTGCTGGTCGAACTGCCCGACGACCACCTGCCGGCCAACGCCTGGGCCACCGTGTTCGCCCTCATCCGCGCCGGGCGGCGGCCAGTCCTGGCGCATCCTGAACGCTGCCGTGGCCTGCGGGACCAGCCCGAGCAGTTCGCGGCGTTCGTCGACGCGGGTGGACTCCTGCAGCTGACCCTGGGGCATCTGCTGGGAGTGCACGGTTGGCGCATGCGCTGGCGCAGCCGGGGGCTGCTGCGCCGCTACCCCCAAGCCTGTCTGATCGCCAGCGACAGCCATGACCTGGGTGTGCGGCGGCCCCAGTGGGACCGTTTGCCGGCCACGTGGCGACGGTTTGTCCCAGGCGACCTGCTGGGCGTGTCTTCCTGGGGATCGGTCAACAGCTGAGCCAAGATTTGACACTGTCGAGGGGCGGGGCAGCATCCCCACGCCAGAACCTCAGGAGTCCATCATGCGCTTTGATCGTCCTGTCGCCTTGCTGGTTGCCATCGCCTGTGCTTCATCGCTCGCTGCTGAGGACCAGGTCCGGGTGAAGGACCTGTCGGTGGCGCCGCGCGCCAACCTGACCACTGACGACGGCACCCTGCGTCTGCACCCCAAGGCCATGCTCGGCACGGGCTTCAACAGCAACATCTTTGATGAAATCGACGGCCAAGAGAACGATGACCTGTACGTTCGTGGTCTGGCTGGACTGTTGGCCGACTGGCGTCTGGGTCCCCACCAGCAGCTCTCCATCGATGGTGAGTTGGAAGCCTTGAACTACCTCGATGGCGACAACGACGACGGCAACTTGGTCGGTGGTCGGTTGATGGGGGATTTCCGCTATAGCCAGACCGGCACCGACGTGCGCGTCCACGGCGGTTTTGCCCGCTTCGACGATCCCTTGATCCAGACTGGTGAGCAGATCCTGCGTCAGAACATCGACGTGTCGCTGCAGGTCGCCCTGCAGGGCGCCATCTACCGCACGGTCATCGACGCCGGCGTGGTGGGCACGGATTACCTCGAAGACGGCATCGATTTCACCGAGGACAGCCGCGACAACACGGTCTACCGTGCCACCGGCCGCTTCGGTTGGACCAGTGCCCGTGAAACCTTTTATTACGCGCTGCTTGGCGCTGACTTCAGCGACTACTGGGACAACATCCAGTACAACGACAGCACCGGTGTTACGGCGGGTGTTGGCGCCCAGGTGCGTCTCGGTGAGCGCTCGGTCTTGACCGCTGAAGGCGGCATGACCTTCCGCATGTACCAAGACAACTACGGCGGCATCACGGCCTACGACGACAAGAAGGTCTACGCCCCGTACCTCAGCGTGGCCGCCCAGTGGCCGTGGGAGAGCGGCAGCCATGTCGGTCTCCGGTTGTTCTCACGCCTGGATGAAAGTGTGACCGCCAACGCCGCCTGGATCTATGGTCTGCAGGTCGATGGCCGCTACCGGCTGCTGGCCCACAGTGCGCTCGTCGGCTCGCTGGCCGGCTACCACAGTGAAGACAGTGGCCAGATCGCCGGGCTGCAAGCCGAGGAGCGCGATACCCTGGAAGCCATGCTCGGCGTCGAACATGAGATCACCAAGGGACTGGTCGGACGCCTGAAGGGTACCTACACCGACAGCACCTCAGAGATCGCCAACGACTTCAGCCGCTACATCATCGCGCTCGATTTCGCCGTCGCGTTCTGATCTGGAGCGGTGATGGCGGTAGCCGGAGCGCTGGGAGCCACGTGGTGGCGGCTGTGGCGCAGCGGCTGTAATACGGTCCGTCACCTCATGATCGAGCAGCCCCTCCGCGGGCTGTCGGTCGCCATGGTGGTGGTATTCGTCTGGCTGATGCTGGGCGCGTTGTTCCTGGGTTTGCTGAGTTTTCTCGGCCAGGACCAGTACCAGACGCTCAAGCCGCGTTTGGTCGAGAGCCTGCTCTCGCTGTTCTTCTTCACTTTGTTCTTTCTCGTGACCATCAGCGACACGGTGCTGGTATGGGGCGCCTTGTTCCGCAGTCGCGCGGCGGCGTTCCATGCTCAGCTGCCGCTTACCGACCGTCAGCTCTTCTGGGGCTGCAGTGTCGAGGGCGGCCTATGGTCGAGCTGGGCGGTGCTGGTGCTGGCCGTGCCGCTGGTTGGCGCGCTGGTGCTCGATCGCTTGTTCCCCGACCTACAGTGGGTGGCGTTCGCCCCGCTGGAGGCGCTGGCCATGACCGCAGGCGCGCTGGTCGCGGTGTTGTCCTTCGTGATCTGCTGCATGGGTGCTGGAGCGGTCGGTGCGTTGCTGTTGGCGCGGCTCATCCCGCTGCTGCGGCGCGGCCTCAAAGGCATCATCGTGCTGATCGTGGCGGCGCTGGTGGTCGCAGCCGTGCTCATCCTCGGCAGCCTGGAGCAACGCGGTGAACCGGTGGCCTTCATGGGCGAGGTCATCGGCAAACTGCGTTTCGCTGAGAATCCCTACCTGCCGCCGTGGTGGGCGCAGCAGGCGTTGAGTGCAGCGCTCAAGGCTGAGTGGGCGACCTGGACCCATTTTAGCGCGCTGCTGCTCAGCACCGCGGCGGTGCTGGCGCTGGCCGGCGAGTGGATCGCTGGCCGGCGTCTACGCCTGGACCTCGATGCGCTGACCGGACGTCCAGAGGGCCGCGGGCGCACGCGCAGCCGGCGCTGGCGTCTGATCCCGTTTTTGCCGGCAGATATCGGCCTGCTGGCGGCAAAAGATTTGCGCCTGTTTTTGCGTGAGCCGGCGCAGGTCTTGCAGTTCACCATGTTTTTCAGCCTGCTCGGCTTCTACCTGTTGATGTTGCCGCGGGTCGGGCGGGCGTTCCTGTTCGACGACTGGTGGCGGCCGGTGGTGTCGTTGCTCAACCTGACCGCCGTGGCGATGGCGCTGGCGACCTTCACCGGGCGTTTCGTCTACCCGTTGCTGAGCCTGGAGGGGCGCCGTCTGTGGGTGTTGGCCCTGGCGCCGTGGCCGCATACCCGGGTGGTCACCGCCAAGTTCACCTTTGCCCTGCTGGTCGGCCTGCCGGTCAGCGTCGGACTGGTGGTGCTGTCGGGTTTCATGCTGTCGCTCTCCCTCGGCGTGGTCGTCTATCAGGCGTGTATCATCGCCTGCATGGCGGTGGGGTTTTCGGCTGGGGCACTCGGCCTGGGGGCGCGGCTGGCCGACTACGATGAGGACAATCCCGCCAAACTGGTCGCCGGTTATGGCGGCACCATCAATCTGATGGCGAGTCTGGTGTTCACGGCACTGCTGCTGGGTGGTGCGGTGTTTCCGCTCCTGCCTGGGATGGCCGTGCTCGGTCCCTGGCGTTGGGTTGCTGGCGCGGCTTGGACGGTGTTGGTGACCGCGGTGTGGTCGACGGTGTTCCTGCGCATGGCGTGGCGCTGGTTCGGGCGTCTGGGATGAACCCGCTCGTCACTGGCACGTTCGTCGCGCAGCGCCACGCTCACCAGCAGGCCACCTGACCCGCACCTATGCCGAGCACGTCCCTCATCGTTCGCTGTCTTGCCTGCCCGTTGGCCCTGCTGGTCAGCGTCGGTCTGGCATGGGCAGGTGACGTCGATTTTACGGTGTCGAGTCCGCTGCTGGCCCAGCCGGAGGCGCAGCGTACCCAGCAGATCCAGGCGCGGCTCGCGGCGACGACGTTGGCTTGGCCGGGTGGTCGGATCACCGCGGGCGAAGCCGTCCGTTTGCTTGCGGCCAGCGGCAATCCCACGTCGCTGGTCGATCCCGCCGACGCGGCGCGCAGCGCTGATCTGCCGGCGCTGGCTGGCGATTATTGGCAGGGCGTGGTCGCGGTGTGTGCGGCCTTCGATCTGCTGATCGAACCGGGCGAGGGGCTTGATCAGGCGGAGGACAGTGGGCGTTACGGCAATCGCGACAACAGCGGCACGGCGTTGGTCGCCACCGGCGGACCGTTGCTGTTGCGTGGCCGTGATCCGACCGCTCCCCGGCCGCTGTATGTGCCCTGTGGTGTGGTGCTCGCCGAGATCCTCGCCTTCGATCTGCATCAGCGCCAAGGGGCGGTGGCCAGCCGCACCGCCGATATCCGGCTGGCGTTGCGCCTGGAGCCACGGGTGCAGCCGCTGCAGATCGGCACCACACTGGTCGATTGGACCACGGTCGAGGATCCGCTTGGCCGTAAACTGAACTCGTCAGAAGCCGCGGGCGGACGGCGGGCCGACGTCAGCGCTGTGCACCTGAGCGCGGTGCAGGACTCGTTCTCGGGTTGCACGCTCACTGGCGAACTACTGGTCCAGACGCTCGAACCGGTGACCCTCAGCGCGACCGTGCGTCCGGGCGACAAAGCGCGCGCGGATCTGCTCGGCCAAGAGGTCAGCATGCAGCTCATCGGTGAGGGCGAGACCACCGCCAACGGGCAGCGCGGTCCAGGCTTCAGCTTGTCGGTGCCGACCGCGGTGCTCGGCACGCGTCCGAAGCTGACGGTGACCTTGGGTGGCCAGCCGCTCAAGTTCACCAATCAGGGTTCGCACTGGAGCGGCGGACGCATCGAGCTGTTCTATCGTGGTCCCAAGCTGCTGGACGGTGCGTACGCCGCGACGCTGACCGGACAGGCGGCCCTGCAGCAGGTGCGCCTGCCGCTGCGCGTGCCGATCGCCGTCGCGCGGCTGCCCGCCGACGTGCGCGCGGTGACCGCAGGCCTCGAACTTCAGGTCCCGACGCGGCTGCGCTGGGAGGCCGGTGAATGCGATGTGGCCGAAGCGGTCCGACGTCTGGCGGGTGCCAATCAGGTGCTGCTCGAACTGGGTGCCGACGAGCGTCGCCGGGCGACGTTGCCGGCTTTCGACGGCGGTTTCTGGGATGGCGTGCTGACGATCTGCCGCGCGTTTGATCTGACCATCCTGCCGCCTTCGCAATCGGTGCAGGGCCAGGATCAGGAGGGAGAAGCCACCCCGACCTGCATTACGGGTGGCCCGCTCTGTCTTGGCCCACGTCACGGCGAGCGTCCTGGTGTCGGGAACTTCCAGGCCAGCGGCATCTTGTTGATGGTGATGGATGCCTTGACGGTGGTGACCAACCAGGGCCTCGATGGCGTCACGCGGCAAGCTGAGGTGTCGTATCGTCTGCGGCTCGAACCACGGCTGGATGCGTCGCTCATCGGTTCGGCGACCGTCAGTTGGACTTCCCTCGCTGGCGTTGGTGATGGTCGCCCGCTGGTGGTTGAGGAATCTGCCATTGCGACCAGTGAGGAAGAAGAAGCGCAGGTACAGATGCGCGTCATGCGCGTCGGGCGTCGGCTGGTGCGGGTGGCATCGAATGATGCTTCGGCCGGTGCCACCGCCACCGGGCGGGTGGTGGTGAGCGGTCTGCCGACCGGAGCGGTTCCGCTGACGTTGTCCGGGCAGGTCGCCCTCCATCTGCGTCGACCGGTGCGGGCGGAACTGTCCTTGGCGCCGGGTGGCCGCTCCACCGCGCGTCTGGGTGATCGCGCGGCGATGGTGAAGATGTTCAACTCGACGAACGAGGATGAGGGCAACAACGAGCGCTCTGGCGTGTCGGTGGAGATGACCGGCGATCAGATTGATGCGTTGGCGGTCGAAGTACGTGATGGCGCGGGCAAGGCCGTGCGCAGCAATGGCAGCGGGAATACCGGATCGAACGGACGTTCTCGCATGATGTGGTACTTTGCCACGCTTGATCAGGGACCCTACACCGTGGTCCTGACTGCGCGCGAACGTCTGGGCGTGTTGCGCCTACCGTTCAGCCTGACGGCGACTACGCCGTAAGCGCGACAACGAAGTCGGCCAGGAGCGTGGCTCTGGACCCGCAGACGGTGGGCCCATGCTGCCGACCGCCTGTGAGCCATCCGATGCCGACCATCCACTTGCACAACACCCTGACCCGCACCAAGCAGCCGCTGGAGCCGCTGAGTCCTGGGCGCATCGGCATGTACGTGTGCGGGCCGACGGTCTACGACGATTGCCACATCGGCCACCTGATGGGGCCGATTCTGTTCGACGCGGTGGCGCGCTGGCTGATCGCGCGCGGTTATCAAGTGCGCTTCGTTAACAACATCACCGACATTGATGACAAGATCATCAACCGCAGCATCGCCACTGGCGAGCCGTGGGACGCCATCACCAAGCGTTACACCGCGCAGTACCTGGGGTACCTCAAGCGCCTGCACGTGGTCACGGTCACCGACCATCCACGCTGCAGCGACTACATCGCGCCGATGATTCACTACATCCAGGACCTCATCGCCAAGGAACGGGCCTACATCGCGGCGGATGGCGTGTACTACGATGTCCAGAAGCAGCAGGGCTACGGCAAGTTGTCCGGGCGCAAACTGGATGACATGAAGGCCGGAGCGCGCATTGAGCGCGACGCTGCGCTGCACCATCCGGCGGATTTTGCGCTGTGGAAACACGCCAAACCCGGCGAGCCGTCGTGGGACAGCCCGTGGGGCAAGGGCCGCCCAGGCTGGCACATCGAATGCAGCGTGATGAGCCACGAGACGCTGGGCGAGACTTTCGACATCCACGGTGGCGGCGATGACCTCAAATTTCCGCACCACGAAAACGAGATCGCCCAGGGCGAAGCCCATGGCGGCGGCTACGCGCGCTGCTGGATGCACAACGGCCTGATCCAGTACGATGGCGTCAAGGTCGGCAAGTCGGATCCACGGATGAAGGACGTGGCCTTTGCCAGACAGTTCAAGGCCGACTACCTGCTCGACACCTACGGCGCGGCGACGGTGCGCTTCCTGCTGATGCAGGGCCATTACCGCCGCCCCAATGACTTCGCACCGACCGCGCTGAGTGCGGCGCGCACGGCCCTGGGCAAGCTGCATCGTCAGTTGGGAGCGCTGCTCGACGAACCGGGTGCTGCGACGTTGGAGGAGATCCTCGCTCGTCCGTTGCCGGAAGCCGCCGCGCGGCTGCGCCACGACGTGGTCGCGGCGATGGACGACGACTTCAATACCGGTGCTGCCATCGCCGCGCTATTCGGGCTGATGGCGGAGGCCAAGCGCGTGACTGGTGAGAGTGCGAGCGTGCT
Organism: Planctomycetota bacterium; assembly: GCA_031426335.1. GTDB lineage: Bacteria > Planctomycetota > UBA11346 > UBA11346 > UBA11346 > BOG-1363. Next base: position 15,316 of record JANPLC010000261.1, read on the forward strand.
GCTGCGGCTGGTGCGCGATCTCGGGCGGCTCATCGGATTGTTCCAGCTGGGCGATGGTGCCGACACGGTGGAACAGCTGGCAGCAAGCGATGACCTGTTGGCGCCGGTCATGGCGTTAGTGCTGACGTTGCGGCAGGAAGTGCGGGCGCGTCGGGACTTTGCCAGTGCCGATCGCATCCGCGACACCTTGGCGACCGCCGGCATCGCAGTGAAGGATGCCAAAGACGACGCCACGTGGTCGATCATCGTCGCGGGCAGTCTGCCACCGCTGGATGCGGCGATGCAGGTGATCATCGACCTGCGAGCTGGTGCGCGCACCGCCAAGGACTTCGCCACGGCAGATCGGATCCGTGCAGGTTTGACCGCGCTGCGTATTTCCGTGGCGGATGGCGCGAGCGGAGCGACCTGGAGCGCGCAGCGCTGATCGCCGAGCTCGCTGCCCACAGACGCGGCGAGTGCCAACAAAACACCCTCGGAGGTTGTCCGAGGGTGGCGTCAGCAGGCTCGGTTGGACCGAAGCGGCTGAAGTGACTGAAGTGTCTGAGGCGTCGACCGAGAGGCGCTTACTGGTTGTTGAACAACTTGGCGTCGGTGAACCAGTTGTCGGCCTGGAACTCCTGCAGTTCGAAGATGGCGAACATGATCGCCACGGCGAATGCCAGGAAGGTGATGATCACGAGCCAACCAGCGGTTTTGTCATTTTCCATAAGGCGTCGCTTTCGAGGAGAGGGGCCGAGGTAGGGCGCTGATCAGGTGGGCTCAGAGACGATTCTGGGCCGAGTCACCCTGCTGGATCTGCAGCTGATTCGAGTTCCACGAATCGGGGATCACGCGGCAGGCAACCATGTCGCCAAGGACCTTCTCGGCACGGACGCGCACGATGTAGGAGTTGCCGCGGAAGATGATGAACTCGACGCCTTCTTCGACCTTGTCGCCCTTGCCGAGGGTCAGCATGACGAGGTCCTGCTGGCCTTGCGGGTTGTTGCGCACGGCGGCGACGACCGCCGAAAGGAAGGAGGCGGACTGCTTCTCGTCACCGATCTCAATGTAGATCTTGGGATAACGATCTTTCAGGATCGCCAGCTGGGCGTTCTGCTGGTTGTTGACCTTCTTGGCCTTGGTCAGCTCTTCCTCGCGCTGGGCGAGGGCGGTCGTGGCATTGTTGTAGTCGTCTTCGACTTCAGCCAGTTTGACGTTGAGCTGGAAGGCCACTGCGCGGGCGACCTGCGCGATGTGGGTCTTCTCATTGTTCGACTGGCGGGTCAGTTCGAGCGTGTTCGAGAGAGTCTGGTTCTGCTCGCGCAGCGCCTTGATCTCTTCGTCGTTCTTGCTGAGCGTCAGATTGAGGCTCTGGATCTGCTTGTCCTTCTCGGACAGCGAATTTTCCTGCTTCTTGATCGAGGCCTGCAGGTCGGAGATCTGCGAGCCTTGGCTCGAGACCAGCGCCTGTGCCTGGACCTTGGCGTAGGACTCGTCGGCGATCTTCTGCGCCGCGACCTTCACTTCTTCAGCGAAGAACTTGGTGTCGTCGTTCCAGCGACGCTTCCAGTTCTCGCGGGTCGCGTATAGGGTCATCTGGACGAACATGAACGCCAGCGCCAGCAGCAGATTGAGGACGATGAAGACTTTGACCGTGGTGCTCATGATGCGGATGCTCCCAGGAAGGTGTCGTGCAGGTGCAGCAGGTTATTTGGTCGGTTCCGCAGCGGCTGCTGCGGGCTCGGCGCCCTCGACTTTGCCCGCGCCTTGGGCGCGGACATCGAGGCGTTGCTGCAACTGGTACTTGTAGATGAGTTCAGGCGTGATCGCGGTGGCATGGCCGACCGCTTCGGCGGCGGCGGTGCGCACGGCGAGTTGGGCGGCGGCATCGGCGTCGGTGAACGAGAGGGCCTTCAGCAGGATCTCCACCGCAGCGTCGGTGTTCGGGTTCAACTGGCCGATGGCATACAGGAAGGCGGCGCGCACCGGCGGAGTGAGGGTCGCATCCTGGGTGCCGTAGACGTCGGTCACCTTGTTGATCATGGCCTTGACGGCCTCGCCATTCGCACCGGTGGCGGCACGACCGAGGGCCTTGGCTGTTTCGATGCGCAGGGCATCGGCACGGGCATCGAGCGTCGTGGCCAGAGCCGCAGCGGCCTTGGTCAGGTCGAACTGGGTGCTGCTCGGGTTGGGCTGCTGCAGCGCGATCGCGGCACGCAGGGAGATGTCCTCGGCGTCCTCGCGGTTGGCGTTGGGCAGTTCGGCAGTTTTGAGGGCGGTGTCGATCATCCCGGCCATTTCGACCGAATTGAACGGCTTCTGCACGAAGCCCTTGACGTTGTCCATGCCCTCAAAGGCCTTCTGGATCTTGGCCGCGAGCTCGGGATTGTCCGGCAACGAGATGAAGACCGGGGTCTTCTCCGCGCGCCAGTCCTTGGCGAGTTTGCCTACCAGGGTGTCGGCGCGCTGTTCGTCGACGGCGATGATGCCGCCCTTTTCATCGCGCACGGTCGGGATCAGGTCACCCGAGATGATGATCGCGTCCTTGATCGGCGATTCTTCGAGACGCTGCATGGCTTCGAAGCCGTCAGGCACCGCGAACACGCGGAAGCCTTTACTCTGGAGCTGCTCGCGGGCGACATTGCGCTGGCGGTAGTCCTGGTCGACGACCAGCACCACGCGGTTGCCCCATTCACCGACGGCGTCGGCGAGGATGGCAGTGACTTTCTCAGCATTGAAGAACTTCAGTGTCGGATCGAGATGCGACAGCGTGATGGCGGCCTGGTAGCGCACCATCTTGTCGCTGTGGTCGAGCGCGGCGACCAGCACGGTGCCCGGCTTGTCAGCGGACAGACCGCCCTGCGGCAGGTTCACATCCGGGTGGGCGATGCTGTGGTCTTGGAGCAGCCGCATCAGGTAAACGGCGACGTCATAGCGCTCGGAGACGATCGACTGCTGCACCGCACGGTAGAGGTGCTCGGCGCCGAACATCTTGACCCGCAGGTTCATCTCGCTGAGTGCGAGCACGCGCTCGGCGATGGCGTCTTGCGTCTCGTCCGGATTCATCGTCGGCGAGGTGCGTTCCTTGGCGATGCGCACGCGGCGCTGGGCCTCGGCATCCTGCGCCGCGTAGGTTGCGGCGAGCAGCGGCTGATACGCGGCAAACGCCGTGTAATTCTTGAGGCCTTCGAACAGCAGGTGTTCGGCGATCAGCTCATTCCAGGCGTAACGCGGGACGCGCACGTAGGTGAGCTTGGCTTCGGCGGTGCCGTCGCCTTCGATCCAGCGCCACGCGAGACTCTCGTTCGAGACCATTTCGTCGCGCACCAGGTCACCACCACGGAAGTAGCGGATGGCTTCGAGGAAGTAGAGCTTGTCGGCAGTTGAAACTTCGGCGACGCCATTGCGTTTGGCGATGGCGGCGACGGTGTTGGTCACCACCGCACGGACGGTTTCCGAGGTGCCTTGGGCATCCAGCAGCTGCTTCAGCTTGGGCAGCGGACGGGGATCACCGATGTCGGCGAGCACCGTGGCGACGCTGGCGACCAGGCGCTCGTCAGACGCGTTGAGCGCCTCGGCGAGCGGGATGACCGCGCGGTAGCCCATACGCGTCAGAACGATGCGGCAGTAGACCCGCATGTCGTCCTGGCGGTTGTCGTTCATGCGTGCGACCAGGGTCGGCACGGCGATGGGACCGACGGCGACCAGTTCGTTGGTGGCGACGAGGCGTTCCTCCTCGCTCTTCTCCAACTTGTCGACCAACAGATTGAGGTACTTCGGGTCCTGGCGCAGGCCCTTCTGGTAGATGCGCGCCTGGCGCAGCAGGTCTTTGATGACCTCGCGCAGCTCGTCGTGCTCTTCCAGCGCGACTAAGAGACCGTCGCCAGCTGCGAGGTAGAACTCGTAGCACAGCTTGTTGTCGGGGTTCTGCTTGAGCGCGTCGTGGAAACGCTTGGCAGCGTTGCCGAAACGACCGGCGTAGTATTCCTTCACGCCCTCAGCGAGCAGCTCGCGAACCTGGTCGCCATTCGGGAACCGCGGGTCCGCGGTAAAGCCGTCTTCTGCGGCCAGGGCACCTGGGATCAGGGCTACGGACAGCAATGCGGTGGCCAGCATCTTCGGCATCAGAACCTCCTAGCAGGGCACTCGACGGTGGTGGTCACCGTGTTGGAGCAAGATCGGCGTCCACAGGGGATTCCGTCGAGCGACCTGTATGGGACGCGCATCTTTCAGATCCCCTCGGAAATCGGCAACGGGACAGGACACCGGGTGGGGGGTGGTGTATGACGAACCATGAGTGTGTGCGGTGTTGACCGGTGATTTCGCAGCAAAACCCTGACATGCATGCGGCTTTCCCGTGGTCGCGTGTGCATGTCGCGCGGCACGGGCGCCAGCATTGCGTGGACGACCGGCGGTTCAGGATCCGCCACCCACATGCAGACCGCGACCATCCGTGCCTATGCCAAGCTGAATCTGTACCTGGAAGTACTCGGACGACGCGAGGACGGATTCCACCGTCTAGAGACTATTTTCCAAACCATCGGCCTGTGCGATGATCTGCGGGTGATTCGTGATCCACGGGGGCGTGGCCTCACTTTGACGTGCGATCAGCCTGATGTCCCGGCGGACGCGACCAATCTGGTGTGGCGCGCAGCGGCCGGGTTCGTGCGCGGTCGTGAGGCGGAGGCTGGCCATTTCGCGTTGCACCTGCGCAAAGGGATTCCGCATGGCGCGGGCCTTGGTGGCGGTTCGAGCGACGCCGCCGCAACCTTGCGGCTGTTCGCCGCCCTGTTGCCTGGGTGGCATGATGCGGCGTCTTTGCATGCACTGGCGGTGGAACTCGGCTCCGATGTGCCGTTTTTCCTGGTCGGGGGGACTGCACTTGGGGAAGAGCGCGGAGAGGTGCTCACGCCGCTGGCAGATATTCCGGCCATGCCGGTCACGGTGCTGATGCCGTCTGCACGGTTGCCCACGCCGGCGGTGTTCGGCGCTCTGACCGACGAGGAGCGTGGTCCGCGCGTGGGGCGCGGGTTGGCATGGTGGCGTACGCATCTTCCGACCGGCGATTGGGCGCAGATCCTGCACAATCGTTTGACGGGACCGGCGGTGCGCCAGTGTCCAGCGGTCGGTGCCTTGCTGGGGCAGTTGCGCCGTCAGGGTGCACCTGCGCTGATGTCGGGGTCGGGAGCGGCCTGTTTTACGCTCGGCTCCTGCGCGCCAACTCCTGAGCTCGCCCGGCAGACCCGGTGGGAGACCAGCTTCATCGGTCGTGAGGCCGCGCTGTCGTCACCTCAGTGCGAGTAGTCCTGCCTGAGTAGCCACCAACAACAATGCCCACGGTCAGACGACCGTGGGCATTGGCGACGCGCGCTGGCGTCCGTTCAGTTGGCGCTGACAGCCGTGAGCGGAGTCGGCAGGGTCGGCCCGACATTCAGCAGATCGAGCAGGCTGGCCATGTCCTTGCCGCCGACCGAGGTGAGTCGGCCCGCGAGACGGCGATCATCCTTGGTGGTGGTGTTATCCTCGGGTTCACCGGCGAGCAGGTAGGGCGCGCTGGTCGGACGATCGGTCTGCGTCCACACCTGTGCGCTGTGGCCGCGCTGATTGAGAATCAATGCAGCGAGGTTGGCCAGCGCGTGGTCGGCGGCGGTCGCCGGCACCACCCACATTCCTGGCGTGTCGGTGCGGTAACGGCGCAGCAGTTGATTGGCGCGTTGCAGCACCAACGAGCGGAGCTGGTCGTCCTCGGGCAGCGGACGTCCGACCTCGGCGAGTTCGTCGAGGCCAATGAGCGTAGGCGCGAGTGCGGTGAGCACCTCGTCATCCGGGCGCACCGACCAGCAGGCGCGCTGGAGCAGTTCCTTGGCGTGCAGGGCATGGCGGCGCTCGATGTTTTCCACCAACTCATCCTGGAGCTTGGCTTCGAGCAGACCGCGCGGCTTGGGCAGCAGCTTGGCCTTGTGCAGGCCAGCGATGATACGTTTGTGCGTGTTGTCTGCCGGCCAGCGGGGCAGGCCGTCGATGATTAGCGCACTGATCGGCGTGCCGTTCTTCACCAGCTCGGCGGCGCGCTTGAGCTCCTGCACCTGGTGCTGGTTGTAGGCACGGTAGCCGTTGGGCTTGCGCTTGGGGCTGGGCCAGCCGTAGCGCAGTTCCCAGATGCGTAGGACGCTGGGGCTCAGGCCACAGGCCTTGCTGGCTTCGTTGATGTTCATCGATGATGTGGCGCTCATGGAGTCCTCCCGGTCGCTTGTGCTGCGAGCTTGCTGCGAACTGATCGATTTTACCGCTGGGCGGTCGCACCGGTTTTGGGTGGTCCGGATGTGCGTGGTCCAGTGTAAACAGGATATGATAACCTCAAGAACTCTTTGCTGTCAAAGGTCTGTCGTACGTCATGTGCTGAGACGGGGATGCGTGCCCCAGGATTGTCTCCGAACGGCGACAGGCTAGAGCCCTATTGCGCGGTTGGGAATACCGATTGCTAATACCCCCACTTGAGGAGTGACGTTGTGAACGACCAGATGCTTTCCCAACTTGCCGCCGAGGCCGCCCGTCTGGCTCATCTCGGCTTCATGGCGTGTACCGCTGGCAACGTCAGCGTGCTGATGGAACGTGAACCACTGGTTGCCGCGATGAGTCCGTCAGGCGTCGACAAAGGGCAGCTGAAACCAGCGGACTTCATCCGCATCGGTGCCGACGCAAAGCCGCTGCCGCCGGATGCGCGCAAGCCCTCCGACGAAGCCTTGCTGCACATGCGCATCTACCAGGCCACCGGGTGCCAGGCGGTGTGCCACGGACATCCGCCGCATGCCACGGCGCTCAGCCTGGGCGGAGGTCGCGAGATCATCAGCCGTGGCGTCGAGATGCAGAAGGCCTTCGCCGGCACCACCACGCACCTGGGCGAGTGCCGCATCCCGATCGTCGAGAATTCGCAAGAGATGGAGGAATTGGCGACCTTTGTGCTCGCGGCGCGTTCGCCGCACGTTGCCGCGGTGGTGGTGCGGGGGCACGGTGTCTACGCGTGGGGCAACAGCATCCGTGAAGCTGGTCGTCACCTGGAGACCGTGGAGTGGTTGTCCCGCACCCTGTGGTTGTGCCGCGCAAGCGGGATCACCCAGCCGCTGTGAATGCGGAGCGGTCGCAGGACCGCAGAGCCCTCGGTCTACGCCGAAACGCCCGGTCGCCGTCTTGCACCCGCAACGGTCGCCGTACCGTTTCGCCCCCCGGAGGTTCTTCCATGGCCGATCGTGCTCTCTGTGCCGCTGCTGCGGTGTCGCTTGCTGCGGTGCCCAAGGATCGCCGTCCCGCTGTGACCGTCGGTTTCGACGGCTTCATCGACAACATCATCGATGTGGTGGCCAAGCGCACCGATGCCACCACCTACTCAGCGATGGCGACGATCTCTGAACTGGGTGGCCGCATTACCGCGGCGGCCGGCAATAGCGCCAACTTCGAAATGGTGATCAAGCAGAGCAAGATCGGCGGCAACGGTCCGATCATGGCTAATGCTCTTTGTAGCTACGACTACGCGGTCACCGCCGTCGGCATCCTCGGCGAGGGTGCTATCGATCCGGTGTTCAAGCCCCTGGCAGAGCGTGCGACCAAGACCATCTCGCTCGGCGGCGCGGCAACCACCGACGCTTTGGAATTCAGCGACGGCAAAATTATGCTCGGCAAGCTCTTGCCGATGGACAAGGTCACCTATGCGACGTTGGTGGCGCGTCTGGGTCTCGACGGCTTGAAGAACCTCCTGCGTCAGGCCGACGCCATCGCCATGGTCAACTGGACCATGACTATGGGCATGACCGAAATCTGGCGTCGCTTGGCGTCCGAGGTGTTGCCCGGCCTGCGTCAGGATCGTCCGCTGATCTTCGTCGATTTTGCCGACCCGGCGAAACGTACGCAGGCCGACTTGTGCGCCGCCTTTGCTGCGCTTAAAGAACTGCAGCAGCACGCCGACGTCTTGCTCGGCATGAACGGCGCGGAGCTGCGTCAGGTGCTGACCGCCTTAGAGATCGCGATCCCAGTAGCCGAGCCCGAGTGGGAAGCCGCGCGTCGCGGATGCGAACTGGTGCAACAGCGCATGGGCATTTCCTGGGCGATGTGCCACCTGGTGAAATCCGCCGCCTGCGCGTGGGGCGATTCACCCAAACGCAAGGCTGGCAGCGTTGGCGCCGAAGGATTCTTCGAACCGAAGCCGAAGATCACCACGGGTGCCGGCGATCATTTCAATGCCGGTTTCGTCGCTGCGCTGCTCGCCGGCATCGAACCGAGCCATGCGTTGCTCATCGGTGGTGCCACCAGCGGTTACTATGTGCGCACGGCCGTGTCGCCCTCGCGTGATCAAGTGGGATCTTTCCTGCGGCAGAACGCTGGCTGATCACCGGCGTGCCGTTCAGGCACGTCAAGCGGTTGGTCCGGACCCTCGCAGACGGGACCTTGAGTCGACTGCACCGGCCTTTAGACCCTTACTCCCTTGGCCCCGACGCTTGGCGATGGTCTCGCCGGTGTCCTCCTCGCACGGAACAGTATGCCCGATCGCAGCTCAGAAGGACACGACGTCGCGCGTTCGGCGCACAGCCTCGAGCAGGCATGGCAAGCCATGCTGGAGCGCATGCGTACTCCCGAGAACGAACAGGGCGTGCGCCTGTGGCTGGCGTCACCCAAGGTCCGGCCGGTTGGCCTCGACGACGGCGTGTTCACCATCGAATGTCCCACAGCATTATTCCAACATACCATCCGTGATCGCTACGCCGATCCGCTAGCGGTGGTGGCATCCGAGGTGCTCGGTCACCCGGTGACGGAAGTGCGTTGTCGTGTTTCCGGCGCAGCCCTACGTGAACACGAAGCGCGGATCCATGGTGGACACACCGCAACGGAACGTGAATCCGGTAAAGCCGCGGACCGGACGGCCGACAAATCAGGTGAGCGCCACGCCCGCGGCGGCCGCTGGGGCCACGGCTTCAAGTTGCTCACCGATTTCGTCGTCGGTCACACCAACCGTCTCGCCTACGATGCCATCACGCGCATCCTGGAGGATCCGGCCAATCCGGTGAATCCGTTGTTCATTCACGGCGCGTCGGGCCTGGGCAAGACTCACCTAGAGCAGGGCTTGGCGTTAGCGTTCCACGAACGTTATCCCAAGAGCAAGGTCCAGTACATCCGCTGTGAGCAGTTCACTAACGATTACATCGCCGCGTGTGAACAGGGTTCCGTCGGCATCCAGGCCTTTCGCGTAAAGATGCGCCATCCCGATCTGCTGCTGATCGACGACATCCACTTCCTTTCCCGCGGTCAGATGATCAAGACGAAGGAAGAGCTGTTCTCGACCTTCAATCAACTCAATGAGCAGGGCAAAAAGGTGGTAATCACCTCCGACGCGCCGCCCGCGGATATCAAATACCTGGAAGAGCGCTTCATCCAACGTTTCAGCGGCGGCTTGGTGGTCGCGCTGGAAAAACCCGATCCCAAGCTGCGTCGTGAAGTGGTGGCGGCGAAAGCTAAGGTCCAGGGTATCGCCTTGAGTGACGACGTGATGGGCTATGTCGTCGACCACATCACCGACAACATTCGCGAGATTGAAGGTGCGGTGAACAAGCTGGGGGCCTACTCGCAGAGTTTCCAGCGCCGCATCGACCTCTCCTTGGCGCGTCAGGCTTTGGGCGATCTCATCGACCGCAGTTCGGGTGAGCCACGGGCGAAGATGATCATGCGCGAAGTGGCCGACTACTTCGAACTGACGGTCGACGACCTGGTCGGACGCAATCGCTCCGGGGCCCGCGCCACCGCCCGGCACGTAGCGATGTACGTCTTGAAGTCAGCCAGTGCGGACACCTACGCCGCAATCGGTCACGCCTTCGGGGTCAAGAGCCATAGCAGTGTGGCCTATGCTTGTGAGCAGGTGGCCAAATACCGCGCTCAGGACACCGCCCTGGATGGCTTCATCATCGATCTGTTGATGCGGGTGAAACGGGTCTGAGGACCTAGCACTCAGCAGGTGCGCCGAGCCCTCTCAGTCGGGTCGGTACGCAGAGGGTGACCAGAGGCTTGTGGTGCTCTCCTGGGGCCTCTATAAGAAGTCCCGATGCCGTCAGTATCCGCTGACCATCACTCAGGAACGCCAACTTACAGATAGAGTTGGAATCACTGCTTGCCGACCCAGGCGAGCGTCATGCCCAAGGGGGATTTCCCGTGCTCCTTTCCCGCTGTCTCGCCCTGATCGCCGCTGCCACCGTACCCATGACCGCCATCTACGGGGCATCGTACTCCGAGGTCCGCGAGCGCATCCATCCCGGTGAAATGAAACTGCGGGATGTCCAGCTGGAGGACATTCTCAGCGCCCCGGAGGCCTTCCAGAATATGCGTGTGCGCTTCCGCTGCACGTTCGTGGAAAGCGCAGCGCTCTTTGATCGGCAGCACACCTATTTCATCCCCAATGGTTATGCCAACTTGATCGTCTATGACGACCACGCCGATCTGTCCGATCCGCAAGTGCGCGCCAATCCGTTGACGCGGGTGTTCATCGCCAAGGATCGCGTCGACGCGTCCTTCGTGGTGAACCTCAATAAATATCAACTCCTCGACCTCATCGCCGAAGTGAAGTGGGTCCAGGACGGCGAGCCGCTGATCAATGTCCATCACATCATTCCGGTGACCAAGCCGGAAAAGATCACCGACACGGTGGTCTACCACGTGCAACAGGCCAACCAGCTGGCGAGCGAGAACGCCTACGCCCTGGCGGACGACTACTACGTCGCCGCACTGAACGAGAGCATCCCTGACCACAACCGTTCGGTGATCGGTCTGCGCCGCGCGCGCAACCTGATGAATTGGGGTCAGTTCGAAGCGTGCGCCGTGACTTTGCGTCAGGCCCTCGCCATGGCCGACCAATACGTCAACCTAGTCGACCAGAAGACCCTCGCGTCGATGCACTACTTGCTGGCCAAGGCGGTCGCGGAAACCGGCGAGCAGGCGGGAACCGTCGAACGTCGCGCCGAACGCTTCCAGGAAGCTATTGGGCATGCGCGTATGGCGGTGCAGCTCGATCCGGAACAGGGCGACGCCTACGCCGTGCTCGGCATCACCTTGGCTGGCCAAGGGCGCTATTCGGAAGCCCGCCGCGAATGTGAAAAAGCCGTCCGCCTGCGCCCGACCAACGCGGAAGTACGTTGGTACCTCGGCCGCATCCTTGACCAGGAAGGCAGCTACGAAGAGGCCATCGAAGCCCTGCGCAAGGCCATCGACCTGACGCCCAAGGATCACCGCATTCACAAGGCTATCGGCGCGGTCTACCTGCACCGTGGTCAAAAAGGTGGCCCGAAGGCGGGCGAGGATTTCATCACCTCGCTGCGTGAATACGACATCGCCATCCGTCTGAATCCCGCGGATCCCGAAGCGCATCACGGCAGCGGTCAAGTGCTCGAAATTGCCGCCGCCGCCAACGCGGAGGTCCAGATCGGCACGGCACGTCAGGTGGCGACCGTGGCCATGGCGATGGAGCGTTACAAGAACGCGGTCGTCGCTGATGCCAAGTATTTGCCAGTGCGCCGCACCCTGGCCAATCGTTACCGTGCCGACAACAAGCCGGACGAGGCGATTGTGCATCTGAAGGCGATCACCGAAATCGATCCCGAGCGTTTGGAGAACTTCTTCGAACTCGGCCGCTATCAGTGGTCGTTGGAGCGCAAGGCTGACGCCCTGGCCACCTACGAACAATGTGTCGTCCAACATCCCAAGAGCCTGGAGGCTTTGGCCGCGGCGGTGCACGTGGCGGTCGAGGCGGGAGCGGTCGACAAGGGTATGGCATGGGCCGAGCAACTCTTGCTCGCCGATCCGAAACACGGCATGGGCACACTTGACATGGCCCGTTTGAAGTTGGCTGCCGGACAAGCCAAGGAAGCCATCAATCTGGCCAGTGCTGCTGAAGGACTGCTGGAAGGCCAGGCGGCCAAGGATCAGGCCAAGTTGGTCAAGCAGCAGGCGGAAGCCGCGCTCGCCGCACCTAAATCCAAGTAGTTCAGTCACTACCCTTCAGTCAACCCTGCAAACTGTGATGGAATCGTGCAACCGCCGGCCTTGAGCCGGCGGTTGGCGTTTATCGCGGGAGCGCAAAGCACTTGTCCTCTACCGTTAGGTTGATGCGATGCCCACCCCGTCCACGGTGGTGAAGAGATGCTGGTCGAGCTTGTGGTCCACAACCTAGTCATCGTCAAGCAGGCGCACTTGTCGCCTGGTTGCGGCTTGACGGTTATCAGCGGCGAGACCGGCGCAGGGAAATCGTTGTTGCTCGATGCCTTGCTCATCCTCTTGGGGGGACGTGCTGGCGCCAAGGTGGTGGGACCACATGGATCTGAGGCGACGGTCACCGGTGTCTTCCAGCCACCGGCAGTTATCGCGGCAGCAATCGAACGGATCGCTGGCGTACCGCCGCAGGATGGCACCTACATCCTGCGCCGCCGACTGGCGGCATCTGGTCGCAGCCAATCCTGGATCAACGATGTCCCAGTTACGGTTGCGGCGCTACAGCAGGTCGCGAGCCAGCTGGTCGAGATCCGTGCGCAGCATGAACCTCAGCAGTTGGGTCAAGTCTCTCGCCAACTGGAACTGCTCGACGCTTTTGCCGGAATAGCCGGACAGGCCGAGCGCTACCGTGATGCCCATGAACATTGCCTGAGGCTGGAACGCGAAATCGCAGAGATCGAGACGGGTGAACGCGGCAGCCTGCGCGAGCTGGAATTCCTCCGCTTCCAGAGCCGGGAGCTGGCGGCGCTGGCGCCTCGTGCAGGGGAATTGGTGGAGCTGGAACAGCGCCTCGAAGCGCTGTCGGGTGCAGAGGCGTGGCGGGCAAGGGCAGGAGAATCGCTCGATCTCATCAGTGAGGGAGAACGCTCCGTCCGACGCCTTCTCGGGATCGTGAGCCGACAGCTGTCAGATGCTCCGGATGAACGTCTGCGCGCCGCTGCCGGTGCGTGTGCAGCCGCAGGAGAGTGCCTCGATACGGTCGAAGCAAACTGCCGTGATGTTCTGGAAAATCTGCAAAGCGATCCTGCCAAGCTCCAGCGCCTCGAAGAGCGGCGCGATGCGTGGTATGACTTGATGCGCAAACACGGCGATTCAGAGGAGGCGCTCCTGGCGGCGTGGTCGTCCATCGATGCTCGCATCGCGTCCATCGAAGGTCTTGATGTGCGCCGGGATTCCCTGCGCAGCAAACGTGAGGTCGCCTTGGCGGCACGCGGCGAACTGGGCGCACAACTGGCAGAGGCGCGGCGGGAGGCATTCAAGCGCATGGTCAAGGGACTGACACGTGAACTGACCGATCTGGGAATGCCCAAGGCCAAGGTCACCCTGGCCGAACGTCCGGTGGATTCCCCCGGCCCGAACGGAACGATTCAGCAAGAAATCATGGTCGCGACCAATCCAGGCCTGCCGCCGGATCGCCTCGGTGCGGTCATGTCGGGTGGCGAAGCTGCGCGCTTGTCCTTGGCCTTTGCGATCGTCCTCGCGGAGCAGGATCGCATTCCAGTGCTCGTGTTCGATGAAGTTGATAGCGGTGTGGGCGGACGATTGGGCATCGCGATCGGTGAGAAGCTGGCGTCACTCGCCCGAGACCGCTCGGTTCTGGTAATCACTCATACGCCCCAGGTCGCCGCTTTGGCCACGCAGCACTACACCGTGCGCAAAATCCAGCACGACGATGCGACCGAGGTCCAAGTCGAAAAAGTAACCGGCAAGGAGCGCTTGCAGGAGATCGCCGAGATGCTTGGCGGTGGTCAGGCCGCGCTTGGTCAGGCCAAGGCCCTGATGGGAAACCGAGCGTGATCGACAGCAGCTACTTCGTCGCGCGCCTCGGCCGCACCGTCTTTGTGCGCTCAGTTGGTCTCGCCAACATGAAGAACGCGCCGATGCTCGACTCGTTCCTGCGCGAAGCAGTTGGCCAAGGTGCGTCCCAGGTATGCGTGGATCTGTCAGCCTGTTCGGGCATGGATAGCACCTTCATGGGACTGCTGGTGGGCTACTCGCAGGAACTGGTTCGCACCCAGGGACAGTTGCTGGTCGTCAATCCGACGGCCCAAAACCTTCGTTTACTGGACATGCTGGGAGTCAGTGACGTCCTGCCGGTGATTGCCCAAGTTGAACCTGCACAACTCGAATTCGTGGTGATTCCCGCGAATCCCACAGTCTCACCGGCACAGCGGATGGACATCATCCGTCGGGCGCACCAGCATCTTATGGGGCTCAATGCGGCCAATGAGGTCAAATTTTCCGCCTTCCTGACGGCCCTGGAAGGGGACTTGGCCAAGCGTCGGGGGCGCCCCCAGGGCTGACACGGCAGACGTGGCAGACGCGTAAACCACGGTTTTTACCCGGTTGAACGTAAACTGGGAAAATGCTGTTTGACAGAGTGGGGTGTGCTTACATATTGCGCCTCCCACACGTGAGCCAGGCGGTTGAAAAACCCCGGGAAAACGCGGGAAAAACCGGAGAAATCCGGAG
>JANPLC010000262.1:0-4761 GCA_031426335.1 Planctomycetota bacterium
GCCACCGCCGAGGTGGTGCGTTTCCTCATCCGCCTGATCAAGGCGGAGAACGCCATCCTAGGGACTGGCACTCCCAAGCTGATCAAACTCGAGTTCACCGGTGGCGTGGCGGTTGGTGACGAGGTGGTCATCGACGGCGCACAAGTAGCGGTTGCGGCCACCGGACCGCACATCGCCGTGAGCGGTTCGGCGCGTTACGCCGGCGCGCCGATGAGCGTGCAGATTGAGACCATCGGCGCCGGGGATCAGCGCACCTACCGCATCGCCCTGTTGGAAGGCCGACTGCCGGTGTGGCGTACCTGCGACTGGTTGGCCGATGTCGAACTGCTGCCCCGCCTGCCGCAGGATGCGCGGGAGTGGGTGCCGGAGCACGCCGACCTCGCTGGCACCGTGGTGGTCGCGGATAGATTATGGGAACATTTCTCCGGCGAGGCCAAAGCGAATTGGAAGATCGGCCGTGGCCAGGCGGATCTGCAGGTCGACCGCCGGTTTGTGCGTCTCGGCCGCCTGGTCATTCGCGATGACACGCTGGGGACACTCGATGGTCAGGCGGTGATCGACACCGATGCCAACACCGTGTCGGTGACCGCCACATCGTGGTCCCCAGGACCACGGGTGCCGATCCCGCAGATGGTGCCGACCAAGGCGATCCTCGCTGCCATGCCGCGCGCGCAGCTCGAAGCGTCGCTCAAGCCCGGCGCCTGGGACCTCGCCCTGCGTCTGTCCGGCACGGGTCAGGCCAAGCTCACCTGGGCGGCCGGCGCGCCGCTGCGCATCGACGGCCAGTCCGTTGCTCTGCCGTTGCTGCAGCCCTTCCTGCCGCCGGAACTGACGCTCGCCGCCGGCAGCGCCAAGACCTTGGCGGTGGAGGTCGACGGCAGCGGCCTGCGTCAGGTCAGCGGCACGGTGGAGCAGGCCCGCGTGTTGTGGCAGGGTTGGGCGCTCGGCAGCCTGGATGGTCAAGTCGCTCTGCGGGTGGTGCCCGAGGGCCTCGATCTGGACGTGACGTTACCGGCGCTCGGCAAGGCGACTTGGCGGGCGACGCCGCACGGCGGACGCATCGGCTTGGAGATCACCTCCGCCGAGGCCGTGGTTGTTCGCCTCAAAGGCCCGCAGGCTTTGCCGGAACTCTCCGGCACCATTGCACTCGACGCGCGGATCCGCCGCGGCGACGTCGGACATCTTGCCGACGTCGACCGCTTGGCGCTGAAAGGGGTCAGCATCACCGATGTCTTGCGCACGCTCGACAGCGAGCTGTCAGGCACCGTCCGTCTGCTCCAGACGCGCCTGGACGCGCATCTGCTCGGACGCATCACCAGCGGTGAGCTGCGCATGCCCGGCGGCTGGCGTGACCTGGCCAAACGACGCCCGCGCTTCAACGCCGAGGTGTCGTTCAGCAACGGCGTGGTGCTGGCGGAAAAGATCCTGGTGCGCGCTACGGACGACAAAACCGGCGAACCGCTGATCGACGGCTACAGCGCCGGACTGCGCGGGAAGTTTTCACTCACTGACCTGAACGGCACCATCATCGGCGTGGTCGATCACGCGGATCTCGGCTGGCTCAACACTCTGGTGCCGGTGGCAGATGGCGTGATGGGTGGCGAAGGCGCGGTGACCTTCACCGCACATCTGTCGCGCAGAGGCATCGCCAGCGTCGAAGGCAACTTCCTGCCGCTCGATGCACGCCTGCAACTGGGCAAGGTACTCTCCGCCACCGGCATCAAAGGCTCGGTCAAATTCCGCATCGCGCGTCCGGGCGCTGATGGCGGTGTCGCGCCGGAGCCACCGTCGCCGAAGTGAGACGCTCGCGTTCTGGTCGGTCGCCATACGGTGCCGCTGCCAACACGTTGCACGTGGCGCGCGCGCGTGTGCATCGTCCGCAAGGTTTGATGCGGTGCGGTTGAAGCATCACGGTCGCGCCATACGACCAGCTTGCCTCGTACGGAAGGACCCATGCTGCAGCAGCTCGCCAGTGAAGCCGAAGTCGATGCCCTGATGTCGGCTCCAGGTCCAACCTGGTTACTCAAACATTCCAATTCCTGCAGCATCAGCAGTGCCGCGCTGGACGAGGTGAGTCGCTTCCTCGGTGATCATCCCGATCAGCAGGCTGGCATGGTCGTGGTGCAGAGTCATCGCCCCTTGTCCAACCACGTCTCGCAGCGGCTGAAGTTTGTGCATCAGAGCCCGCAGTTGTTTTTGCTGAAGGCCGGCAAGGTGGTGTGGTCGGCGACGCATTGGAGTATCACGGCGGATGCGATGAGTGCGGCTGCCAGCGCCCCGGCGTAACGTCGGCGTTCAACGCGTCAGCCCATCAACCCATTGCGCAGCGTCATTACCCGTTTCGCCAACTCGCGATTCGCGGTGGCCTTGGCCAGCGCATCGAGCGCGTTCATCAAGACCGGCTTCGCGCTCGGCGGACAATCGGGCAGGGCCTGCACCAAGGGCAGTTCGATGGCATCCCACACCGCGACGGTCGCGCGTAGATTGGCTTCCTGTCGGAGTGCGGTCACGACCTTGATCGCCGCCAGGCAGCGTGCTGGGCCGACGGCGCCGAGCACCTTCGCCACCGCGTCTTTGGTGTTCTCGTGTTTGCGCACCAAGCGCAGCACGGCGAGGATGGCGATGATGACGACGGCGGCGATGAGGACTTTGGTGAGCACGGTGGCAAGACTACAGGCTATGAACGAGAGGCCACAGGATCGTGGCCGGTGGTCGACGTCCGTATGGTGGTGTGACGTGTCGAATGAACCATGAGGGCCGAGAAAACAGGGAGGAAATCCGCCGGGAGCGCGGCCGCCCTCGGCCGCATTCCTTTACGTCGATGCGCGTTGAAGGGCAAAGCGTGTTCTTTGGGTTCGTGACGCGACATCTCAGATGTGGAATGCGGCCGGGGGCGGCCGCGCTCCCGGCGGTCATGTTCGGCCGCTGACGATCACCTTGGACGTATGGGTAACAGGGCGTTGCCCTGGGCTATCTTCACGCCGCGCCGTTGGCGCTCAAAGACCGGGCCGCGTTCGCGAGCATTGGACTCAGTGCCGGAAATGCCGCACGCCCGTCAGCACCATCGCCACGCCAGCTTTATCCGCGGCTTCGATCACTGCCGGATCGCCCTTGCTCCCACCCGGCTGCACTACCGCGGTGATGCCGGCCTTGGCCAAAGTTTCGAGACCATCCGGGAACGGGAAGAACGCGTCGCTGGCGGCGACGCCGCCCTTCGCGCGATCTTTTGCCAACGTGGTCGCGATCCAGGTGCTGTTGACGCGGCTCATCTGTCCCGCGCCGGCGCCGACGAGTTCGCCGTCTTTGACGATGCAGATGGCGTTCGACTTGAGGTGTTTGCACACCAGCCACGAGAACTCCAGGTCGCGCAGTTCCGCCGCGCTCGGTGCGCGTTTGGTGGCGACGGTGAGCTTCGCCGGATCCCATCCGAGCGTGTCGTAGTCCTGCAGCAGCACGCCGCCGAGAACATTTTTGGCGTAGCGCGCACCAACCGGCACCGGCTTCCACGCGCCAACCGCGAGCAGGCGCACGTTCGCCTTCCATTTGGGTTTGGTGGTGAGGATGGCCAGTGCTTCAGGGGTGAACTCCGGCGCGATGACGACCTCGACGAATTGGCGCGGCACCATCGCCTCAGCGGTGGCGGCGTCGACGGTGCGGTTGAGCGCGATGATGCCACCGAACGCGGCCTGCGGATCGCCGTCGTAGGCACGCGCGAACGAGGTCGCCAGATCAGCAGCGGTGGCGCAGCCGCAGGGATTGGTGTGTTTGATGATCGCGCAGGCGGGCGTGGCGAACTCGTTGACCAGGCAC
Source organism: Planctomycetota bacterium (assembly GCA_031426335.1). GTDB lineage: Bacteria > Planctomycetota > UBA11346 > UBA11346 > UBA11346 > BOG-1363. The sequence goes on from JANPLC010000262.1 coordinate 3,811, forward strand.
CACGCGGCGTCGGCGTCCATCAGGTTGTTGTAGCTCAGCTCCTTGCCGTTGAGTTGCTTGAGCTTGGTCACGCCGGCTGCGCCTGGGGTGCGGATGTCGTAGAGCGCAGCGAGCTGATGCGGGTTCTCGCCGTAGCGCAGGTCCATGACCTTCTTGAGCGGCAGCGCGTTCTCCGACGGGAACGCTTCTTCGGCAGGGAATCCGGCGATGCGTGTCAGTTCGTCGGCGATCAGCGCGTCATAGCGCGCGGTGGTGCGGAACACGGTGCGCGCGCACTGTTGACGGAAGGCCAGGGTAGTGTCGCCGCCGTTGGCATCCATCTCGGCCAGGCAGCGTGCGTAGTCGGTCGGCTCAACGATGACGGTGACGCTGTCGTGGTTCTTCGCCGCCGAGCGCAGCATCGACGGACCGCCGATGTCGATCTTCTCGATCTTGTCGGCCGTGGTCGCGCCAGTCTTGTCTGCGGTGGCCTCGAACGGGTAGAGGTTCACCACCACCAGATCGATCAGGTCGATGCCATAGGTCTCAGCCGATTTCAGGTGTTCCGCGACCTTGCGGTTGGCCAGCAGACCGCCGTGGATCATCGGGTGGAGGGTCTTCACGCGGCCGTCCATCATCTCGGGGAAGCCGGTGTATTCCGCCACTTCCGTGACCGGGATACTCGCGTCTTTCAGCGCCTTGTAGGTGCCGCCGGTGGACAATAGATGCACGCCACGTTCATGCAGCGCCTTGGCCAACTCGACCACCCCGGTCTTGTCGAAGACGGACAACAGGGCGCGGCGGATGGGCATGGCAAAAACTCCGGAACGGGTGGAGCGGCGCAGGGTCTGATGAGTGTCGGAAGCGGCAAGGGGGAAGGGGGCGAAGGCTGGGGGCGGCTGATGTATCGCGGTGGCACGGATGCGCTCGTCGTGGTTTTCTCCGTGCGCAAAGGTGAACGTCTGTTACCAC
>JANPLC010000263.1:0-20308 GCA_031426335.1 Planctomycetota bacterium
GTTTCCGCTCGTCATCGGTGGAAAGACGCTGCTGGTCATCTGCATCGCTGCTCCAGGACCCTAGCCCCTAGCCCCTTTTCGCGGTCTCAATGAATGCCTTCATCAACGCCACATCCTTGACCCCAGGCGCGGACTCAATGCCGCTCGCCACATCCACGCCGTACGGCTTGGTCACCGCAACTGCCGGAGCCACGGTCATCGGATTCAAGCCACCCGCGAGAATCACCGGGCGATCAAAAGTCACACCCGCAAGCAGGTGGTGGTCCCATGCCACACCGCTTCCCCCGGCCACGCCAGGCACCGCCGCGTCGAGCAGGTACGCATCCGCGGGATATCCACGCACCGCACTGAGCGCGGTGGCATCCTTCACTGCGAACGCCTTGATCACCGGGAAGCGCGTGCGCAAACGCTCGGCTAGCTCTGGCGATTCATTGCCGTGCAATTGCACCGCGGTGCAACGCGTCACGCGCATGGCTTCGAGAATGGTCACGTCGTCCGCATCAACGAACAGCGCGACTGCAGTGACGAATGGAGGAATCAAGCGCGCCAATTCGGCCGCACGCTCAACGCTGATTTTCCGCGGACCACGCGCGAGATTCAAACCGATGGCGTCGACGCCGAGATCAATCGCAGCGTGCAGGTCTTCATCGCGGGTGAAGCCGCAAAATTTGATCTTCATGACTGCTTGTCCGATGTCTGATGTCCGATGTCCGATGTCTTTAACACCGTACACCAAACCCGTGAACGAGCTACTTTCGCACTGATTGCTTCATTACCAGAGAGCCGCGCCGATGCCGGTAGACATCGGACATCGGACATCGGACAAACCGAATCATTTCCCTTGATACAGACGCGCCGCGAGGATCTCCGGCAACCCGACTTCGCGAATCTTGTTCGCTGCGGCGTCGATGTCGTACTCGACGCGACGGATCTGCACGTTCTTCGCTTCGCTGTCGTACAAGGCGAAGCTCGCCTTGTTGTTCTCATCACGTGGCTGGCCGACGCTGCCAGCATTGACCATGATCGAGATCTCTTCGTCGACTGGGATTTCGCCGTCGAGCGTGTAGGTGATCGGATCGGTATCGAAGAAGCCGACCGGCACATGGCTGTGGCCCAGGAAACCGAGCTTGGAACCCATGCGCTTGAGCGATTCGAAGCTCTGCTGCGCGTCGAACACCGTCTGGATGTAGTTGAACGCTTCCGGTTGATGGAAGGTCCCGTGCGCCACCGCACAGTCGGGGTAGGTCAACGTCAGCGGCAGATTGATGATCCACTGCTTCTGTTCGTCGGTCAGCTGCTCACGCGTCCAGATCGCCGCGGCCTTGGCGTAGGCGTTGAAACAGTCGATCGAGACTTTGCCCACTGCGGCCCAGTCGTGGTTGCCGGCGATCACGTCGCAGTTGAGAGCGCGGATGGCCTCCAGGCATTTGGCCGGCTCAGCGCCGTAGCCGACGATGTCACCGAGGCAGACAATCTTGTCGACCTTCTCGCCACGGATGGCGGCGAGCACCACGTCCAGTGCTTCGGTGTTGCCGTGGATGTCACCAAGGAATGCGTAACGCACGAGTGGTCGCCTTGAGGGAGTGCTGGACGATCAAGCGATGTCTTGGCGTTTGAACAGCGCCAAGCCGATGGCCAGGCAGCCTGCGCAGTACATCGCGGAGTAAAGCATAGTCAGACAAACATACCCTAGAGACAAGGGATGTCCCGGCAATTGGATGCTGTCATCCACTTGGAAGAGCGCGAGGGCTGGCAGCACCACACCGCCCATCAATCCCAGCCCGGCAGCCACGTGGCTGACCACGAAAGCGGCGAAACTGGCCAGGATGTTGGCCACCAGCGGCAGACGCAGGGCCAGGACGGTGGCCAGACAGGTCATCACGGCCCCATGCGCCAACCCCAGCAGGTGCGCCAGGACCACTTCGCGCCAGGGCACCCACAGGTCCTCATGCCCAACGAAGTCGCGGCGGGCGGGGTCATCCTCGAAGCCGGTGTACTGGGCATAGGCCAGGATCCCAAGGTGGGCGGCGGCGATCACCAGCGTCGCGCCAGCGATCACCAACCAGATGCCGAGCGCCTTGCCGACCAGGAAGCTGCCGCGTGAGAGCGGCTTGGCGAACAACGTCAGCGCCGTACGGCTGGCTAGTTCATCATGGACGCTTTGCGAGGCGGCGACCACCGCGAGGAACAAGCCGTTGAGCATCGCCACCGCGACGCCCGCGGTGGCAACCATGCGCAGGCGGTCCTGGGTTTCGAAGTTGAACATGCCGAACAGGTAGCTCATCACGAGCAACACCAACGCCAGCGCGGTGGCCAGCCAAGTCACGGGCTGACGGATCGAATCGGCAACGGTCAGGCGCGTGAGCGCGACAAGGGCCATGGGCGGCTATGAAAGGGCTGCTGGGCGACGGCTCAAGGGCCGGTCGCCACAGGGCAGCGACGCAGCGCTCATGGCAGCAGGCAGCGGATCAGCGCGCCAAACGAGCGGCTGGCAATCGCCACCGACCACGCCAAGCGCCGTTGATCGCTGCGGGTGAGGTACGGCACCGCCGCGGCGCGCAGCTGGCGATCTTCTCCTGGGGCGGCGCGTTTGGCCACGTTCAGCAACAACGCGCTGGCCAGATCGCTGCGCCCTGAGCGACCGAGCGCCGTCGCCAAGCGCAGTGCCAGACGCGGGAAAGGCGGCAACACCTGGAGATCATCACGGGTGGCGGCCTGCGTCGCATCGGCCTTGGCCCAGGCGTCGGGCCAAGCAGCAGCAAAAATGCGGGCCACCGGCGGACGCGCGGCGGGCGGCGTCAGGCGACCCAGCCGCGTCAGGCAGGCTGACTCGCCGTAGACCTCCAGCGCCAGGAGCGCGGTCACCAAACCGCAATCCATGGTCGGCGTACTGCGCGCGGTGACGCGGTCGAGCAGGTCGAGCGCCTCACCACGACGGCCGCCGAGCGCCAGGCATTCGGCGTAGAGGGTCGCGGCGTCCTGGTCCTCTTCATCCTCGCGCCATAAGGTTTCGGCCAGCGCCAACGCACGATCGTGGTTGCGGGCCTGCGCCAGCAGACGGATGCGTTGCAGCCGAGCGGCCCGGTTGGCGGGCTCGACCTGCTCGACCAGATCGATCTGGCGCGAGGCCAGCTCGCGCGCCTCGACCAGCATGGCGAGCTGGGCCAGCAGCAGACGGTTGGAAATAGCCAAGTGGCCATCGGCCGCTTCCAACACCTCGATGCCGGCACGCGCTCCCGCGTTGGTCGCGGCATGGATCGCCAGATCCTTCAGCAGTCGCTGGGTCTCGGACGCCGCTGGGTGTTTGTCGGCCAGCGCCGGCAGCAGTTCCTTCGCGGCCACCTGCACCTCAGCGCCACGACCGCGGCGCAGCAGATAACAGCAGCGTTCCGCCTGGTGCGGCAGGTGCGCCGGATGATCGGCGATGATGCGCGACCACATCGCCTCAGCCTCGACCTGACGACCGGCACGTTCGTAGAGCACGGCGAGCTGGCGATGCAACACCGCCTCGCTGCTGCCGGCCTCGGCCCCAGGGTCGTTGCTGGCGATGGTGCGATCAAGCTGTTCGAGGTGGGCGATCGCCACCGCCAGATCACCGCGCTGCTCGGCCAACACCGCCGCCAGGATCAGCGCCGGCATCGACTGTGGATCATGACGCAGCGCCTGGTCCAAGGCCTGCTGCGAATCCGTCGGATGGCCGAGGGTCAGCTCCAGCTCGGCCAAGACCATCCACGCCCGGCTCTGGTCACCTGGACCGGCGGACAGCAGATGCTGATGCGCCGCCCGCCGCGCCAGCACCGGTTGCCGGGCGGTGGCCAGTACCTGCGACAGTTCGCGCCACGGCACCCCGCCACGCTCAAACAACGGACGCAGCGGCGCGATGATCGTCGCGGTCTGCGCCGGCTCTGCCGAAACATCCAGGCCGATGAGCTGCAGTCGCGCACGCCGCACCAACAGCCGCGGCTCGTCGGCGAAAGCACCGTCAAGCGCCTGCGAACACCAGCGGATCGCCTGTTCACGCTGATCACGGCGTTCGGCCAGGGTCGCGGCCAATTCATAGGCCGCGAGCACGGGTTGCGCGGCGCTGTGCAGGCCGGTGACGATGACGTCGGCTTGACGGTCCTGGCCGTTGGCGATCAGCAGGTGCGCGTGCAGCGCCTGATATTCCGCACCGCGATCGAGTTCCGCCGCGCGTTTGGCCGAGGCCAGCGCGCTCACCAAATCGCCATCCTCGGCGGCGATCTCGGCCTGGATCGCCCACAGCTGCGGCGCGTCGGCGACGATGCCGATGGCCTTGGCCGCAACCACCGCGGCTTCTTTGCGGCGACCCTGTTTACGCAGGGCTTCCGCCAGCAGGGCGAGCAGCGGTGGCGTGTCCGGCAACGCCACCAGCGCTTGACGCGCAACGGTCTCGGCCTGTTCCAGCCGGCCAGCGGAGAAGCAGTGGTCGATGTGCTCGCGCCACGCCCACAGGTAGTCCTTCTGGTTCTCGACCGCGCGTTCGAGGTACGGGATCGCCGCGTCACGGCGACCCTGGCAGCGCAGCAGGAAGGCCTTGAGGCCGTCGTTGATCGCCTCGCCCGGCTCCAAGTCGCAGGCCTTCTTGTACGCCACCTCGGCGTCGTCATGCCGGCCGGCGAGCGCTTTGAGTTCCGCCTGTTCGCGCCACGCCCAGGTGTAGGCGGGATCGATCTCGACGGCTTTTTCCAGGTTGGCGAGCGCCTCGCGCTGTTTCCCTTCGTGGCGCAGCAGGTCGGCGAAATAACCGAACGTCACCGCGTCGTAGGGATTGAGCCCACGCGCATGTTCCAGGTGGGTGTAGGCCTCCTGCATGCGCCCAAGTTGACGACAGACATCGGCCTGTTCATGCAGCACCCAGGTGGCGCTCGGCGCACCGGCGGCGGCACGTTGATAATGCAGACGGGCCTCGTCGAGCCGGCCCGCGCGCCGCGCCTGGTTGCCGAGCTGGGCGTGCGCCCACGGATACGTGGGATCGTCTTCCAGCGCGCTGGCAAGCAGCTGCGCCGCCCGCGCACGATCGTTGTCGGCCACCACCTGCGCTAGTTCGACCTTGGCCCACGCCGCCTTGGGTTCGACGGCGAGGATCTGCTCATAGAGCTTGATCGCCTCGTCGAGGTTGCCGTCCTCACATTCGAGCTGGGCGAGGTGCCCACGCGTCCAGTGGTCCTCGCCGTTGGCTTCGAGTGCTTCGCGGTAACGCCGACGGGCCTGGACAGTGTTGCCGAGCGCGCGTTCGCACTCCGCCAATTCCGACAACGTCCAGTGGTTGCCGGGTTCCAGCGCCAAGGCTTCGACCAAGCGTTCACGTGCCGGCTCGAACTCGCCGCTCTGGCGCAAACACGCGCCGACGCGCGCCACCACGCTGGCCTTGAGGTCGGCACGGTCATCGCGGTCGAGCACGCCGTCGCGCAGCAGGCGTTCGAGTTCGCCGCGCGCTTCGTGGTAGCGGCCCTGGTTGAAATAGAGATCGGCGAGCTGGTCCTCAGGACCCTCGTCCGGAATGTCGAACGAGAGCGCCTCCTGGCTGACCGCCGCGCGGCGCAGGTCTTCGCGCCGGACGAAGAACAGGTGACGGAAGCGGTGCAGCGGTGCCGAGCGGCGATGGCCGTTGGTGGCCTCTTCGAGCGCCTGCTCTGCCTCCGCCACATTGCCGGCGCATTCGAGCGCGCTGACGTAGCCGAGGTTGGCCCACAGATCAGTCGGCGATTGCCGGCAGAGATCCTGGTAACGCGTCACCGCATCCTGGAAGCGCCGCTGGCGCATCAGTTCCTCCGCCTCGTGCAAGAGGCGGTCTTCCGGCTGGTCAGAATCAAACGGAGGCATGGGCTGTCAGTGCACCTTAAGCACGCCGCGGGGCTGTCTACTGATGGGTCGGCGTGGTGGAACGTTGCACGGGCGGGTGCGTCAGGCGCAGTTCGCTGCAAGGATGGGACACCGAGGCAGGGAAACGGACAACCAACCGCAGAGGCGCAGAGGTGAGAGAGGGCCGCAGAGCGAAAAGAGAATGGCTAGTGCCGGGATGATGTGGACGCGTGCTGAGACCATCTGATCAAGCCAACGCTAAAATGGCTTCCTCTGCGGCCCTCCTCTCACCTCTGCGTCTCTGCGGTTAGCGAGTCGAACCCCGGCGATGTCCGTAGTTCATCCGCGTTTCGGCAGCTCGCGTCCAAGTTCCTTCAGCACCAACTTGAGATCCTCCCAGCACGGCTTCTTCGCTTCTTCGTTCCGCAGCAGGTAGCTGGGATGAAACGTGGGAATCATGGTGATGCCGGCGAACTGCAGCTTCTGCCCGCGCATGCGCGTAATGCCGAGGGTGTCGTCGCCCATCAGCGCGCGCAGTGGCGTGTTGCCGAGGGCGCAGATGACCTTGGGTTTGAGCACCGCGACCTGACGACGCAGGTAGCCCATGCAGGCGGTGACCTCGGCCGGTTCCGGCGTGCGATTACCGGGCGGACGGCATTTGATGATGTTGGCGATGAAGACGTCCTCGCGTTTGAAGCCCATGGCGACGATCATCTTGGTCAGCAACTGACCGGCAGCGCCGACAAACGGACGACCAGTGGCGTCTTCGTCCGCGCCCGGGCCTTCACCGACGAACAACAGCTCCGGCTGCGGATTGCCCTCGCCGGGCACGGTGCTGCGGCGGGTTTCGCACAAGCCACAGGCACGGCAGGCGGAGATCTGAGCGGCGATCTTGTTGAGCGAGTCGGGGCCGTCGGTGACTGAGGGAAGGGGGGAAGGGCTCGGGGCTAGGGGTGGTACGGGCGAGACCGGTGCTTTCGCTGCGGGCATTGGTTTGGCGCTGACCGCTGGAGGCGACACCGCCGGCGTCGGCGCGACGTTCGTCTCCAGCTTGAATACGAAGTCGATCCCCAGCGCACGATCGAGCTCGATCAGCTGCTTCAGGTTACGCGCCAGTTCGTCCCGTTCGTCCATGCTCCCAGCCATATTCTGCCTTCCTCTTTCTGCACCCTGCAATTACCGCCGTCAGCCCCCCTGCACCTCCAGGCGACGCTGCGCCAGACGCCACAACGCGATGTTGCCGCTACGCAGGATGACGAACCACGTGAGTCCAAGCAGCGCCACGTGCAGGAAGGTCGGATGGCTGGCTACGCCGAGCTGCCCGACGTAGGCCATGGTCGGGAGGTACGACAACAACGCGAACGGCAGCACGGTGGTGATGGCGCCGAGCGTGTCGCCCAGGAAATGCAGCGGCACCATCAAACCGGATAGCAGCATGATGAGGTTACGTTTCAGGCTCAGCAGACCGCTGACGTCCTCCAACCAGAAGCTGGCGGTGCCGGCCATCAGATTGAGCTCGGCGTTGATGACGAAGGCGAGCACGAAGAGCAGCGGGAACTGCCACCAGCCATCACCGCTGGGTGCCTGGACGCCGAACAACGGCACCAGCACCAGCGCCATCGGTGCGGCAAAGAAAAGGAGACGGAAGGCGGTTTCACCCGCGGCCTGCGCCAACCATTGGCCGTGAAAGCTCAGCGGTTTGAGCAGGTCGAGCGTCACGTCGCCACTCTGAAATCGTGCGGCGATCTCACTGTCGGTATTGGTGAAGTACGCCGAACGCGCGATGTAGCCAACCGCGAGGTAGGTCGCCAACTGCGACAACGTCAGCCCGTTCAGCTCCTCCGTTGGCGCCAGGCCCTTGGCCGCGAACACCGCCTGCCAGATGGCGTACTGCCCACCAACGAAGATGCCGTAGGTGGCGATGCCGGTGACGTAGCGCATGCGATACGCCATGAGCTTGAGAAAGGTCAGGCGCATCAGCCAGAGGTACGGAGCCAGACGATGCCACATGCATCAGGCGATCCTGCGATGGCCAGCGACGGAACAACCGCCCGTCCGCGGACGCTTACTGCCGCATCGGCGGAAACACCATGGGCGATGGCAGGGCGGCCAACGCCGCCGACACCGCTGGCGCGTCGGGCATACGCAGCAACTCGCCGAACGGCACCGACTGGTTCTGGGTGATCGCGGCCCACGCGGTGCGCTGACGCACACCCTTGGCGATGATCTCCACCTGCTCCAGACGCATGCGATGAGTCTTCTCCTCGAAAACCCCCTGCGCCGCGCGACCGGCGAAGAATTCTCCGTCCCACAGACCGACGAAGCGCACCGGCCCGTCGATTGGACGCTGGGGATCAGCCCCGAGAACGATCTCTTCGCTTGCCCCGCGATCGTACACCGCACGCGGTGCCGTGACGTAGACCACGCCGTCCGCGCCGGGCAGGCGCATCATCACCGTGCTGAACTCCAACTTGCCGAATTCCGCGTCACCCTGCTGCACGCTTTCCGCCTGCAGGTACGCTGGCGGTCCGGCTTTCTTCTCATCCCACCAATGCACCACCACTAAGCCGTCAGCCCCAGGTGCCGGCAGGTCGTCCGGGCTACCACAGCCAGCGAGCGCCACAGCCACGACGACCGCCGCGGCAACAGCGCACGATGCGCTCCGAAATGTCGGCGTGGCCACGGGCATGCTGGGGAACCCTAACTTGCGACGCGAGTTGTACCATGTCACCGGTGCCTGCCACGCCGCCTTGACCGTTAGGGGGTGCCCGACAGGATACCGCCCTTCACCGAAAAGCCCTGCGGGCTAGAACCCGCTTCAAGGAGTGGCCGTGAGCGACATTCGTAATAAGGTCATCGACATCATCGCCGACCGCCTGAGCCGCGACAAGGCCACCATCACTGAGGCGAGCAACATCGTCGCCGACCTGGGCGCCGACAGCCTCGACATCGCCGAGATCATGATGGACCTTGAGGATGCCTTTGGCGTGAAGCTCGAAGAAGACCAAGACCTCAAGACCATCGGGGACGTGATCAAGTACCTCGAGGGTAAAGTCGCTAAGTGACCGAGAGAGTGACTGAGAGAGTGACCGAGAGACTGAAAGAGTGACTACGTCGCAAATCATGCAGCGTCGTGTCGTCGTAACCGGAATGGGCGTGCTGGCCTGCAATGGTACCAGCACGACCGCGTTCTGGGACGCGCTCAAGGCCGGACGTCACGGTATCGGCCCCATCACCACCTTGGATGTGTCCAAACACAAAACCAAGTTCGGCGGTGCTGTGCCACTCGACAATGCTGCGCTGGTCATCGGCGATATGAAGCAGGCCAAGCGCAAGGACCGTTTCGTCCTACTGGCGCTCAAGGCCGCGCATGAAGCGATGGAAGCCAGCGGGCTCGACTACAAGAATTGGGCGGATCCGTTCCGTGCCGGTTGCGTGGTGGGGTCCGGTATCGGCGGCCTGAAGTCCATCGAAGAGGAATGCGCGGTGTTGGCCACGCGCGGTCCCTCGCGCGTCAGCCCCATGCTGGTGCCGAAGATGATCGTCGACAGCGCCGCCGGCGACATCTCGATCGTCTACGGGACCAAGGGTCCGAACTACTCGATCACCACCGCCTGTGCCACCGGTTCGCACTGCATCGGCGCAGCGTTCCACCACATCCGTAGTGGTCTGTGCAATGTCATGATCAGTGGTGGCGCCGAGGCGCCGATCACCGACCTGGGCGTGGCGGGCTTCAACTCCATCACCGCTCTGTCGACGCGAAATGACAGCCCAGGCACTGCCAGCCGTCCGTTCGATCGCGACCGCGATGGCTTCGTCATCGGCGAAGGCGCCGGCATCGTCATCCTCGAAGAGCTGGAACACGCCAAGCAGCGCGGCGCGACCATTCATGCTGAAATCGTCGGTTATGGCTGCACTGGTGACGCCTTCCACGAGACCCAGCCAGACCCCACCGGCGCGGGCGGCATTGGCTGCATGCTGATGGCCCTGCGCGATGCCGGCCTGCGCCCTGAGCAGCTCGGCTACATCAACGCCCACGGCACTTCGACCAAGTACAACGACGCGGGTGAGACCAAGGTCATCAAAGCGGTGTTCGGCGACCACGCGAAGAAACTCGCGGTCAGCAGCACCAAATCGATGACCGGCCACACCCTGGGTGCGGCCGGTGGCATCGAGGCCATTGCCTCGGTCCTGGCGCTGCGTGACGGCGTCCTGCCACCGACCATCAACTACACCACGCCAGATCCCGAGTGCGATCTGGACTACGTGCCCAACCAGGCACGCCAGGTACAGGTCGAGTACGCCCTGTCGAACAACCTGGGCTTCGGTGGCCACAACGCCTCGCTGATCTTCCGCCGCTTTACGGGCTGAAGAGCCTGATTTGAGGCTTCTGATGCTTCAGAGGCCCCCTCCCGCTGGTGGTTGCCTGCGCGGGCGGGCTTACCAGACTGCGCCGCCCCCACGAATAGGATCGCATGAGCACGGTGACCGACATGGAAAAGAAGCGCATCCGCGAAGAAGTCATCGAGATCATGTGCAACAAGTTGCACAACCTGCCCCATCCTGGGGATGACGATGAGTTCGACTACGACAAGCAAGCCCTGGTGCCCGACATCACCAAGGATCCCCTCGACATCGCCGAAGTGGCGATGGACCTGGAAGACGCCTTCGGTGTGAACTTCGACGAGGCGCTGCCCGGCGAGGCCGGCCTGGAGACCATCGGTCGCGTGGTCGAGTACCTCGATCGCCGGATCAATCAGGATCGTCCCGGCATTCGCAAGGCCACCGCCGAAGACTAAGCAGTTTTGAGAGTTTCGTGCCAACAACTGCATGCCAACAACGCCCTGCCTTATGGCAGGGCGTTGTTGTTAGCAGACTTCACGTCAGCGCCAAAAGTCCGCATGCCACGTGCTCTCGCCGCGTCGTGGCGGTTCAACCACGCCGTCAGTTCACTGCGCCAGCTCGGCCGGCGGCGGCGCAAGCTTGGCCTCGTGTTCATATTGCGCGAGCAACGCCGCGGCGAGCAGGGTCTGATCGGTCGACCAGGTGGGCTGTTTATCGATGAGGAAGACCAGCAAACGCGGCGGTTCACTGCGTGATTGACGCTGCGCCCTACGGGCGAGCGCCGCGCGATACCCCTGCTCCACCACGCCCCGGTCAAATGTCCCGCCATCGATTTTCTGCACCAAGGCAGGCGACAGACGCATGGTCAACAATCCGATCTGATCATCGAGCGTACGGCCACTGGGACGTTCCGCCTCCGGCAGGGCCATCGCCACGCAGGTCGCTTCCACCGTCGGGCGCAGGCGCGCCGATACCGCCGCATCGGGAGGCGTGTGAACCTTGCAGCCCGCGAGCACAATCAACGCCACGACGGTGAGACGACGCATGGGCCTCATGCTTGGCTGCACGAGGCCCGCGCAAGTCTTGTCATCGCGTTGTTCGGGCACTCTTACTTGCGGATACCTTCAGTAGAGAAGATCACGGTGACCTCGTCACCGATGTTCGCGAGCATCTTGTCCATGCCATAATCGCTGCGTTTGACCATGAAGGTGGTCTCGAAGCCGATGCGCTGGTCGCCTTTGGGATCCTTGCCTTCGCCGGTCTTGGTCACCGTGATGGTCAGCGGCTTGGTAACCCCGTGCATGGTGAATTCGCCGGCGACCTCGTAACGATCGGCGTCGAGCGCCTTGAACGACGAGCCGGCGAATTTGAGCACCGGGAACTGCTTCGCGTCGAAGAAGTCGGGATTGGCCAAGTGCGCGTCGCGTTTCTCATTGCGCGAATCGACGCTCGCGGCCTGGATGGTGATGTCGACCTTCGATGAGGCCGGCGCCGCCTGATCCCAGGTCAGCGAACCCTCGATCGCATTGAAGGTCCCGTAAAAATAGGCGACGTTGAAATGTTTCACGCGGAAGATCGCCGAGCTGGTCACCGGATCGATGGTGTAGTTGTCGGCGGCCTGCGCACCGATGGCGGTGGTCGCTAGGAAAAGTGCTGCCGAGGCGAAACGATGACGATGGATCATGATGCGTTCCTGGTGGTGGGCGTTATCGCCAACGTCATACGTAGCAACCCGCCGCGTGTTGTTGGGCCATCCGACACCTAAACTTCAGAAGCCGCTGGGGGGCGTGCGCGAGAAGGTGTAGACCGTCACGGATTGGATGCCGTGGAGAGCGGAAAATTTTTGCTGGTGCTGGTATGGCAACTGCAGCCGCAGCACCTCTTCGATTTGGGGCCACCAATGACGGTTCAATCTGCGGCTGGTATCGTCGGTAAAGACCACCCAGATCCGCTGATGTTGTTTCGCCAGCGTGGAAATCCGCACCAGGTCTGGGTCCGGGTCGGAGGCACCACCGCCGGGATGAAAAGGGCCCTGCGATATCGACATGATCTGCGGACCGGATTGCTCGCCTCGTACCCGTCGCCAATAGTAGGTCACCGGCTTCTCGCCATAGTACGGGTAGGCCACGACCGCCTCGTCGGGCGCCATTTCATCAGCCAGGTAGGCCACTGCTTCGCGCCAGGTCCCACCCCCATACGCCCCATGCCGCACCTGTCCGACGACCATCAACACCGTGAGCAACGTCACCACACTGATGGCAACCACTGGGCGGGTCCGGTTCAACATGACCGCCACCAATACCAAGAGCGCCGGCAAGCATCCAATGAGGTACTTGGTCATGAATACCGGCTTGATCAGCATCGAGGCGGCAAAGGCGATCAAGATCGGCACCACCAACCACGTGAACACCAGCCACAGCGCCCACGAACGGTCCGCGAATGCCCGCCGCCACCACATCGCCGTGAACACCATCAGACAACCCGCCACCACGAGCAGCGGTGCTTTGCCACCACACATATACACGGCGAGGTAGAACAGCTCCGCAGGGCTGGTTGGTTCGATCCAGTCAACCTGTGATAGGTTTCGCGGACGCGTTAGAAAGAGCGGCACCAGCAGCAGCACGACCAGACCGATGGACATCAGGAACGATCGCCATGGAACTCCGTCGCGTCCACGCCACGCCAAGGCCGCGGCATGGGCAAACACCATCAGGAATCCGAAGTAGTGGGCATACGTCGCCGCCGCCAACACCACCGCGTACCAACCCCAGATCCACCAGCGTGGACGTTGTATGCCCTGCACGAACAGCAGCGTCGCTAACGTACACAGGAACAGCAGCATGCTGTAGGTGCGGGCTTCGCCCGCGTACTCCAAAAACAGGCGATTGGCCACCAGAAGGAAATCCGCCGTGAGCGCCGTGCGCACGTCGAACAGTCCACGTACAAGCACGTGCAGGACCGGAATCGTCAGCAACGCAAAGATCACTGACAACAGACGCAGAGTAAATTCGTCCTCGCCCAGGACCTGCCACGCCCACAGGGTCGCATAGTACAGTGCCATGTTGTTTTCGAGCGTGGTCAGGGTCTGCCAAAGCCCCGTTCCTGTTCTGGTAATGTCGGCGCTGAAGACCTCGTCCAACACCAACCCATTCCGGCCAATGAACGGCACGGTGCACAGGATCATGAATATCATCGCCAGACCGAGGCCTAGCATTTCCGCTCGCCGACTCGCGGGAACAGCTGGAGAAACAACGTTGTTCGACATTGGGCTCCCGGTCAGGTGATTCCGGTTGTTCACCGGACCACATGGCGGCGAATGTCAGGCCGGGCACTCCGGGTCAACGCCACACGTATTTGACTGGCTGAAGGTGTCACCGAAGCCGAACCACAGCGTCAATTCCTGTGAGAACGGTACCGATGATCAGGAAGCTGGCGCGATCCACCCGCCACCGAGGCACAACTCTTCGCGCTCATCATAGGCCACACACGCCTGTCCGGCATTGGTGCGCGGCTGCGGTTCAGCAAAATGGACGGTGGCGTTCGGTAAACCGCCCGGACCGGTGCCTGGGCGCGACTCGATACGTGCGGGAACCGGCTTGGCGCGATGACGTGTGCGTACGCGGCACTCCAGGCCAGCAGCCGACAATTCTCCGAGATGCCACGTGCAGTCGGTCAGCGGCAATTCGCTGACCAGCAAGTCATCACGTTCGCCAAGCACCACGGTGTTGGTCGCATGGTCGAGGCGCACGACAAACAACGGCTCATGCCACGCGACTCCGAGACCTTTGCGCTGGCCGATGGTGTAGGCCGCGAGCCCCTGGTGTTCACCGAGCAGGCGTCCGTCGCTCAAGGTGATCGGACCTGGGCGGAAGGCCTCGGGAATCCGTTCGCGCAAGAAACCACTGACGCCCTCTTCACCGATGAAGCAGATGTCCTGCGATTCGTGTTTGTCCGCGGTGACGATGTTACGCGCCCGCGATGCCGCGCGCACTTCATCCTTGGTCAAGTGACCAACCGGGAAATGCGCGGCGGCGAGTTGTTCCTGCGTCAGCGAAAAGAGGAAATACGTCTGGTCCTTGTTGCGGTCGACCGCGGTGCGCAACACGTGACGATCGAAGACCTGTTCGACGCGCGCGTAGTGACCGGTGGCGACCTGTTCCGCGCCGAGGCGTTTGGCGTGTTCCCACAACGAACCGAATTTGATCTTCTCGTTGCAGCGCACACACGGATTCGGCGTCTGGCCGTTGGCGTAGGCGGCGACAAATCCGTCGACCACGCCGCGGCGAAATTCCTCGACCTGATCGATAACGTAGTGACGGATGCCGGCACCCTGCGCCACCGCCCGCGCGTCGATGGTCTCGGTTGGTGAGCAGCACGAGTCTTCACGCGTGAAGCCGCCATCCTGCTCGGCGCACGGCCACAATTGCATGGTCACGCCAACAACCTCGTGGCCCTGCTCGCGCAGGAGCGCCGCGCTGAGGCTGGAATCCACGCCTCCACTCATACCGACGACGATGCGTGCCATGTGGGGTGCGGAGGCTAGTGGCCGCGGCAGAACCCCAAGCAGCAACAACCTCCGCTGGTCGGCGGAGGTTGTCAGCGAGACGTCGTTTTCCGGCCGATCACTTGGGCGGTTCGACGGCGGGCGGCTCAGCTGCGGGCGGCTCAGCGGCAGGCGGTTCAGCCACCGGCGGAGCAGCAGGAGCTTCTGCCGCTGGCGGAGCAACCGGGGCTTCGGCCGGCGCGGCCGGAGCTTCAGGGACTGCGGTTGGCGCGGCCGGAGCTTCCGCCTTCGGAGCTACCGGAGCTTCCGGCGCGGCCTTTTGCGCGTCTTTCGGTTTGGTCGCCTGGACCTTCTCGACCGTGGCGGCACCGATCCGGCCGCTGAGCGCCAGCATGTCCGTCGCACGGGCCAGGTCAGAGAAACTGGTGTCGATGTGCCACTGCTCCAGGTACGTGCGGTAGGCGATGCGCGCATCGAGTTCGACGAGGCGGGCATGCAGTTCACCGATGCGGGCGTCACCGACCGACGCCACGGGAGCATCCTTGGACTTCTTCTTGCCCTCAACAACGGGAGCGCTGCTCCCGCCCATCGCTTGGCTCTCGACATCGGCGAGCACCTGGTGGATTTCCAGGTAGAGGGCATTGGCGCGGCTGTCGGTGTAATGCGGCACCTGGTTGAGGACGCCGTAGGCCGGGATGGTCTTGTCGATCAGGTACGAACCACTGACGTTCACCGGTGGCGGGTTCGACTTGGTGGGAGCCATCTTCTCTGCGGCGGTCAGGGCGAGAGCCGGAACCAGCAGCACGGACAAGGCACATGCGCGAATGGGGGACATGGCGGGACTCCAGGGGAAGGAGCGCATTGGAGGCCGGCCCCCGAGCGCGGCAAGGTCACCCTCCCCCTCCCGCCGCAGGTGTTGCAAACACGAATGAAGAAAAGGGGCTAGGGGCTAGGGGCTAGGGATAGACGAAAAACGCGCTCGTGGCCCTGCCCTAATCCCTATTCCCTAATCCCTTCTTCCCCACCCCTGCCCGCCACCCATGGTCCCCGCCCATGCTGGCGGAATTGTGGTTGTTGCTCGGGGCATTGATCCCGGTTTTTGCTCTGGTGGCAATCGGATGGGGCCTGCGGCGCTTCCGGCTGGTCGGCGATCAGGGGGTTGAGGAACTCAACAACGTGGTCTTCTGGGTCGCCCTGCCGACCCAATTGTTCGTGCTGGTGGCGGCGGTCGACATCCGCCACCACTTCGACGGAGCTGGGTTGGCTGCGGCCCTGGGTGGATTCACCGCGGGTCTGGCCGGGAGCTGGTGGTTATGCCGTGCCATGCCAGCGCCGATCCGCGGCACCATCGTTGCCGGGGTGGCGCGACCCAATGCCGCCTTCATCGGGCTGCCGGTGATGCAGTTGCTCGCCGCCGCGCTGCCGCCGGAGGAAGCCACCTTATTGCTGACCGCCTTTGGCGTGCTGCTGGGCGCGATGATCACCGCGTTCAATGCCGGCTCGGTGTTGGCGTTGCGCTTGGCCCACCACGGCGTGAGTGCTGCTGCGCTGCTGACGGTGTTGCTGCACCTGCCACGCAATCCGCTGATCGTCGCCTGTGCGCTCGGCACGATCGCGAGTCTGATCAAACCAAACCTGCTGCATGGCCACGTGGTCGGCGACAGCATCGAATTGCTCGCCCGCGCGGCGATCCCGATGGCGTTGTTGCTGGTTGGCATGCAACTCGATTTGGGGCTGATGCGGCGCAACCGTCTACTGCTGTCGTTCATCGCCATTGGTAAGCTGCTGCTGGTGCCGGCGGTGACCTGGGGCATCGGACTGGCGCTGGGCGTCAGTGGGCCTGGGCTCACCGCTGCCGTGGTGTTGATGGCCTGTCCGGTGGCGATCGCCGCGGTGCCGATGTCACGTTTGCTCGGCGGTGATGCGGAACTGATGGCGGCGATGGTGGTGGTGACCACCATCGCCGCGCCAATCGCCTTGCTCGCTTGGCTGCTGGTCCTGCGCTGATGCGCCCTATCACTCAAACGGTGGTTTTTACCGGCAATTTACTCGCACAGCAGAAGCGCAGAGCAAGGTGCGTCGGCAGGAAGATCAGCAGCGGCAGGCCGATGAGCATGGTGCCGAACCACGCGAGTTGGGGCATCCAGGTTTGGGCCGCGGTGTCGCTCATACCGTGCACGTAGTTGATGTTCACTGGCGTCGCGATGCTCGCCGCGTCAGCACGCGGGCCGGGCATCAGCGTGTAGCAGATCAGCAGCAGCACCCAGGCGAGCACGGTCCAGCGCAAGAAGGCGCGACGATCATAACCTAGGCGCCAGACCAAGTAGACTAACAGGAACGGCAACCAGCCGTGGAAGAGCGACAGGCCGCGCAAGAACAACGACTTGTCGTGATTGAACATGTAGGCGGTCATACCGGTCAGGTGCCCACCGCAGAGTTCCGCGACGAAATCCGCGACCCACAACACTTGCGGCGCCAGAATGCCCACGGCCGCCATCGAGATCAGCAATGCCGATTCGCGCCAGATGCCGATCAGCGTGACGAACAACGCGATGTCGCAGAAGTAGAGGAAGTTGGTCGGTCCGTAGTTGTACCAGTACACCGGCACGAGCACGGCCATGAAGGCGGTGTAAGCGAGTTTGAGCCCGAACGGGATGCGCGACGCCAACGACAGGGTGGCGTCTGCGGTGTGGGCTGGGCTGGCGGAAATGAGCGGCATGTGGCCTCCTCTTATGTTAGCTAACGATAGATAACATATCGCGGCGTCAACTGGGTTGTTGCCGACGCCGCGGAGTCCCATTCCCAAGCCCTGCGACAGGCGCTCTCTGCGGACCCGTTTCTACGTCCTAAGCAGCGAGACGAGAACCAGATCGGACTACTCAACCAAACTCCGCCGCGGCCGCGTCGTCGAGGTACCAGAGGGTGCGGTCGCGCGGTAACAGGCTCACCGGGATTGCCGGATCCGGTCCACGCCCGGCGCGTTTGGCGATCTGACCCTTGGCCGCACCAAGCGCGAGGACCACGTGTTGGGCCGCACGATGGAGCACCGGCAACGACAGTGTCAGGCGTTTGGGCGGCGGCTTGGGACTGTCGTAAATGGCGAACACCTCCGCCAGTTCCTTCAGACCCGCGTGGTGGGGAAAGAGGCTGGCGAGGTGCCCGTCCTCACCGATGCCGACCAAGCACACATCGAGGGCTCCGCTACCGCCGGTCGCCTCGCGCAACTGCAGCGCGTAGTCCGCCGCCGCGGCATCCAGATCTGCGCGTTCTGCCGGCATGGCGTGCACGAATGCCGGCAGCGCACCGCCGGCCTGCCACGCCGCCAAGGTCGGCGCATCATTGCGGTCGGGGTGACCGAGTGGGACCGCGCGTTCATCCAGCCACAGCAGGTGCAGCCGCTCGCGCACGAAGTCGCCGCACATTCCCGCGAGGGCCGTGAGCACCGGACCTGGCGAACGACCGCCTGGAATCGCCAGGGTTGCCCGCCCGCGCGTCGCAGCGGCGTGATCAAGCATGCTGTACAGCGCTTCGGCAACCGTACTCGGGTGGTAGGGCAACATGGGGCGGCAGGGTGCGCCCTCGACACAGATCGCAACCCCGTCACCACGCTGCGACGTGGCTGCAGGTGGTGGTTGTACCTGATTTTACCGCCAGATCAGCCGGTTGGCGGAAAACGTAGCGTTAGACATCGTATTATTCCCTTCTTGCGGAGGTGAATTGGCGGTTAGGATGCGCCCTCCACCCCATTCGGGACGCACCCGAGGGTGACCTTTTTGCGGCTTTCCGCCGCATTTTACCGCCCTTGCCGCCCTTGCCGCAAGATGCGGTGAGCCGCGCGGTGAGTCGCCGCGACGGCTGCCAGGTCCACCTCGCGCTCGGTTGGGAACGACTGCAACGGAAATGGCCATGCCCGCCCCCGCCTCTTCATCCACGACCGACGCCACCCGTCCTGCCGCGCCCAAAGGCACCGGCCAGGTGGTCATCACCCTCAGTCGCCTGCTGCCGAATTGCAAACGCACGCGCACGCTGGTGGTCGAAGGCGCTTCGGGTGTGCGCAGCGATCCGCTGCACGAGATGGACTCGATCCAGCGTGCGCTCACCCAGGTGCGCGGCATTCATCCGCCGCCCGTGATGATCATCGACGGCCAGACTTTTCCCTGCGTCATCGAAGGCAGCCCACGCAGCCCGCGTCTGATGATGGAAGACAAAGGCGAGAAGGTTCGTCTGTACCTCGAAGTCGGCGGTGCCGCCGTCGCCAACGTCTGGCTCATCCCAGGCCCGCACATCGTCTTCCGCGGTCGCATCATCCCGCTGGAGTGGACTGGTCCCGCCGAGCACCTCGATCCGCTGATGGTCGGTCCGATCATGGTGCCGAAAGAATGGCTGGTGCGTGATCCCTGGCGCAGCGTACTCGCGCATGCCGGCCAAGTGCCGCCGCAGGCCGATCGCGCCAAGCAGGTGCGCGGTCGTCCGCAGCCGATCCTCGAAATGTACGAAGTCGACTCGCGCCTGTGTGGCAACGTGCGTTTCCGTTACCACGACGATCTCCCCGAGATCGATCCGCTGGAACGTATCGGCCTGATCGTTGCCGAGGACAAACACGGCAACATCCTCAAGTGCGAGCGCGATCGCGATCTCGAATTGCAGCGCTGCAATGAATTCATCAAGCGTGGTGCGCTGGTGCAGCGTCGCGGCGCCTTCGGCTTCGTCGCCGACGGCGACGCCGCCGACCGCTTCCTCGCCCAAGTCATCCCGAACCTGCAAGGCTGGGACATCCGTGGCCAAGACCGTCTGCACCGCGGACGCCCGCCGGCAGACATCGTCACCACCGCCAAGGTCGTCGCCCACGACGACTACCTGGAATTGGAAATCGATGCGCTGGTCGACGGCCGCCATGTGCCGATCAAAGAGCTGCTGAAAAATGCCGCGCGTGGCCAGAACGTCATGGTCTTCAAGGACGGCCTGCGCGCGCGCATCAACGACGAGTGGCTGAACCGCTACCGCACGTTGTCCGAGTTCGGCGGCCTCAAGGAACACAACGGCAAGGTCCGCGTTCCGCGTCATGCCGCCGCCATGGCGGTGTCGCTCGCCGAATCCGGCGGCGAGATGCAACTCGACGAGGCGACTCTCGACCTCGCCAGCCTGGCCAAAGGCGGCGCGTCGATTCCGCACGTCGATCTGCCCAAGGGCCTCAACGCCACGCTGCGTGAGTACCAGCACGCTGGCTTCAACTGGATGGTGTTCCTCAGCAACCGCGGTCTTGGCGGCGTCCTCGCCGACGACATGGGTCTCGGCAAAACCGTCCAGTCGATCACCTTCGTACTGCACCGGCACAAAGAGGATCCGGGCGTCCACTTGGTCGTCGCGCCGCGCTCGGTGGTCGACAACTGGGTCGACGAATGCAAAAAATTCTGCCCCGAGATCCCGGTGCACACGCACCTCGGCCTCGACCGCGTGAAGTCGACCGAGCGCCTGCCCAAGAAGGGCCTGCTGCTCACCAGCTACAACATCCTGCAGCGCGACATCAAGCTGCTGTCCTCGATTGAGTACAGCACGGTGATCCTCGACGAAGCACACGTCATCCGTAACCCGGAAGCCAAGACCACGCGCGCCGCGCTCAAGCTCGCCGCTCGTCGT
>JANPLC010000264.1:0-2785 GCA_031426335.1 Planctomycetota bacterium
TCAGGCGGGCCAGCGGCCAGCGCTCCCTGGGGAAGTCCTCCCATCATCAAACGTCCGATCACCGCGCGATCGCGTGCCGGCCAGCCACTCTCGCTCACACGTCCATCGTGCAGCACCAGCACGCGATCACTGATCGCCAGCAGTTCATCGAGATCACTGTGGATCAACAGCACCGCCGCACCGCGCTCGCCGGCAGCCACCAAGCGGTTCAGCACCGCTGCCGCCGCCCCCACGTCGAGTCCACGCGTCGGGTTCACCGCGATGATCACCGCGGGTTCGCCATCCAGTTCACGTGCGACCACCGCCTTCTGCTGGTTGCCACCAGACAGGGTCGCCACCGCGACCTCGGGCGATGGCGCCCGTACATCGCTGGCCGCCATCAACGTGCGTGCCTGATCATTCCACGCGGCAGGCGACAACCATCCATGCCAACTGAATGGAGTTTGGCGGTAACGCCGCAAGGCGAGGTTCTGCGCCACACTCAACGGCATCACCAACGCCTCACGCTGACGATCATCGGGGATCACCGCGATTTTCCCGGGTGCCATGACAGAGCCGCTGGTCGCCGACAGATGCCCGAGCAGGGCCTGCACCAAGGGCACCTGTCCGTTCCCCTCGACCCCAGCGACTCCGACGATCTCCCCAGCACGCACCTCCAGTGTCACATCGCTCAGCAGCGGGCGACCATCGGTGCAGATGGTGAGATTGCGCGCCGCGATCCGTACCGCTGCCGTTGCGGGTGCCGGACACGCCTGACGGGATGGCTGGCTGACTGCCGTTCCTACCATCAGTTCCGCCAGGCGCTCCCGGGTCTCGCTCGCTGGCCCATGATGCACCACGCGCCCACGTCGCAGCACGCTGACCTCATCACAGACGCGTGCGATTTCACCGAGCTTGTGGCTGATATAGACCACCGCGACACCGTCCGCCGCCAACGCGCGGATGGCGGGCAGCAGCTCATCGACCTCGTGTGGCGTCAACACCGCGGTCGGTTCATCAAGGATGAGTGTTCGCTGCGTACTGCCGGCGTGGTCGATGGCCAACAGCGCCTTGAGGATCTCCACCCGTTGTTGTTGCCCGATGGCCAGTGTTTCGACCATGGCTGCGGGATCGATATCCCAGCGCAGCGCGGCCGCGCGTTGGCGTAGATGCGTGTTCCACTGTGCACGATGGATGCGGCCCAGCGACGACTGGAGAGCCAACACCACGTTGTCGACCACGCTGAGGGTCGGCACCAAGGCGAAGTGCTGATGCACCATGCCCAGCCCTTGACGCACTGCTTCCGCCGGCGAACGCAGACGCAGCGGTGCGCCCGCGCTGGTGATGGTGCCCGCGTCCGGTTGCAGCATCCCGAACAGGATGTTCATCAAGGTCGACTTGCCGGCCCCGTTTTCGCCGAGCAGGCCATGCACCCGCCCTGGGGTGATGTTCAGCGACACGCCGTCCAACGCGGTCACCGCGCCGAAACGTTTGGTGATGCCGCTGAGGGAGATCATCCGCTGATGAGATCCATCGCGCCGTTCATTCCGCCGAAATGGTGATCTTACCGGCGACCAGGTCCTTGCCCGCTTGCTCAACCAACGCCTGGATCTCCGCGGTCAGCACGCCGCCGATGAGCTTCGGATTGAGCACCGCGACACAGGTGCCACGCGCAAGATTCTCGCGCACGACGCCGGCAGCGAAGGTCTTCGCCACCACCGCCTCGGCCACCGTGCGAAAGGCTGCGTCGAGGCGGATCACCGCACTGGCAAGGATGTGGTCCGGACAAACCGGATTGGCGTTCTGGTCGGCGACGCAGCCGAACACGTACACCGGCTTGGTCGGATCCTTGGCATTGCGTTCCTTCACCGCTTCGAACACCCCGCGGCTGGCGGCGTCGACATTTGGATAGACCAGATCGATGCCTTGGGCGAAAAACGCCTCCGCCTGCTGTTTCGATTTCACCGGCTCGTCCCATGCGGTGTAGGCCTCGGCAACGGTGACATTTGCACGCACCGACTTGGCACCGGCAACGAAACCACGGTAACAGGCCTTCACTGACGGGAACGGTGCGCCGCCGATGAAGCCGAGTTTGCCGCTCTTCGTCAGCGTGCCGGCAATGACCCCGAGCTGGTAGGACGCCTGGGAGACATCGAAATCGAGGGTGACGATTCGAGGACGCGCGACGTCTGCGCCACTCACGGCGATTTTCATCTTGGTGCCCGCGGCGACTTCAGCAGCCGGTGTCAGGAACTCATACCCATGCGCGATCACCAGATCATAGCCGTCAGCGGCGTAGGCGCGCAGTTCGTCGCCCGCCTTGTCCTGCGTGACTTTCTGCAGGATCGAGACCTCGGCCTTGAGCTCCTTTTTTAACTGCTCGATCGCGTCCTTGGCGAGTTGGTTCCAACCACCGTCGGTGACGGAACCGGTGCACAGCAGACCGATTTTGAGCGGTTCAGCGGTGTGCAAGCCGAGGGCGAGTATGAGCAGGACGGCAACGCGCAACATGGAGGCTCCCTGGGATGTAGGGACTTCTAGAGCCTGATCGCGTGGACGCCACGCCCGTCGATGCTGCGTTCCGCTCCTGGGACCGCAGGCTTCAGTCTGCACCCACCACGCACCAACCACAGCGACGGAGGTGAAGCCCGCGCTCCCAGGGTCACCGCACCAAACGATCGAACCACCGTCTGCCGGTTTCACGCGCCAAGTGCAGCGCCAAATCGAACGCTGCCAGATCAGGGAAATTGCAGCGTTTCGCCAGGTACGTACGGGCGTCGCGGTCGGTCGGCAGGCTGCTGATGGC
>JANPLC010000265.1:0-5684 GCA_031426335.1 Planctomycetota bacterium
ATGACCAAGCAGGAGATCAAAGAGGAGATGAAGCAGTCGGAAGGCGATCCGCTGATCAAGAGCAAGATTCGCCAGATCCAGCGCCAGATGGCGCAACGCCGCATGATGCAGGAAGTGCCCAAGGCCGACGTGGTCATCACCAACCCGACGCACGTCGCGGTCGCCATCCGCTACGACAAGGCGACCATGGCCGCCCCCATCGTGGTGGCGCGGGGCTACGACGAAGTCGCCCAGCGGATCAAGGCCATCGCCGCGGAACACGGCATCGTGCAGGTGGAAAACGTCACGCTCGCCCGTGCCCTGGCCAAGGAACTCGATGTTGGTGATCCGGTGCCGGTGAAATGGTATCAGGCGGTCGCTGAGGTGCTCAGCATGGTCTACAAGCTGAAGAAACCGGCGGCGTGAGCATCCGCCCTGGGCGCGGCACGCTGACGTCCATCCGCTGGGCACATGGCTGCTGGCGCGCCGGATATGGCCGACTGCCCGAGGCAGCCCATAATCTTCGTGCCGATGAATCACCCCACGTTGCTCTTCGCCGATCATTCCTGCGGGCGGATAGCGGCCGCGCGTTACGATTTTCCCGCGCGTATCCCCACGTCATTCCGCAATGGCGGACGAATTTACGGCTTGGTGATCGAGGATCCAGAGTGGTTCTACTTCTGGAACGAGGTGGCCGATGGCCACGGCCGCATCGTCGGCTTCAACCTCTGCATGTGCCCGGACCTCGGTGCGGACGGGCATCGCCTCTGGCCGCACGGGCCGCTCACCAATATTCGCGGCTGGGACGACAACGATCCCTGGATCATCGTCGGCCCCGACGACGGTGCCTTGACCAGCATCGGCGACCAGAATTTCGGCGCGTTACTGTCCAGGGACGGCAACGATTTCATGCTCCTGCTCGGCGAATGGGGTGGCGAGACCTACGCCATCCCATGGGCGGAGGGGATCGAGCCGATCTTCGACGCGATCCCCTGAGCGCCGGCCCTCGCGCTCGCCCTGGCGAAGGAACTCGATGTCGGTGATCCGGTACCAGTGACGTGGTACGAGGCGGTCGCGGAGATCCTCAGCATGGTCTACAAGCTGAAGAAACCGGCGGCGTGACGCGCGCGCCTATATGGCCTGATTTCGCGAGCACACCAGGCATAGCCCACGTCCATCGAAGGCCATGACCCTGAAGTATTCGCGGAGGTTCTGCGCGCCGCCTCCTGGATAAATTTCGTCCGGCAGTTCCGGCTTGTAGCCTTTGCTCTGACACCCACCGCATTGGTTGATCCATTTCATCAACTTCGGGTACCTCGTCAGGTAGTTTTCGCCGTCTTCTCCTCCCGGTGTCATTTCTTGCTCCCCAGTTCAGTCGGTTTAATACTCGTCGCTTGCATTGATAGCAATCGTACGCTAACTATTGACCATGGAACTCTTCCTCCGCCGTGTGTCGTTCCTCCTGGTGTTGCTGGTCCTGGTCGGCTGCGGCCAGGGTCGCGCGTCCGCGCCACCTGGGCGACCCTATCCGGTGACGCTGGCGCAGGGGGTGCTGGTCGCGCCACTTCCTTCACCGTCGTCATCATCGTCATCGTCGGGTAGTTCAGGCGGCAGCGGTGGTTCCTGCAATCTCAGTTTCGGCAATTGTGGTTCAGGCAGCGACGCGTTGGTCGGTCTGGCCGTGGTAGTCGCGGTGGTCATCGTCGTCGTGGTGGTGGTCTCCGTGGTCGATGCGGCGAGTTACGAGCCGCCGTCCATGGTGGAATGGTACTGCGTGAATCTGTCCGGCGAGGGCGTGCCGCTGGCGGTGGTCTCGATCTCCACCACCAACCAGATCTACCTGGACGAGCAGCAACACGCCGCGCTGAGCCAGGGCCTCTATACTCGCGCCGTGCTGCGCCCGGCGGTGTGGGAAGGCACCCGTGGCGCTCCAATCCAGGACGTTCGTGTGTCGCTGGCTGATGGGCGGGTCATGATCGCGCCGGTGGAGGTGGTGCCGTAGCCCGCCGTCCCGATTGCATCGTCACCGCTTAGTTCAACTCAGCTCGCTGGTGGGTGTGGTCTCGTCTGGCAGCAATTGCGCGAGCAGCGCATTCAACTCGCCCATGCCACCGGCCAGTCCGGCGCCGGTCAACGCTGCGCTCAAGCCGTGCACCACCGCGCGCGTGGCGGTATGGCCGTACGGATCGATCGGTGGCGGTGGCGCGGTCGGATCGACATAGCGCTCGGCACAGGCCGCGGCGGAAGATGAGGTGATACCGCGGCAGGTCAGTGGCCGTGCGGTATGGACCGTGCAGGCGTTGTCCTCGTCCAGGAACACGCACGGCAAGCCGGCGGCGAGCAGCGTGCGGTCCTCGACCTGCGCTCGGCGCTCGGCAGCGCGTGCGGTGAGTACGGCGCGCAGTTGGTTAAGCCGTTCGTTGCTCCACGTCTCGCGCAGATGGGCGATCAATACCACTGCTTCCGCTGCGGTGAGAAACACCGGTTGGTGACAGCACCAACCGCAACCACGACGACAGGCGCGCACCGGCGGTGTCGGATCGGCGGCGATGGTTTGTTCCAGTCGGGCGACGCCCGCCGCTACTAGATCGTGCGCCAGCCGTGTGGTGCCCTTGGACAAGCACTGCTGCGCGTCTGCGGCAGCCTCGCTGCGGGTGACTTCGTAGAGTCGCCGCCAGTGCGGATCGTCGGTGGGAGAAGCGTGGCGGGACATGCGCCTATGGAAGGAGCCTTGAGCGTGGAAACAACCCGCAACGCAGTCAGGCGCCGCTCACCGTACGCTCAGCGAGTTCTCAGCGTTTTTGGCCTTTGCCCTCAGCACTGGCCTTGGAGTTGAACCAGTCCATCCATCTGCTGATCGCGCCGGCACGTTCCTTGTCGGATTTGGTCGGATCGTAGCCCAGGCCGTCTTTCACCACCGCCACGAGCGGAGCGAAGGCGGCTTCGCGCAGACCCTTGGCATCGTCGTCCATCAAGGTCAGCAGGGCCTGGATTACCGGCATGTCGTCGTCGTAGTTGCCGAGCATCGGCATACGTGCTGCATCGGCGAGCAGCAACGTCGCAGCACCACGTTCGTCCTGTACGCCCTTGGGTTTCAGTGCGATTTTTCCGAGCGCCATCTGCGCGGATTCGTAGCGCCAATTGGCGAACACACCCAGCGCCTTGATCGCCGCCTCACGAACACCGGCGTTCTTGTCGTCGAGCAGATCGATCAGTCCGGCGACGGTCGCTTCACCTGCGAACACGCCCTGGGTGCAGGCGAGCGCGGCGTTTTCGCGCACGGTGGGCGATTCCGCCTTGAATGCGCGGGCGACGATCTGGCCAGCCTGTGGGCCGCCGATGCGCAGCAGTTCGCCCCAGGTGTCGGGCTTTTTCAGGGCGGCATCGGATTTCTTGGTATCGCTCAACCCTTTGAGGAACTTCTCTTCGTCGGCGCTGAGCGGGATCTGTTTGTGGCGTAGCGCATCCATCCAGCGGCAGACGTCCTCGCGGACATTTTTGTGGTCAAGGATGTTCACGTGGCCGCCGCCGTCGATCTCGCGGTAGACGTAGTGGTAGCCCAGCGTGCGCAGCGAACGTCGCAGGCTGCGCGAGCCGTCGACGCCGACATCGGGATCCGCGTCGCCGTGCACCAGGTAGTATTCCGTCTGCGTCGCCGCGGCGTCCTTCACCGTCGGAGCCGTTGGCGGGTAGCCGCAGTAACGGCAGATGCCGGCGATGAGGTCCTGGTGTTTACCGCCGAAATCGCTGACCATCCAGCCGCCGTTCGACATGCCCCAGATGAACACCCGGCGCGGATCGATGGGATAAACCGACTTCACCCAGTCGATGGTCTTCAGCACATCGCTCTCGTCTTCCTTAGCCCAGCCGGCGCCTTTGGATTTGAGGCTGATGACCACGAAGTGCTCGGCGACGCCCGCGGCCTTCATGCTGTCGTAGGCGAAACCGAAGTGCGTTTCATTGCCGGTGAAGCCGTGGAAACACACCAACAGGCCAAGGCGCTTTTTCTCCGGCAGTTTGTCCGGCGCCCACATCAGGTACTTCATGATGAAGGCTTTGGTCGTCGGATGTTTCAGTTCATCCGTGGTCTTGCCGATCTTCACTGGACGCGGGTAGGTGCTCCAGTCGATCGCTGGTTCGATCAGGCCGCCAAGCGCGTTGAGCGGAGCCGCTGCGCCAGAGGCGCAACCGATGGCGAGACAGAGCGCGACGAGGGTCAGCAGGGGACGCATGGGTGCTCTCCGGAAGAAACGCAGAAGCGGGCAGGCGCCCTGGCTTCAGCGGCGTTGATCGGTTTTATCGTCGGCTGGCGCGAATAGGTCGCGGTACCAGCGCCGCCATTGTTGCACCGCCTCGCGGCGTTCGCCGGTGGTGGCGGCGGGATCGTAGGCGAATCGTGGCGGGTCGACCTTTGGCAGCGTATCGATGGCAGCGGCCCGCAGGGAGATGTCGTCATCGTCGAGCAGATGCACCAGCAGCTCGTGGATGAGCTGGTTGTCATGCCCAGGGGAGCAGCGGAAGGCGATCGACTTGGTGAGCGCGCGCACCACCTCCAGGCGTTCGCCGGCACTGTTGTTGCGCGCACCAGCGAACAGACAGAGCGCGGCGAGCGCTTCTTGATCGTTCCAGTCGGCGGCGCGCTGCAGCGAGGCGATGACGCTGGTGCGTACGCCGATGTCCTTGTCGTTCAGCAGACCGGCCAGCAGCTTCGCCGCTCCGGGCATGCCGGCGGTCTGGCCGAACAATTTGGCGGCGGCGGCGCGCACCGGCGGATTTTTTGAGCGCAGTGCGCGCACGAGGATTTTTTCCGCCGGCAGTCCGCCGATGCGCACCAGCGTGGCAGCTCCGTCGTCGCTCAGCAGCAAGTGCTCGGCGTCCTCGCGCGAGGAGAACGCCGCCAGCGCCTTCCGATCGGCCTCTGGCAGGGGCATGGTCTTGTGGCGGATGCGCGTCAGCCAACCGGCGAAATCGCGGCGCGTGGCTTCATCGCTCCACACGTCGTGGCCAACGCCCGGCAGTTCGCGGTAGACGTAGCGAAAGCCATTGGCGCGCAGCGTACTGGTGATGCCACGGGCGTTCTTGACGTTGACGTCCTCGTCAGCGGTGCCGTGGACAACGTAGTATTCGAACCCGGTTTCGGCGGCGTTGCTCGGGCGTTTGACCGGCGCTTCAAACCCATTGCCACCGCACAGCGTGACGACGCCGGCGACCAGTTCGGGATGACGCGAGCCGAAGTGGCTGACCATCCAGCCACCGTTGGAAATGCCCTGGATGACGATGCGGCGTGGATCGATCGGGTAGGTGCGTTTCGCCCACTCGATAAAGGCGAGCACGTTGCTCTCGTCATCAACCGTCCAGTTGGGCCCCTTTGATTTCAGCGCGGCCACCACCATCTGCACCTCGCCCTGGCTGCGCAGGGCCTTCATCATCGGATCGGCGAGCCATTGTTCATTGCCGCCGGCGCCGTGGAAACACAGCAGCAAGCCGAGGTCCGCTGAGTTGTTGGCAGTGGCGCTGGCGCGGGTCGCCCGCGGTGCACGCAACGAATAGCGCATTACTAGATTGCCCTCGGCGTCCTTCAGTTCGCCATCGACGCGGTCGATACCGTCGCCCGCTTGGGCGGGGTCCCGCGGCTTGGTGTTGGCCGCGAGCATCACCGGCGGTGTCGGTTTGTTGGCCGTGGTGGTGGCGGGAGCAGCGGGTGC
>JANPLC010000266.1:0-3311 GCA_031426335.1 Planctomycetota bacterium
ACCGCGTGGGTCGGACGGTTGAAACGGCCAAGGTCTAAAGCGAGGATGCTCATGCCGGGTCTCCTGGGGATGCAGCACCTTTTGGGACACCAAGCCCGCGCTGCTACCGGGGGGACCCGGCTTTCATAGTTTCTCCCAGGGAGCGTTGCTTGGTGTGCGTAGTGTTTACTTCCCGACCAACGACTCAAAATACGCCAGCATCGCCGCGAGTTCCTCCGCCGAGCAGTTGTTCACCAGCCCGACCGGCATCATCGAGTTCTTATCCTCGCCGCGTTTGGCGATGTCGGTGGTGGGGATATCGCGGACGTTGCCGGTAATGTCGCGCAGTTCGATCTGCTCCGCACCTTCACGGGTGACGAAACCCATCGCGCGTGTGCCGTCCTTGAGGTCGAACCACTGCGTGGTGAAACCCTGCGCGACCTTGGCGCTCGGTTTGAGGATGGCCTCGACCAGTTCGGCTCGGTTGTACTGACGGGCAACCTCGCCCAGGAACGGGCCCTTCTGCGGCAGATCACGCGACACCGTGTGGCAGGCGATGCAGCCTTGGCGCATGAACAATTGTTCGCCGACCTTGGCGTCGCCCTTGGTGCCGACGGCCACGGCCAGCACGTCCTCATACTTCAGATTACCGATAACCTTGCCCTCGACCTTCTTGGCCGCGGCCTGCGCCTTGGCCAGCAGGGCGGCGTCGTCTTGTGTGCGTTTCTTCGCCAGCTCTTCGCTGCTCAGACCCTTGATCTGCACCTTGTGGAAATCGAGCGCCTCTTGCATCGCACCGGCGAGCGCGGGGTCGTTCTTCACTGCGCCGATGAGCGCGGCTTCGATGGCGGGTGTGCCCGCCCAGGTCGCGCGTTGGAAGTATGGTCCCTGGAAGTCGGGGCGCGTGCCCCACCACGCTTTGCGGTCCCACTCACCTTCGAGGTAGTAGAGCCGCACCAGGGCGGTGACGATCTTCTGTTTGAAGCCGGTCGCGCCGCTGCTGAGTTTACCGGTCAAGCCCTTCACCGTCTTGGGGTCGTGCAGGTTCTTCAGTGCCCACAATACGCCGTCGATCTGCGCTGGTGACGAAGCGGGATCCACCGCATCCAAGCACGCGTCGATCGCGCGCAGCTCGATCAATGTCTGCACAGCCGTGTGCGGGATGATGCGCGCGGCACCGCTCATGTCCGACGTCACCGCGGCAAGCGGCAGGATCCCTTTCGCGCTGTCAGTTTTGCCGATGCGCCGCAGACCGATCAACGCCTGCACCTGCACCCGAGGATTGCTGCTCTTGAGCCCGGCGAGGAACACGTCGGCGCTGACGCCCTTCACCTGTGATTTGCGATCGGCGAGCGCACGCAGCGCCCATTCCTGCACGGTCGCATCCGCACACAACGCTTCGAGTTCTTTGTTCGCTGCCGCGCCGAGCACCTGCTTGTAGGTGAAGATCGCCGCGATGCGCGCGCCGAGCAGGGCCTTGGTGTCCTTCGCCAACGCCAGCGGGCCGGTCTTGAGCGCCGGTTTGTTGCCACGGCGCAGGATCTCCTGCGAAGTCTCCAACCGCAGCACGCCGCTGCCGGAGGCCAGGTGTTTCAGCAGCTCGTCCTCACCGGCCTTCTTCAGATCGGGAAACGCTGGCGCTTTCGCATCGCTTGGCTTGAACTGCACCACCGCTCCGACGTTTTCGCCGTTGTAGTTGAACACCGCGCCCTTCCACGACGACGCATAAAATCGTCCGCTGCCGTCCAGGTCCACGTCGGTGACACGTTCGACCTTGGCCCAATCGCTGCGTTGGCTGCCCTTGAATCCGGCACCGTCCGCAGTGAGCGCATTCTGGTAGATGGTATTGGTGCCCCAGTCGGCGCTCAGCAGCGTCGGTCCGCTCAAACCAGGCAGGCCGGTCTCATCGACGAACAACATGCCGACTGCCGACCCGCCGCCGAAGTCGTGCAGCGGCGGCATGGTCTCTTCAGTGAAGCGTTTGTAGAGCGAGGGATAGCCCATCTCTGCGCCGTTCACCACGTAACTCAGCCGGCTGTTCCAGCCGTCGCCGTCGTTGGTGTTGTCGTAGAGGAAGCCGTCGAGCGACGGACTCATCGCCACGTCAAAGATGTTGCGCGTGTGGCGGACGACGAACTCCAGCTCACTGCCATCCGGGCGCACGCGCACCACCGCACCGCCGCGCATGCTCAGCTTCGAACCATCAGTGCCCTTCGCTTCGGGAAAGCCCATATCACCGATCGCGCAGTAGAGCCAACCGTCGATGCCCAGGCGCAGGCCATTGCTTGCGTGGTCGGCCGAGAGGTGGCTGAGGCGCCAACCGATGTCGAGCACGATGTCGGCCTGTTTGTCGACCTTGCCGTCACCGTTGGCGTCGCGGTAGGCGGTGATGTTGGGCGGATGCAGGCAGTAGAGCGTGGCGCCGTCCCAGGCGATGCCGCGTGGTGAATCCACATCCGGCACGAACGGATCCGATCGCTCTGCGGTGCCATCGCCGTCGGCATCGACCAGCCGCACGATGCGTCCGCGTTTCGCATCACGTCCCTGCGCGCCGTTGCCGTCGCAGGTGACAAAGACCTCGCCGGTGGCGGTGGCGCACACCTGCACGGGGTAACTCACCAGCGGCGGCTTGGCGAACACCGTGGCGGTGAAGCCCGTGGGGATTTTCGAGCAGAACTCGCTCGGCGGGCCGTGATCGGCGGCGGCTAACGCAACACCGGTCACCAGGGAGACGGTCAGGGCGGGAACGAGCGTACGGAGGATCATGGCTTCCAATGGGTCGGTCGGCGACGGGATGTCGTGCTGGACCATCCAGATACGGACAATCTGTCGTAGGTGACAGGCATGATTGGTCCTGTGACCGAGGGTGATGGGTACGGGAGACGACGGCGACGTTTTATCGGTGACGCAATGATTTCCGGACCTCCAGACACCCCAGCCCCACCAAGACGACCACCTCACCACCGAAGAAGGCGATACCGAGCGGTGTCAACGCGTCCCGCTGAACTACGAGCAGCATCACGATCAGCACGGCATAGCCGAGGTTGGCCAAGGCGATCACGAGCAGAAAGAGACGCCAGCGCTCGGGCTTGAAGAACCAACACAGCAACGAATACGCCATGAAGAGGACCGTCAGCGGGAGCGGGAAATTCAGCACTTCCGGCGGCATGCCGAACCACGGCTCACAAAAGAGGCTCTGCGTCATTTCGTGTGGGTCTTTACCAGGTCGAGTTTCCCCGCGATAAGGTAGGCCATAAGAATAAAGGTGCGGTGATTACGGTAACCGCGCGCCTTCCGTTTGGCTGCCTGTACGAGGCTGTTGAGCGCTTCCA
>JANPLC010000267.1:0-5502 GCA_031426335.1 Planctomycetota bacterium
GTGGTCGCGTAGACCATCGCGTCGATCACGACCTGCGGTGGCTCCGCAGGGAAGCCATAACGCACCAAGACGGCATTGGTCGCCGCTACCACGACCGGTAACGAATTGACCAAGGTGCCGTCGTGGTCGTACAGCACGGCGTCGTAGCGCATGACTTCCTTGATCGTCCCACACCGGTGATCACCAACGCACAGGCACCCAGCATCTGATCCACGCACAAGGCCACGCCCCACACGTCAGATCACGACCCTAGCCCCTCGTCCCTAGCCCCGCGGACGCGTAGCGTCCGCTTACAGGAATTCGCAGAGGTACGCCGCCGGCGCGGTGGCCTTGACGTCGAAACCGCTTTTGCCGGCGATCTCGAAGGACGTGCCAGCCGGGTAGACGATCCACGCCGCTTCTTTGGTCAGGCGCGCGTGCAGTTCACCGCTGGTCACCGTCATGCGCTCAGGCGCATCGGTGCCGAAGTGGAACTCGCCGACGTCGATCACGCCCGCAGTCGCTTTGCGACCGTTGCGCTCGAAGCCAACGCTTTGGACCTTGCCGTCGAAGTAGGAATTGTGTTTCAGCATAGGGCGGCGGATCGTGGGACGCCGCTTGCGGCGTCCAGTCCCAGGTCTGCTTTTCCGCACCGACCTCAACCACAACCCTCCAAACCGGATTGAACAAGAGGAACGGAGAAACGGAGGTCGAAACGACTGATCTCTTCTCCGTTACTCCGTTCCTCTTGTTCAATCCTGCCTTTTCCGGCGGCTTCTCAGTCCTTGTCCGGCTGCACGTCGTAGGTCTTCGGCCCACCGGATTTGCCAGTGGTGATGCGCTCATCCGGCTTCATGCCGGGGAACGGACCGCCAGGAAATCCACCCGGCGGAAATCCGCCTGGCGGAAATCCACCCGGGAAGCCACCGCCAGGAAAAACGGCACCCCCAGGGAAACCTTTGAAGCCGCCGCCCATCGCGCGTTTGAGCAGGCTCGCGGCCAGGGCCATGCCGACTTTGGAAAACATCTTCTGCACCGGCGGGATCTGCAGGATCAGGCCGATGACGTCGGTGAAGAAGCCCGGGACCACGATCAGCAGCGCACCGATGAGCGCGATCAACCGCCCACCGCCCTGGCCGCTGAGCAGCGCCTGCGGCAGGCGTTTGGCGTGAAATTGCGCGAGTTTCACCCCAACGACGGTCATGCCCGCCATGATCAGCAGCGCGGCGAAGATGTCGTTCTTCAGCCAGCCGATGACCAGCAACAGGCCGTAGAATTCGACCGTCAGCAGGCCGATGAACAGCAGGACACCAAGACAACCGAGACCACGCATGGGCTACCTGAGGAAGGACAGTGGACGCGAACCGTAGATACGAGCAGTGAACGCGAGCAGCGGCGCGACGATCACTCGTCGACGGTGGTCTGCTCGATGCTGTTGATGCCGGCGGCGACGCAGGCGTTGATCACCATGCTCTTGTTCGCTTGGCTGGCACCCGCCTGGGTGCCGACTTTCACATAGACGCGGGCAGTGGTGCCGATGTCACGACGATTCTCATCGGCAACGCGGTTGATCTCCTCGCGCAGTTTCTCTGCCTTCATCGGTTCGCGATTGAGCAGGAAGGTGCCGTCGGCCATCACGCGGATGTTGAGCACCGGAACCGGCTTGCGGTCCTCGTAACAGCCGCTGAGCAGCAGGCAGGCGACGATACCCAAGACGCAGAGCAGACGCATCAACGCACCAGGATGGCAGGACGGACGTAGGTGCCGCCCTTGGGCAGCTTGATCGTCAACGTCGGCCAGTCGGGCTGCGACGTGGTGATCACCACCTTGTTGTCGCCGTCAGTGATGAAGGTGTCTTCCGACTTGGTGCCAGTGATCGAGGGATTCCACGCCACCGCCTGCTTATTTTGGACCTTGTCCGTCGCATCCGGCGTGACGATCAGGTCGCGTCCGGCGTAACCGGTGGGGCCGCCCTGATGGTGCAGTTCCCATTCCTTGGCGTGGCCGACGGTCTTGTACATCGCGATGCCGGCGGCGAGCGCGTCACCCCAGGTCGCACCGGGCACAGTCGCGTCCCACAACGCCGCCTCGACTTTGCAGGAGGCCTCGTGTTTCGCCAACAGCGCTGGCGCGATCGGACCGAAATGGACGCAGCGCGTGAGGTTGGCGATCAGCCCGCCACGTTGGCCGCACACCACCAACAGCGCGTGCGTGCGCAGGTGGTTGGCAGTCGGCACGGGATGACGGTATTTTTCGACGCGTAGATCGAACGCGACCAGGATGAGAAACGGCTGGATACCGCGCGCCAACAGGTGGCGGGCGATGTCGGCTTCGACCTGGTGTTCGCTGTCGCCCTTCTGCAGGTGCTTGGCGACGGTTTCCAGCGCCACGGCGCAGTCACGGCCAAGCGCCTTGTAGCGGCGGATCTCGTGTTCGGTCAGCGAGACGCGCACGCTGGTGACGAAGTCGGTGGGCAGTTCGGGAAAGCCCGTGGCCGCGGCATCATCGGCGGCGAATTTTTTACCGCTGAGGATCTTGGGCAGCGCTTCACTGAGCGGCTCGATCCACGGGTAGGACTTGGCGGTGAAACCGCTCAGTGGTTCCTCATGCGCCAGGCGTTCGATCTCGATCTTGTTGGCGACCACCAGCGCCTGCTTCGGCGTCACCACCAGGGCACCGACGCCTTTTTCACTCTGCGACACCACGTGGTTGTCACCGCCGCCGGACAACCACGCGAAGTTGGCTCTGCTGGTCAGGATGATGCCATCGAGCTTCTTGGCGGTGAGATACGTGCGAATGCGCGTCAGTTTCTCGGCCGTCTCGCTCATGTCATCTGCCTCAGGGCTTCAGTGTTGTTTGGGCGGCTCTTCCGCCGGCTGGGCGGTTTTGGCGCGCTGGTCGGCCGGCTGCGCCGCCGGACCGGTTACATTCGGCGGACGGCTGGTGGCGCCATCCGGCTGATTGTGCTGATTGGGGTCGAGGCTGCCGCCGCCCTCGTCGATGCCCTTCTTGAATTCACGGATGCTGCCACCCAGACCACGCATGATCTCGGGCAGGCGGCGGCCGAAGAGCAGCAACGCCACCACCAGCAGGATGATCCAGTGGATGCCGCTCTCGAGTCCGAGGATGGCCGGGACAAAGGTAATGGGCGAATCCATGAAGCCCTCCAGGGCAAGGGTGGCGCAGGATAGAAGCGACGTAGGGGCTGACAAGCCCTCCAACGACAGGGACATGCGTCCAACGAGCGGTACGCTGCAGAACACCGGACGTTGCCGGCTTCTGATCTTAACCCACTATCGATCATAATTTTACACAGCCACGCGGCAAATAAGGCAGGGTAGACAAGCTAGTCAGCGCCCTAGCCTGCCCGCCCATGGACCTGACCCCCTTTATCCGCGACGTGCCCAACTTCCCCAAGCCTGGGATCATCTTCAAGGACATCACGCCGCTGCTTGGCAACCATCAGGCACTGAGCTACGCGGTCGAGGCCATCGCCAAGGCGCACCGTGGCAAAGGCATCACCAAGGTGGTCGGGATCGAGAGCCGCGGCTTCATCATCGCTCCCCCGGTCGCCATGGCGATCGGCGCCGGCTTCGTGCCGATCCGCAAACCTGGGAAGCTGCCGTGGAAGGCCATCCGCGAAGGCTACAATTTGGAATACGGCAACGACGCGGTCGAGATCCACGAGGACTCGATCACCGACCAGGACCTCGTCCTGATGATTGACGACGTGCTCGCCACCGGCGGCACCATGGAAGCCGCGATCAAGCTGGTGCGCCGCGTCGGCGGCAAGGTCTTCGGCACCGCGTTCCTCATCGACCTGGCGTTCCTCGGCGGCGGTACGCGCATCGACAGCCCGGTGTATTCGGTGATGCGGTATACCTGAGGCTCACTGTACGCCTCATTCAAACGTGACCAAAAATACCAGAACCGCCGAGGACATCCTCGGCGGTTCTGGCATTTCTGGCGTTACTACGAAATCGTGAGCCGACGTTGCTCACCCGTGGGGCTCAGACCGCGCTGAGCTTGCGCAGGCGCATCCGTTCATGGGTTTCCAGTTGGCGCGGCAACAGGACTTTGTGGATGAGTTGGATCGACGACGGATCAAGGTCGCCGGGATTGCGGTACTGCGCCAGCCCGCGATCTTCGCCTTCTTCCAGCGCGGCGATCACGGTCTTTGCGCTGATGAGTGCCGCGCCTTTCTCGACCAGCTTGGTCAGGCTGCCCCACAGGCCCGAGGTCGCATCCGGGGTGCCACCGTGTTCAGCGATGTTGTGCTTCAGCACCACCACGCGTTTGCTGTGGCAGTCGCGGTTGGCGATTAGGTCCGCAACTGGTTCGGCAGAGAGGTGGACGATCGCTTGGTTGTAGGTCTCCACCGCGGAGAGTTCTCCCCGCAGCAAACTGTTGAGGTTACTGATGACAGTGTCGTTGGTGCTGCTGATGAGGGGTTTCATAGAGTTCCTGTGGTTGGTGATGAAGGAATGGCACCCAGGTACCAACCGCGTAATCGGCAGGTGAAACCCGGTTGCACGGGAGACAAAGCGTCCGCCATGCCAGAGCCCGCTGCGCAAGCGCATGGCATCCTGCGCTGACGACCCATGCATTCTGCATGCAGAGCCGCACGCAGACGCCGCGCTCTGCAGGGCGTTGTCGCTGTGCTGTGAACGTGCGAGTGGACCTCCGCACCCTCAGGCACGTCAACACCCGCGGTACGGCGCAAAAGACCGCCTTCGCGTCGCTCCACCAGGGAACGACTCACCCACGGGTGCGCTGGCATGGCATCCGCTCTCCCTCTTCAGTGGGAGGCCTCACCGCATGCCGTACACGACCATTGCCCTGGTGGATGCAGAACTCCAGGCACACGCTGCGTCCGATGATCTCCATGCCGCTGGTTTTCCCGCCTCAGCCATCTCCGTGGTGTTTCCCGAGCAGGACCCGGCGGATTCGTTACTCCACGCTTCAGCGGAACAAACCGCAACGGCTTCCGGCGATGCCGCATCCCGCGACGAAGCGGGCAGCGCCAACGCCAGCGCGGCAGTTCCTGGCAGCGGGCGGATGCGCGCCAGTGGACCCATCCTGACCATCCTGAGTGGGTTAGGGATCCGCGCAGCGCCGGACGGCATGGTCAGGTCGCTGACCGGGATGGGCCTGCCAGTGGACGAAGCCCGCCATGTCACCACGCGCCTGAACAGCGGTGACATCCTGATCGCCGTGCGGACGGATGAAGAGGCCTGCTCCAACCTGGTGGCAGAGATCCTGCGTCACCATGGTGGACGCGATATTTCTCAGTCAGCGTGGCCCAGAGCCGTGCCGCCACCGATCGACCCGGCATGACCAGCGACGCTCACCAACTGCCTGTTTCGACGATTACGAAAAATTAGGCTCTGCGTCATTTCGTGTGGGTCTTTACCAGGTCGAGTTTCCCCGCGATAAGGTAGGCCATAAGAATAAAGGTGCGGTGATTACGGTAACCGCGCGCCTTCCGTTTGGCTGCCTGTACGAGGCTGTTGAGCGCTTCCA
>JANPLC010000268.1:0-2614 GCA_031426335.1 Planctomycetota bacterium
AACGTCGCGCCGACGGTGAACGCCGGTGTGGACCTCGCGATCACCTTGCCGGCCACGGCCGCACTCGATGGCACCGTCACGGACGATGGCCTGCCGAGTCCGACCGTCACCACGACGTGGACCATGGTCAGCGGTCCCGGCGCCGTGACCTTC
This sequence comes from Planctomycetota bacterium, assembly GCA_031426335.1. Lineage (GTDB taxonomy): Bacteria > Planctomycetota > UBA11346 > UBA11346 > UBA11346 > BOG-1363. Next base: position 154 of record JANPLC010000268.1, read on the forward strand.
GGCAACGCCGCCGCGATCGACACCACCGCCGCGTTCTCCCTCGCCGGCACTTATGTGCTGCGTCTGACGGCCAACGATAGTGCGTTGTCGACCAGCGATGACGTGCAGGTGATCGTCAGCGCGACCAGCCAGACCGGCCAGATCCTGCGTGAATGGTGGAGCAACATCAGCGGCACGGCCATCAGCCAGCTCACCGCCGATCCGCGCTATCCCGATCAGCCGACCGGCACCGCCCTGCTCACCAGCTTCGAGACTCCGACTGACGTGATGGACAACTACGGCACGCGGGTGCGTGGCCACATCATCCCCCCGACCACTGGCCAATACGTCTTCTGGATCGCTGGCGACGACTATTGCCAGCTGTTCCTAGGCACCACCGCACTGCCCGGGAGCAAGGTGCTGATCGCCAGGGTCGATGGCTGGACCAGCAGCCGCCAATGGACCAAGTATGCGGCCCAGCAATCGGCGCCCATCACCCTGACGGCCGGAGTCGAGTACTTCATCGAAGCCCTGCACAAGGAGGGCGGCGGAGGCGACAACCTCGCGGTCGGCTGGCAGCTCCCAAGCGGCACGCTCGAACGACCGATCCCAGGCAATCGCCTGAAGCCGTTCAATCCGGCACTCATCCCGCCGCCGCAGATCAGCCTGACGGCACCGTCAGCCTCGGGAGGCCAGCTCACCGCTCCGGCCTCACTCACCCTCAGTGCCAACGCCAGCGATGCCAACGGGACGGTCACCAAGGTCGAGTTCATGCGCAACGGCGCGGTGGTCGCCACCGTGACCACGCCGCCCTACACCACCACGCTCACTGGGCTGGCGGCCGGCTACTACAGCGTTGCCGCACGAGCGACGGACAACGATGGCTTGGCCACCACCTCGGCCGCACGTTGGCTGACGGTGATCAATGCGGACGGCACCGGCCTGCTGCGGCGTGATTGGTGGAGCGGCCTCACGGGCACCGGCATCGCCCAACTCACCAGTGCTCCAGGTTATCCAGGCACGCCGACTGGCACCGACTACCGTTCGTTGTTCGAGGGTCCGACCGACTGGGCCGACGATTACGGCTCACGTCTTTCTGGTTACGTGGTGGCTCCGACCACCGGCAGCTACGTCTTCTGGATCGCCGGCGACGACAACTGCGAACTGTGGTTGTCGAGCAACGACAGCGCCGCGTCTAAGGTGTTGATCGCCAGTGTCCCCACCTGGACCGGCAGCCGCGAATGGAGCAAATTCCCGGCTCAGCAATCAGTCCCGGTCACGCTCACGGCTGGCGCCCGCTACTGGATCGAAGCGTTGCAGAAGGAAGGCGGCGGTGGCGACAACCTGGCCGTCGGCTGGCAACTGCCGGGTGGCACGCAGGAACGTCCGATTCCAGGCAACCGCCTGATGCCACCGGTGATTGCCGTAGCACTGTTGCCGCAGCAGCGTCCGGTTGGCTGGTCGGTACGGCGCTGATGCTGGTCGCGCGGCGAAAGCCGTGCTGAGTCAGCGTCACCCGGCTGACACCCTTCGCTCTTGAGCCGTCGGTGGTGTGGCGCATGTCTGTGGCCCCGGAGCCACCATGCGCCTCGCCCTGCTCGTCGCCCTGTCCCTGTCTGCCTTCCTACACGCAGCCCTGCCTGCGGCAGAAGAGATCGTCCTGTGGCCCAACGGTGCGCCTGGATCCGCAGGCAAGACCGCGCCCGAACGCATCGAAAAGGGCAACGTGGTGTCGGTGCACAAACCATCGATCACGGTGTTCCTGCCGCCGGCGGACATCGCCACCACCAGCGCGGTGCTGGTGATTCCGGGCGGTGGCCACCGGGTCTTGTGCGTGCAGCACGAAGGTAAACAGGTCGCCGAGCGCCTGAACAAACACGGCATCGCGGTGTTCATGCTCAAACACCGCCTCGCCCGCGAGGAAGGTTCGACCTACACCATCATGGACCACGCGGTGCCCGACACCCAGCGTGCTATGCGCCTCATCCGTTCACGTGCGGCGGAGTGGAAGATCGATCCGGCGAAACTCGGTGCGATGGGTTTTTCCGCCGGCGGTGAACTCGCGGCGCAGATCAGCATGAAACCCGGCATGGGCGCGGCTGATGCCGCCGATGTGATTGACCGTGGTGATGCGCGTCCGGCGTATCAGGTGCTGATCTATCCTGGACGTTCGGTCGACATCGTGCCGGAGAAGGGCGCGCCACCCGCGTTCCTCTGTGCCGGCTGGCATGATCGTCAGGACATCAGCGAAGGTCTCGCCGAGGTCTACCTGCGCTTCAAACGTGCGGGTGTCGCTGCGGAGTTGATCATGTACGCCAATGTCGGTCACGGTTTCGGCGTGAAGCCCGACGACAAGAGCGCGGCGGGCGCGTGGCCGGAACGGTTCGTCGAGTGGTTGGTGCAGTCGAAGCTGCACACGCCCAAGTAACCGAAAACCTGTCATTCGTGGCACGGGCGTCTCGCCCGTGGTCGACATCGCTAC
>JANPLC010000269.1:0-5878 GCA_031426335.1 Planctomycetota bacterium
GCCCGGGGCAACGGGGCGTTGCCCCGGGCTGTGTTGACGCCGCGCCGTTGGCGCTTGAGAAGGGCATCGCTGGAGGACCGGAGATGGCAGGTGCAATCAGGCCGCATGGTTCGTGGAAAACGAAAAAGGCCGCATCTCTGCGGCCCTCTTCTTACCTCTGCGTCTCTGCGGTTACCGTGTTCGCGCGCGGTGATTGCCGTAGACAATCAAAACGGATTGCCCCTGGCCGACTGAAGTCGGCGCTCCCAGGGGACTACTTCCCGACCAGCGACTCGAAGTACGCCAAGAGCGATCCCAACTCCTCCGGCTTGAGATTGTTCACCAGGCCCGGTGGCATCATGGAATTTTTGTCTTCGCCGCGTTTGACGATGTCGGCGGCTTTGACCTGCATGACTTGGCCGACGATGTTGCGCAGTTCGATGGTCTCGGCGCCTTCGCTGGTGACGAAGCCCATCAGGCGTTGGCCGTCTTTCATTTCGAACCAGCGGGTGGTGAAGCCCTGCGACATCTTGTCATTCGGTTTGACGATCGACTCAATCAGTTCGGCACGGCCGTACTGCTTGGCGACTTCACCCAGGTAGGGGCCTTTTTGCGGGCCGTCTTTGGTGATGGTGTGGCAGGCGACGCAGCCTTGGCGCATGAAGAGTTGTTCGCCGAGTTTGGCATCGCCCTTCGTGGCGAGGGCGCCTTTCATCACGTCTTCGTAGCCGAGGCTGCCGATGGTCTTGGCGTCGCCGCCTTTGGCCGCGGCCTGGGCTTTGGCCAGCAATTCCGCGTCGGCTTGCGACGTGCCGGTGGCAACCGCACTCCCGGCACCATCTATCTTCAATTTGTAGAAATCGATCTGGGCGGAGGCATGTGCGCCGTTGTCACCGCCTTTGGCGACTTCGGCTTTCAGCGCGGCGGCGATGGCGGGAGTGCCGGCCCATTGAGCGCGAGCGTAGTAGGGACCCTGGTGTTCCGGGCGCGTGCCCCACCAGTGTTTGCGGTCCCATTCACCCTCTTTATTGAAGAGGTGCGCCAGCGTGGTGATCAGCAGTTTACGTTTCTCCGACGTGGCCTTGTCGAGGCGCGCAATCAAGCCTGTCACCATCTTCTCGTCATGCAGGTTGCGCGCAGCCCACAACGTGCCGGCGACTTGTTCCGGCGTGGTCGCGGCATCAAAACCAGCGAGCACCGCATCGACGCCGTTCAACGCGATCAGTGTGCGCACGGCGAGGTGCGGGATCAGGCGATCGGGGCCTTTCGCCTCGGCGGCAACCGTGGTCAGCGGCACCACCGCTTTGGCGGCCTCGGCCTTGCCCAGACGGTTCAGGCCGATGAGCGCCTGTGCTACCACGCGTGGATCGCTGCTCTTGAGCGCGCCGGTGTAGAGGTCGAGCGGCACGCCAGTAAGCTGCGATTTGCGATCGGTCAGTGCGCGTAGGACAAACTCGGTGACTGCCGCGTCTTTGGCCAGCGGGATGAGCACGTCGTGCGCCTTCGCGCCGTCGAGCTGTTTGAGCGTGAAGATTGCGGCCACCCGCACAGGCAGCGATTTGCCGGTCGCGGCCAACGTCGCGAGCGCTGTGCTGGTCGCTGGTTTTGCTCCACGGCGCAGGATTTCATTCTGCGTCTGCTGACGGCAGACCGCGCTGGCGGACGCGAGGTGGACGTTCACCAAGTCCGCGTCGCTGGCCTTGGCCAGATCCGGGAACGCGGTGGGCTTGCGGTCTTTCGCGGCGTAGCGAATGATCGCGCCGACTTTTTCGCCCTGGTAGGTGAACACCGCGCCACGCCACGATGCGGCGTAGAAATTGCCGTTGGCGTCGACATCGACGTCGGTGACGCGTTCGACCTGCGCCCATTCGACCTGTTCGCCGACGACGAAGCCGGCGCCCTTGGCGGTCAGCGGACTGCGGTAAATGCGCGAGGTGCCCCAGTCGCAGGTCAGCAGCGCGTTGACGTCGTCAGCGGGTAGGCCGGGTTCATTGACGAACAAGGACCCGACTGCGGAGCCGCCGCCGTAATCGTGCAGCGGTTGGACGATGTCGTCACTGAAGCGTTTGTAGAGCGAGGGATAACCGTACTCACCGGTCTGCACGAGCTGCGTCAGGCGGCTGTTCCAGCCATCGCCGTCGTTGGTGTTGTCGCGCAGGAAGCCGTTGAGCAAAGGATCCATCGCCACGTCATAGATATTACGATTGTGCGTGCCGTACATTTCGATCTCGGAACCATCGGGACGTAGGCGCAACACGCCGCCGCCACGTAGCGCCACCGTGCTGCCGTCGCTGCCCTTCGCATCGGGCAGACCGAAGTCGCCGATCGCGCAGTAGATCCAGCCGTCGATTGCCTGACGGATGCCGTTGCTGGTGTGGTCGGCCGGATGTTTGTCGAGGCCGTAGCCGGCGCTGGTGACGATGACCTTCTGTTGGTCGGACTTGCCGTCGCCGTTGGTGTCGGTGAACACCGTGATGGATGGTGGATGGAGCACGGTGAGGCTCTTGCCATCCCACGACACACCGCGCGGGCTGTCGACGTCGGCGACAAAAGTGTCGAACTTGTCGGCGACGCCGTCGCCGTCGGTATCCTTGGCGCGCACGATCGAGCCGCGTTTGGGTGCCTTGTCGAGCGAACCATTCTTGTCGATCGCGACGAAGACCTCGCCAGTCGGCGTGGCGCAGACCTGCACCGGGTAGCTGATCTCTGGCGGCTGAGCGAACAGCGTTGCTTCGTAACCGTCGGGCACTTTGCGCGTGAAAGCGCGCAGGTTGCTCGCCAGCGGCAGATCGGGGATCTTGGCGTCGGCGGGTTTGCTGATGGTGACGGGTTTGTCGCCGTCGTAGGTGAACGCCGCGTCGAGCCAGTCGGCGTGATCGTTACCGTTGCCGTCGCCACCGTCGGTGACGTACAGCAGCAGACGTTTGACTCCGGCGAGTTTCACCGCGAACGGTTTGGCTTCTTCGCCCGAGCCCAGCACGCCGCTGCGGAAGAGGATCTGTCCGTCGCCGATGACGGCGAACTCGACTGAGCCCGAACCGTTCTGCGCGTCGTCGAGGCCGACGAGTCCTTTGAACGACTGCACCTTGCCGTCGAGGTCGAGCCACAACTCGCTCACCGAGTGCGTGCCGAGACCTTTGGCGTAGGTCTTCTTCGCCACGATCAGCGGTTTGCCGCCACTGACGGTCTGATTGGCCTTGGGCGTGTTCCAGCCTTGAACGGTCTTGCCGATGTCGAGGTCGACGAGGTTGACCTCAGCTGCGGTTGCGATCGGGGCGAATGAGAGCAGGGCAAGAGTGGCGGACAGGGCGAGTAGACGGGTCATGGAATACAGCTCCGTGGGGCTGGGGTCAGTACGTGGAGAGTGGTGGCGGCGTTTCACCCTGGGACCGCAGGCTTCAGCCTGCCCGACCTTCCACGCTTGGGCAGGCTGAAGCCTGCGGTCCCAGGGGTGACGGTCCATATGGAGCAGGACACGCGTTACTGACCGGCTGCGTCAGCAAGGCATCGCAAACACCATGAAACGCTGGCGCCTCTGGTGCTGTGACGGGGTAGACCCAGCATCCATCCCCATGACCGATCACGTCTACACTCCTGATCCGCTGCAGGCCCGTATCGACGAGGCCGTGGCGCGCGTGCGTTCGGGCGACCGTGAAGCCTACCGCGCGGTAATTGAGGTCTGCGAAGCGCGTTTGCGCTTAGTGGTTGCTGGCGTGCTGCCGGATTCGTCGCAGGTCGAGGACGTGGTGCAGCAGGCGTTCGTGTTGGCCTACACCAAGCTTGAGCAGTACCAGAGCGGCACCGGTTTCATCGCCTGGATCGCCACCATCGCACGGTATGAGGCGCTCAACGAACGTCGGCGTTGGCTGAGTGAACGCTCGATGCGCAATCGTTACGGCGCTGAACTCCGCATCGAGCAGTCGCTCGGCGCGACGCCGGAACCGCTCGAAGGTCTAGACCACGCTACGGTCGCCGGCCTGCACGCGTGCATCGAAGCGTTGCAGGGACGTGCTGCCGCCGTGGTGCGCGCGCACTATTTTGATAACCGCGACAACGAGGCCATTGCCACTGAACACGGACGCAACGCGGCATGGGTGCGCTTGGTGCTGCACCGTGCGCGCACGGCGCTGGCTGATTGTTTGAAGCTCAAACATGGGGTGCGTTGTGCCGACTGAACAAGCGGACATCGACCGCCTGATCGCGGATCACCTCGCGGGGGACGAGGACGCCAGCAGCAAACTCGCCGCGCTGGTGGAGCGTGATGCGTCAGCGCGTGCGCAGGTGGCGTTGCATCTGATGATCGATCGCTCGCTGACTCAGCTCGGCGCGGAGCGCATCGATGTCGCGCAGGTCATGCGCGCATTGCCTCAGCGGCGCACCAGCACCATGCCGTCGCGCGTGTTGCGACAGATCGCGCGCCAGGAATCCCGTCGTCGTCGCTGGCCGGTACTGCCGTTGGCAGCGGCGGCTTTGCTCCTGGTGTCGCTTCTCACGTTCATGATGTGGCAGCCTGGTCGGTCGCTGCCGAGCGAAAATTCCTTGGCGGCAAATCCAACCAAGCCCCCCGTGCTCGCGCTGGCGTTGGACCGCGCGATTTTACGTGGTTCGCCGCATGCCCAATGGCCGCACCGCAAAATGCCGGTGGATGCCGCCGGGCGCGTGACCTCGGATCACATCGATTTGTGTGCCGGCTTGGCGGAACTCGAACTGCCCTCCGGCGCGACCATGGTGTTGCAAGGCCCGACGGTGATTCAGCTGACCGGTCCCAACAGTGTGCGTTTGCTGCTGGGCCGACTGACCGCTTACGTGCCGCCGCGCGCGTCCGGTTTCGTGCTGCAGGCCGAAGGCGTGCGCGTGGTCGATCTCGGCACGGCCTTCGGCATCGGTCAGGACTCCGGCGGTATCGCCGACCTGCATGTCTTCAGTGGCGCGGTCGAGGCCACCGCGCGCATCGACGGCACGGACACGCTCCGTCGCCTGACGGGCAACGAAGCCGTGCGCATCGATCCCCGTGGTGGCAGCTGGGCAACCGTGCCGTGTGATCCCACGCGCTTCATCCACGGCCTGCGTCCGCGTGGGCTGAGCCTCGACCTGGCCGACATCGTCGCGGGCGGTGATGGTTTCGGCACCGCCGCTGCGGATGGCATCGATCCGCTGACCGGAGAACTGGCCACCGGACCGTCGCTCGGTGTCATCGAAGACCACAAGCCGTTTTTTCATCCTACGCAGCGCCTCTACGGCGTTGATGGCGTGTTCATCCCGGATGGGGGCATGGGCGACACCGTGGTGGATTCCGCCGGACATCGTTTCCAATTCCCGGACACCGAGGGCACCGCATACGACCTTATCCGTCGGGGTGGCACCTACGACACGCCACAGAATGGCGGACGTCCACAGCAACCGGGCATTCCGCCAACCTTCGGTGGCGTCGATTACCGCGCACCCGGACGCAGCGCGTTGGGCATGCACGCCAGCGTCGGCATGAGCATCGACCTGCAGGACATCGCCTACCGTCATCCTGGACTGCGCGTCGATCGCTTCAGCGCCATGCTCGCCAACGTTGGCCGAAAAAATGGCGTTGGTCGCGCCGATTTCTGGGTGCTCATCGACGGCCAACTGGTCGGTCGCTACGAAGGCCTGACCTCCGACAAGTCGCCAATCGCGCTCGACATTTCCATTTCGGCGACGCAGCGGTACCTGACCTTGGTGTCGACCGATGCCGGCAACAGCATTACGCTGGACTGGATCACCCTGGGCGATCCGCGGATCCATCTGAGCGAAGCGCGCTGAGGAGCGGGTCACGGTCCCGGCACTCCCGTGCCGGGCTGACGGGGCGTGGCCGCCCGGGGGGGGGCTTGTTAGACCGAAAAAGAAATCGGGTGTAGGGGGGGTGGGTCGG
>JANPLC010000270.1:0-1716 GCA_031426335.1 Planctomycetota bacterium
AGTTAAGCTGCGCACATCGGTTGCTTCGGGCGTGTAAGCGATGGTCGCAGACAAGCTCCCATATACTGATTAGCGACAGTCCAGTACGCCGCGCGGGCGAGCCGCCCACGCCCCCAGGGGACAACCGTTGTCATGACAAGCGCGGGCAACCATCATGCCCCCGTGCAGGACCGCCACGCCGCCAAACAAGATCGCATCGTCACCGAGCTACGTGATGCCATCCGTGATGGTCGTTACGCTCCGGGCAGCCGCATGCCGACGCGGGCGGAGCTGCAACAGAGCCACGGCGTCAGCAGCGTCACCGTCCAACGCGCGCTCGACCGCATGATCGCTGACGGCTTCGTCGTGCCGCGTGGCCGTCATGGCACCTTTGTCGTCGATCAACCGCCACACACGTGCACCTACGGCCTGATCATCCCGCGCACGCAGGGCGAGGGACACTGGGTGCGGTTCTGGACTGCGCTGGGCAACGAGGCGGTAGCGCTGACGCGCGGTAAACGCTTGCAGATCAACCGCTATTTCGGCATCGACGGCGAACGTGACCACGAGGACTGGCGGCGCCTACTGCATGACATAGCCGCTGAACGTCTCGCCGGGCTGCTACTCGCCACCGTGCCCGCCGGTATGGCCGACACGCCGGTGATGACCTCAAACCTGCCGCGCGTCGCCATCACCCTGCGGCCGGAGAAACACGCCTTCACCCCGCTGATGCTCGACACCGCGTCGTTCATCGAACGCGCGCTCGAACACTTGCATTCCCTGGGCCGCACACGCGTCGCCATCCTGGGCGTGCCCGGCCATCCGCCGGAGTTCCACAAGCGTTTCGCCGAGTGTCTGAAGCGCTACGGCATGAACACGCGGCCGTTCTGGTTCCAGCAGGTGACACCATCGGCGCCAGAGCCGGCGCAGGGTGTGGCGCACCTACTCCTCCATCCCGGCCAGCGCGACCGGCCGGACGCGCTGATCATCAGCGACGACAACCTGGTCGAACATGCCACCGCCGGCATCGTCGCCGCTGGCATCGCGGTCCCAGGGGACTGTGCCATCGTCGCGCACTGCAATTTCCCCTGGCCGACCCCGAGCGCCTTACCGATGCGGCGCCTGGGGTACGACGCGCGCGAAGTCATCCGCGTAGCGTTGGAATCCATCGATCGTCAACGCCGCGGTGAGCCCGCGGGAACGCTGGTGGTTCCCGCACGGTTCGAGGACGAGCTGTGACCTGGACCGCTCCCGAACCAGCCAGCGAAGCGCGCAGCATGCTCCAGACCTCCGGCAGTCTGGGCGACTGTCTGAAGATCATCAGCCAGCAGTTCGTGGTGCTTCAGACGCGGTCGCAATTGCTGCTGACCCTCGCCACCATGGTGCTCACCATCACCGGCTTCTCCGGCCCGCGCATCGCCGCGAGTGGAATGTTCGCCCGCGTGTCGATGGCGCTCGGTCTGCTGCTGACGCTGGTCGCCGTGCTCATGTTGCTGCTGAATCTGCGCATTCGTTGGCTGACCCAATTTCAAGGCACTGATCCGCAACAGGTGCTCACCGACATCATCGTTTACCGTGAGGGTAAACGCCGTGCGTACCTCACCATCATCACCGTGCTGATGGCCGGGCTGGCGAGTTACGTTGCGGCGGTGATCGCGTTCCTGATCACCGGCGAAGCCGCGCCGCACTGACCACCGGTGTTAATGGCACCCCCTGGGAGCGGCGAGCCCCAGCTCG
>JANPLC010000271.1:0-3087 GCA_031426335.1 Planctomycetota bacterium
GACGGCGTGAATGACGCCCCGGCGCTCGCCAACGCCACCGTGGGAATCGCCATGGGCGGGGCAGGTACAGCAGTTGCCCTGGAAACTGCTGACGCCGCCCTGATGGGTGACAATCTCTCGCGCCTGCCCTTCGCGCTCGCCCTCTCACGGAAGGTCCGCGCGATCATCCGGCAGAACCTCTTCATTGCGCTCAGCGTGATCGCGATCCTCGTGACCATGTCGGTAGGCGGTTGGTCAGGAATCGGAGCGGCAGTCATCGTGCATGAGGGCAGCACGCTTATCGTATTAGCGAACGCGCTCAGACTGCTGGCCTTTCGCGGTCCTAGATTGGTGTGAGTTCCAACTATGAGAATTCGTATGGAGGGCAGCACTCCTATGATGCCCGAGAAGTTCATCAGCTAAATGTGGGGCGGTTCTCAAGTTCTGATCCTGATCTGGCTGAGTTCATGACACCCAGTTGTTTGATGGCCTCCCCCACAGCAGCGTGAGCCTTTGTGCTGATGTCGGACTTGAGCATGGCGATGGTGTGCTCACCGCGCAAACCATCGATGAGCCCAACGAGTTCGCGGAACCCAGCGGCATGGGCGTCGCGCTCAGCGTCAACCATCTTGTCCTGTTGTGGTGCGAGAAGTCGCCATGCCGTGTCGGCTACGGCACCGCTTACTCCTGGGACGAAACGAAGGACTCCCAGCGCTGCGGCACCAGCACCAGCAAGCCATCCCCACCAGGGAACAAGGGATCTGGCATCCTCTGCGGCTTGGCTGGCGTCATCAGCATAGCCGACGGGGTCAGCGGTGATTGCAGCAGGAGTGCGCTTAGGCGGAGGTAGCGCCTCACCTTCAGCGGTGGCCTCGACGTGATCGTGTGCACCTGCCAATGCCGCAGATGCCACCGGATCAGCGGCGACACGTGGCTGCGCTGCCTCGATGCCCGCAAGGCCATCCGAGAGGTTCTGGGCCTGACGCGTGGTGAGACCACATCCGGTGAAGGAGAAAGCGATGAGGACCAGCAAGGTGAAGCGGATCATGGCGTTGCTCCTTTGGTCAGACGGATGAGGTCGAGCACGAGAGCGCCCAGGCCCGACGCTCCCGCGGTCGCGGCGACCGCCCACAGGATGCGGAACTGCGTGCGCAGAACGACGACCTGTTCGTTCTTCTCGCTCGATTGCTTGCGCAGCTCGTCGACCTGGGTGCGGACTTCGCGTACGGAGTCTCGGAAGCCGCGCATCTCCTGCCGCAGTGCGGCGAGTTCGCACGACAACTCGTGCAGCGTGGCGGCGAGATCCCTGGTGGGACTACGGCGTGGAGGAATGGGAGTGGTGTCGTCGTGACTCATGTGATCACCGGCGGGAACGGGATGACGGACGTTTGGAGAGCAGCCACCACGCGCCCAGACTGAATCCGGCGAGCATGGAGAGCGCTCGCCAATCGATCGGCTGACCGGGATCTGCGCCCAGGCCAGCCACCGTGACGGGTTCGGGATCGAGCGTGGCTTGGAATTCCGGGATGTCGGCGGGAGCCATCTGCTCCATGTCCTGGGGAACGATCATCATGGCCGGTTCGGTGCTCGGCTCCGGCATCGATGCGGGCATGGAGTCGATGGGTATTGCTTCCTGCATCGGCATGGCCGCTGGCGATGCGTCCGAATAACCGTCCGGCAGGCTCATCGCTTCTGCTGGCTGGCCCTGGTCGATGACCGCAGGTGGATACTCGTATCCCGGTGGTGGCATTTCAGGCTGCTGCTGCGCCATCGCCGCGCGCTGCGCCTTCTTCTGCCGTGCCTTCATTTTCTTTTTCTTGTACTTCGCCGCGAGCGCGCCGCCTGCGGCGATGGCAGCGCCAGCCGCCATTCCCCATGGTCCCATCGCGGTCAGCAGCCCACCGCCCTGTCCCATCGACAGTAACGGTTTGGCGATTTTCGTGAGTGGCTTCACGAACTTTTTCAGTTTCTTGAATTTGAACTTGCCCAGGTCGCCCATCGATTGCGGATCGGCGTCATCGTCGGCAATGGTGGTGGTCACGATGGACATGGGGAAAACCGATCGGGTGGAGGTGAGATGGGAGCGACGGAATCAGCGCTTGGGCCGCAGCAGCACCAGCGCACCGAGGCCGAGGCCACCGATCAGCAGCAGTGTTTTCCCATCGATGCCGGCGATGCCTGCTTGGGCCATCTGCATCGGTGGTGCCGCGCTGCGCATCACGGGTGTGGCAGAGCGCATGGCGATGGGTGCTGGTGCGGCCGCAGGTACGGGGGCTGGGCCTGCGCTTTGACCCTTCGGCACAAAGAATCCCTTGGCCGCATCCCAACCAGTCGTCAGCAACGTGTTGAGGCCGGTTCCCTTGCTGGCACCCGAGGCGACTAGCGCTGCGCTCGCCGCACCGGCACCGAAGCCGAGCACCTTCTCGCGGTTCTTCGTCCACCAGCTTCCGATGTCACCCACGCCGGCGACCTGGGTTGAGACGGGCATCTCGTCACCGGCCATCATGGGATCGCTGCCGTCATCGTTGAGGAAACGACCGAAGGAGCGCTTGCCAGCGCGGGTGCGCGATGCCGCCATGAAGGGTGCCGCTGCGCCGCCCGTCGCTGCCATCAGCGCAGCGCGCTTGAGGAAATTCTTCTTCATGCGGAACCGGCCGAGGCCGGCCATGTCTTCACCGTCATCGGACAGTGGCACATTGGTCGCCGTGGTGAGGGATGATTCAGCCGCTGCTTCGCGGGACTTCGCCTGCTCCAATTTGGTGGTCGCCGTCTGCTTCTCCCGCTCCAGACGATCGCGTTCTCGTGGCGTCAGCGTTCCCTTCGCCTGGCCGTTGGCGATGCGTTTGTTGAGGTGCTGAAGGCGACGCTCCCAATGGCGACGGCGACCGCGCGCCATCGCGCGGCGGCACTTCGCCACTTGGATACGCGCGTCCTTCTCGCCCGCCGTCGCACCGAGGCCACTCATGGGGATGAGAATCAATCGACCGTCATCGTCGGCTGCCAGTTCACCGAGCACATCCGGCGGTCCATCATCGCGCAGCGTGTAGACGATGCCCTGCTCATCAGCAGCGAGCGGTTCGCCCGCGAGGCCCTGCATGGGAACGCCGT
>JANPLC010000272.1:0-2069 GCA_031426335.1 Planctomycetota bacterium
AGATCTATCATGATTCGCGAACCGATACCTCGCAGGTTCCGCAGGCAGTAGTAACCCGTATTCCGTCAGGGGAATATCGTCTGGAGGTACAGAATACGAGAGCGGATGCGCATGTCATAACCCTGAGCATGTGCAAATTCACCATTGAGCAGATGGACAAGATGGAAGCAGCGGTGCGCGCTCAGCAGGAGGAGTGGAAACGCCTGAGAGAAGAATTCGACAAGAAGCAGAAGGATGCAAAGCCGGAGAATGCGAATGAAGAGAAGGTTCCCAACATTCCCTAGTTGATGCCCAGTCTCGACGAGGGCTCACTCTGGACTGATCAAGAGCGACATTTTTCCGGAACTCTGATTCTCTCCTCACCGCCGACTCGCCAACGGCCGCGACCGCTGCGCCAGCTTCTGCACGAACTCCCCGATCCGCTCCAATACCGCCTCGCTGCCTTCGCCGCGCAGGATGACGTGGCGGTTGAACGCCATCATCGCCAGTTCCTTCTCCTCGGAGCGGATGTAATCGAGCGCATCCTGACCGCTGGCGGGCTTGACCACCGGGTCGTGGTCGCCCTGGACGATCAGCGTTGGGGCGGTGACCTTGTCCAACGAACCGCGGCAGCGGTGGATCATGCGTTCGAGTTGGTACACGCCCGAGAGGTAGTTCACCGGATAATTGCTGTCGATGTTCTCCGGGCGGTTGGTCATGCGTTCGTACTTGGCGGCGCCCAGGTGCAGGCCGTCCATCACCTGGTTCCAGCCCATGACCAGGGGGACGAGACTGGCCTTGGGATCAGCGATCTGCATGCAGGGATTGATGACGAAGCAGCCGAGCGCGTCCTGATGCATCGCCGCTGCTTCCAGGGCGAGCAGGCCGCCGGCGGAGAATCCGCCGAGGATCACGCGCTGGCAGGTGGCCTTGAGCACCGTGACAGCGCGCAGGTAGCAGCGCAGCCAATCGTCGGCGGTGGCGTTCATCAACTGTTCCGGCGCCGTGCCGTGGCCGGTCAGGCGTGGGACATAGACCGTGTGGCCGAGGCGGTGGAGGTGTTCGGCAAGGCTGCGAACCTCGATCGGTGCGGCGAGGTACCCATGACAGAGGACGATGCCGATGCGGTCGTCGGCACGGTGCAGGACGAACGGCGCGCCGATTGACTCGTCTTTGATGTGGGGCGATGCGGCCACCGCCCGGCGTTCATTGATGAACTCGTCGCGTTCTTCCTGCTGCAACAGCGCGGCGATCTGGCGACGGCGCACGGTGCGTGGCAACGCCAACGCATTGCGAATGATGCGGATGGCCTTGCGCATCGGCTCCAGTTCGTTGGCGATCACCGCGATGGTGTTCTTCAGCCGGATGTCGTGGAATGAATGCTCGTGTTTCAGCGCGGTTCGGTCGATGCGGTACTCACCGTCCGCGATGACCAGACTCTTCTCCATCTGGGCGAGGCCCTGCACGCTGGTGAGGGGCTGGTAAGGCAGGCCACACACCAGATCGACCATCTCGCGGCTCAAACTCGGGTGACTGCGACGTTTGCCGTCGGTCTGGATCTGGCGAGTGGCGAGGTAGAGCGCTTGGTGGAAATCCTCGGTCGGCACCGTGTCGGTGGTGAGGTTGCGCAGGCCGGAACAGAAAAGGTGGTCGAAGTTGATGGTCAGACGGGTGTAGACCTCGTGCATCATGCGTCGGGTCACGCGGTTCTTCAGCGCTCCCATGATGGTGTTGGCGCGGCGGAGCTGATCGACGAACGGGAGTTCCTGTTGCAGCGTCGGCATCAGCAGGCGCAGGTAGTGGTCCATGCGCAGCGGTTTGCCGAAGTAGATGCTGATGTCGGTCTCGCTGAAAAGCAGGCTGCCTTCCAGCAGCAGTTCTTCCTCCAAGACACTCGGCATCTGACGGAACATCCAGCGCGCGAGGCGGGCGACGATGTTGTGGCTGGGGCGGATCGGGTAGTAGCTGATGTTGACCGGGATGACCTGCAGATCCGGGACTTCGATGTCAGCGGGTCCTTTGAGGTGATAACGGTTCTGGTAGCGGTTGACCAACTCGTCATCGCCTTTGGCGCACGCCTGGCGGTAGAG
>JANPLC010000273.1:0-13435 GCA_031426335.1 Planctomycetota bacterium
CCTGGGGGCGCGGACTTCAGTCTGCGCATCCTTTCAGTCAACAAGGATGCGCAGACTGAAGTCCGCGCCCCCAGGGGACAGCCCCGCAGGATCCGCACATGCTGAAACGACGCACCTTCCTTCGCTCCTTCGCCGCCGGCTCGTTGCTGATGCCAGGACTGTTGTCGCAGTTGCTCAACGCCGAGGTCGCCGACCCCCTCGCGCCGCGTGCCGGGCATTTCCCGTCCAAGGCGAAGCGCGTGATCTTCATCTTCTCCAATGGCGGGGCGTCCCACATGGACTCCTTCGACTACAAGCCAGAGCTGTTCAAAGCCGATGGCAAGATGACCGGCGTCGGTGGTGGTCTGTCGAACCAACAGCGCGTGCTGCTGAAACCCGGTTGGCAGTTCAAACCGGGTGGGAAATGCGGCACGTTGGTGAGCGATCTGTTTCCGCACCTGCGCGAGCTGATGGACGACATCTGCGTCATCCGTTCGCTCAAAGGCGACGACAACGAGCACTACAACGCCACGCTCGGCATGCACACCGGTTCGTTCTTCTTCGCCCGCCCGAGCATCGGCTCATGGGTGAGCTACGGCCTCGGCACGGTGAATCAGAACCTGCCGTCGTTCATGGTGCTCGCGCCGCAGATGCCGTACGCCGGACTGCAGATTTTTAACAACGATTTTTTGCCCGCCTACCATCAGGGCGTGCGTGTCGTGGGCGGCAAGGAGCCGATCGCCAATCTTGATCGTCGCACGACGCAGGCCGGCGTGCAGGAAAGCGAACTCGCGTTCGCCGACGTGCTCAACAACCGTCACCTAGCGACACGCGCTGGTGATGGGGATCTGTCCGCGCGTATCCGCTCGTTCGAGACTGCCTTCCACATGCAGAGCGAAGCGGGCGCGATCTTCGACCTCAAAGAAGAGAACGACGAGACGCATGCACTCTACGGCCTGGAGCGCGGCAAGACCGAGGGCTTCGGCTGGCAGTGCCTGATCGCGCGTCGTCTCGCCGAACGCGGTGTGCGGTTCATAGAACTGGTGGATGGCAGCTCATCGCACAACTGGGATCAACACGGCGACATGGCGGAACACGCCATCCACGCCAAGAACATTGATCAACCGATTGCCGGCCTCCTGAAAGATCTCAAACGTCGCGGCATGCTCGACGATACGTTGGTCGTCTGGACCACCGAATTTGGCCGCACCCCAGGGGTCGACGGCACCAAGGGCCGCGGCCACCATAGCGCGTGTTTCTCCTCGTGGATGGCCGGTGCCGGCGTCAAAGGCGGCATCGCCTACGGCGAGACCGACGAACTCGGCGCGACGGTGGCGAGGGACAAGGTGCATGTGCACGACTTCCATGCGACCATCTTGCACCTGATGGGGCTCGACCACGAACGGCTGACGTATCGTTTCGGCGGACGTGATTACCGTCTGACGGATGTGTTTGGGAATGTGGTGAAAGGCGTACTGGCCTGATCAGATACGTTTGCGGTAGTCGCGCGGAGTCATCCCCGTGACGGCACGAAAGGCCGCCGAGAACTGTTTCACCGAACTGAAGCCCGAGCGTGCCGCTACCACGGCAATCGACAGAGCGGCATCAGCCAGGAGTTCCTTCGCTCGTTCGATGTGACAACGGCGGATCTCCTCACTGAGTCCACGGGAAAGCACCTCACGAAAGCGTCGCTCCAGCGTGCGGCGACCAATGCCGACGGCATTAGCGATGTCGCTCACCGACAATCGCCGATGTGCGTGATCGTGGATAAACCGACAGGCCTGCGCCACCTGCTTATCAGCGATAGCGCTCAGGTCGGTTGATCGTCGAGCCACTACCTGGAGCGGCGTGAGCAGCAACGGCTTCGGCAGCACCTTCCGTTCACCGCGCAGCAAACGATCGAGGTGAATCGCAGCCTGCACGCCAACTTCCTGATCCGGCAGCGCGATGCTGGACAGCGGTGGGCGAGCAAGGCCGCAGAGCAGGTCGTCGTTATCGACGCCGAGGATGGCGACGTGCTCCGGTACGGCGACGCCCTGTTGGCGACAGACCTCTACCACCTGGGAAGCCAAGATGTCGTTGGCGCAAAAAATTCCGGTTGGCCGTGGCAATCCTTTGACCCACGAGCCAATGCCCGCACCGAGTACCGGCGTCGCACAGGTCGGGTCGAACGGCTGGGCGGGATTGACGTGGTAGCGATCGCTGCCGCAGCCGTGTTTGAGCAGGGTCGTGCGGAAACTCAACTCGCGCGCGATCGATGCGCCATGGGAGGGATGGCCGATACACGCGAAGGAACGAAATCCACGATCAAGGAAGTGCCGCGCGGCCAATTCGCCAACCACGTGGTCATCGATGCCCACGCGCGGAAACGATAGCTGAGGCATGATGCCACAGACATTGATCACCGGTTTGCGTAGGGCCGACAGCAGTTTCGCCAAACGGCGATCGTAGATGTGGGCGATGACGCCCCGCGGTTTCATCGCGCTCAGCGTCGCCGCCAAATCAGGACCAGGCGCGAGCGGCGTCAGTGTCCAATCGTCACGATCCGCGGCGTAACGGCTTATGCCGCGAAGTACTCCACGGCAAAACGATAGGCTGAAGCTGAACACCAAGGCGATGGGCAACGGCCGGGGCATGGGGGAAGAATCGCCACCGTCCGGAGGTCCGGAAGTCCGGAGGTCCGGAAGTCTCGCTGGCGTGGGTGCTCCAGCCCCGCCACATCAAACGATTCGGTGTCTCGAGACTTCCGGGCTTCCGGTACCTTCAGAAACATCGCACCCCGCCGGAATCCCGACGGGGTGCGTGCAACCGCGTGGAAAACGCGATCAGTGATTACTTGATGTCGGACGCCAAGTACGCGGCGATGTCTGCCAGCGCCTGATGGTCGAGGCCCATCATGTCGGCGGTGAACATCAGTGAGCGACCGAGCTTCTTGATCTCCTTGACCTTGTTCTTGGGGATGGTCTGGACCAGACCGCCCATCGATTTGACGATCACCGGATCGGCTTCGGAGAGCACCACGCCATCGATGTTGCCGGCTTCGGTCACCACGGTCTTCGCATCGTAGCCGTGCGAGATGTCCTTCGACGGGTTGATGATCGCCTCGATCACCACGTCCTTCGGTTGGGTCTTGCCGAAGTAGGTCAGGTCCGGGCCGAAGTCGGCGCCGGTTTTGCCGACGACGTGACAGGTATAACAGATTGCGACACGCGCTTGGCCGGCAGCGACATTGCCAGTGAGCTTGAGGACCTCGGCGGTCATCAGCTTGCTCGGCTCGGTCGGAGCGGGCGGCGCCGGCATTGGCTGGATCACCACTTTGTCCGGATCATAGACGCCGCTGGCCTTGAGGGCTTCACGCACGCCGAAGTCTTTCCACTCGTTGTTCACGCGGTTGAGCAGCCACCAGGTCGCCATCGATTTATGCGGGAAACCCAGGGTTCCCGCGATTTCGATCATCGCGTCGGCCGCCGACTTGTCCTGGATGAATGCAATCGCATCCATCGCCAACTTGCGCTGCGGACCAGTGAGCGCCGTCGACAACGCACGAGCCTTCAGACCCGGCACTGCCTCTGGTGCACCAAGGCGCCACGCAATCCACGCGAACGCCTCGCTCCACGCTTCCGGAGTGCCGGCGTCCTTAGCCAACACCGCGTAGAGTTCCTTGGTCTTGTTCGTCGCGCCGATGCCGAGTGCATCGAGGTACGCGCGGTCTTTGCCATCGAAGCCCTTGGCGACCTGCGCCAGGATGGCAACGCTGTCAGCCGCTGGCACGTCACGCAGGGTGAGTGCCACCTCACGGCGAACACCAGCCGATGCATCGCTCGCCATGGCAGCGGCCATCTTCACCGGCTCGACATTCGCACGACGCAGCGCGCGGTAGGCGACCAAGCGTTTGGCCTCGTCCTTGTCCTTCAGCTGCGGCGCCACCTTGGCGACACCAGCAGGACCGAGCTGCGCGAGCAACCAGGTCGCACGGGCAGCGAGGTACTTGTTGGCATCGCCCTGGAGCGTGACGAGCGCCGGGATGGCCTTGTCGCCCTGCGCCTTCAAGCCGTTGAAGCCGATGGCGCGCACGTTGATCGCCGGGCTCTTCAGCGCGGTGATCAAACCGTCGATGGTCTTCTCGTCGAACTTGGCATTGCTCGGTTTGAAACCCTTGGGCGCGATGCGGTAGATCGTGCCGGTGATGCCGTCGTCGAGGGTCTGGTGACCTCCGACGCGACCGTCGAACCAGTCGGCAACGTAGATCGCGCCATCGGCGCCGACCGACACATCAGAGGGACGGAACTGCGTGTGCAGCTGGCCGTCCCACTTGCCGCCGGTGAAGTCCGAGCCGGTAAACTGCTTGCTGGTGTTGGTGTTCACCCAGTCGGTGCGGTCGAGCTTGAAGCCCGCGCCCTCAGCTTTCGGCAGATAACCGAACACCACGTTTTTCCCTGGCTCACAGCTCAGCAGCAATCCGCTCCACTTGTCACCGAGCGCGCCATTTTCGTAGTACACGATGCCAGTCGGCGAGCCGCCGCCGTAGACGTCACCTGGGGGCATGGTGCCCGGATCTTCCGAACGCCAGTGGGCGGTGGGATTGTTCTGCCCAGGGCGGCGATCGGCCTGCCACGACCGTTTGCCGTCGCGCGATGCGAAGCCAGCGTTGCCGTACTCCAAAATGTTGGCGACGCGGCAGCAGGGCGGATCGTCGTTGTCGTTCTGGAATACGTCGCCGACCGAGGTGACCGTCTGCTCGTAGCTGTTGCGGTAGTTGTGGCCGATGATTTGAACGTTGGTGCCATCCGAGTTCATGCGCGCGGTGAAGCCGCCGAGGTAGACGTGGCCGTCGTCACTTTTTTCGCCACCGATGTCGGAGGATTTGAACAGCAGTTCGCCGCCGGGCATCTTCTGCGGGTTGTACGGACTGCCGACGCGGAAGGTCTTGCCCGACTTGTCAGTGAAGACGCTGCCGCAGTTGCCGGCGTTGAAGTACCACAGGCCATCGGGGCCGACGGTGGTGGAGTGCAGACTGTGGTCGTGGTTGCGACCGTTGAAGCCGGTCAGCAACACCTCGCGCGTATCGCCCTGATCGAAGATCTTGTTCCGGTTGACGTCGGTGTAGACGATCATGTCCGGCGTCATCGCCACGATGATTTTGTTATCGATCACGCTGACACCCAGCGGTGCGATCAGGAATTCTTCCTGCACGAAGACGTGGCTCTTGTCGGCCTTGCCGTCGCCATCGCTGTCGCTCATCACCATGATCCGGTCGCCTTCTTTGCGCCGCCCGAATTTGCCGCGGTAGTTCACACCTTCCGCGACCCAGATGTCACCGTCGCGGTCGACATCCATGTTGGTCGGGTTGCTGAACAACGGGCTGGTCGCCCACACCGTGATTTCCATGCCCTCCGGAATGGCGAAGAGGTCGGTCGGGACCATCGTCGGCTTGGCTTCGGCGGGCGCCGCCGGCTTCGCATCCTCAGCGATGGCGAACGGTGCGATCACCGCCGCAAGCGACGCGACGAGTCCGACGCGGCGCAGTAACGAGGAAGAAGGAAGAAGCGGCATAGGTTGGGTTCCTGGAATGGAGGCGACCGGAAGGCAGATCACGATCTGACCACCTGACGGTTGGGGAAGGGTGCTTCTACGGGTATTTTCGCCTGGTGTTGAGTCACTTGCCCGGCAGGTCGGGCCTGGGCGTGTCAGACGAAGACTTCCTCTAGGATTCACTGAGATGGCAGACGTCAGCGAGGAATCGCTGGAAAATACAGGCCATCCGCTCGCTGGGCGGGATTTTCGGCTTGGCAGCTCATCAGCGGCGATGCCTCAATGTGTGATGCCGCTGAACAGCCGGCATCACAGGGGAAGGCGCCGTTTAGTTAGTCGTGGCTGGCTGGCTCAGTACTTAAACGAGCCGACCACACTCGTCAGTTCACCTGCGGAACTCGCCAGATCCTTGGCCGCGTCTTCGGTCTGCTTGGCACACGAGGCCGTACTGTCGACCGCACCCGTCATCGCCTCGACCGTCTGGTTGATCTGGTTGGTCTTGCTGACGGCACCGTTGATCAACTGGCTCATCTGCTGGGTGGTGGCGGTCTGTTCTTCGACGGCGCCAGCGATCGACATGCTCGCTTGATTGATCTGATCGATGACTTTGTTGATACGCCCGATGGCATCCTGGACGCTCGTGCTGTCACCCTTGATGGCACCAATACGCGCCTGGATATCGGCAGTGGCACCAGCGGTCTGACGGGCGAGGTCCTTCACTTCGTTGGCGACCACAGCGAAGCCGCGACCGGCCTCACCGGCACGGGCCGCTTCGATGGTGGCGTTGAGCGCCAGCAGGTTGGTCTGCGAGGCGACCTTCTCAATCATCGCCAGGACTTCGCCGATCGATGCCGTACTCGCGCTCAGCCGGCCGATGGTTTCGCTCGCACCGCGCGCTTCGGTCACTGCTTCGGAGGCGATTTGGGCGGCGGTCTGGGCGCTACCGGAAATTTCACGGATGGAGCTGACCATCTCCTCCACTGCCGCGCCGACCATCATCATGTCGCTGGTGACTTCTTGCGAGACCATCCGCGCGGTCTGGGCATTGCTGCGCGTGACATCCGCGTTGGTGGCCACCTGCCGAGACAGGCCGTCGAGCTGCCCCGATGCGCCGGTGACCTTGCCCGTGTTAATCCCAACCTTGCGGATGAGCGTCTGCAGATTGTCGAGGAACAAGTTGAAGGTCGCGGCCAGTTGCGACACCTCGTCATCCGGCAGCTTGCCACCCGCGCTCTGCGGCAACGGGATGCGACGCGTCAGATCACCATTGCCCTGGGCGATGGCGATGAGCGCGGCGCGCAAGCGGTCAATGGGATGCACCACCATGCGGCTGACGATGAAGCTGATGGCGATGAACGAGATCACCAGCACGACCACCAGCGCCCCAAGGCTGATCCATAATTGCAGCTGCGCGGTACGGCTGACGCCGGTCAACACCGCGCCGAGATCGTCTTTCACTCCGTTGAGCGCGTTCTGTAGGTCGCTGGAGAGGGCCTCGTTGGCCTGCGCACATTCACCCGCCAGTTTGGTCAGTTCGTCCGACTTCTCGTTCTTGGCCAATTTGGTGTAGACCGGCAACGCCTTGGCATGCGCCTCACCGACGCGCTGTTTGAGCGTCGCAAGTTCTGCACGTCGCATGGGGGGCAACCACGCCTGTGCGGCGATGGCGGCGATGCCGTCGTCGAGTCCTTTCACCAAGGGCTCGGCGTCCTTGAGCTGATCCGGCTCACCCGCCTCATACGCCGCCTGATAAGTGGCCAGGAGCTTGGCGAAGGACGCCTGCATCTCGTACATCTGCAGCGCCGCCGGCACCGCATCCACGCGCACGGTCTCCAGGCGTTTGGACGAGACGTTGCCGAGGTAGGCACCCACCAACACAGTCAACACGTAGCCGACCAGGATGATCGAAACACCAGACCAGATACGTGCGGCAATCCGCATGGTGAACATCCTTGTTACAGCGCGTGTCAGCAGGATACCACAAATCGTGCCGGTACGCTGGCGCTTACCGAGGACGATTTGCCAACCGACCGTGGCCATTGAAATCGCCTGGACCTGCGCAACCGCAGGCTGCCCGTCGGGTCATCTACCGCGCCGTCCTGTCGCGTGCACAGCGGCACCTGGGCGTGTGCCCAGGTGTGCCGGTGATCATTTCACCGGTACCGCCTTCACGCCTTCCTTTGCCTTGGCCGCATCGACGAAGCCGATGGAGCCGGGGGTTTTCGCCACGAAGGCGACCAGGTCGTCTTCGCTGCCGACTTGCTCGGGCATCGCACCCTTGCCGGTGAAGACCAGCTTTTTCCAGCCAGTAGTGAACTGCGAGTTGCTCTTGCCGAGCTTGCTCAAGAGATTTTCGTGACTCGCGCCTTCTTTGAGCACGACCACCACCACCTTCGAGCCATCCGGCCAGGATGATTTCTTGCCAAGGTAGTAGTCCTTGAGGTCGTCTTCGCTGAGACCGGCAACCGCTGAGGCGCCGTTGAGGATGACAGTTTCTTCGGCCATGGCAGTGGACGCCGAGACGGCGACCAGTGAAACCAGGGCGATCAGGAGAGGAATACGCATGGGTGTTTCCCTTTCTGTGCCTGGGTTAGAAGTCGAAGGTGGTTTTGAGGGAAAAGATATTGCCATAGACACGCGCGCCACTCGAACTGGTCTCCTGGACGCGTTCGAATTCTCCTTTGATCAAGAAGTGGTCAACTATGTCGTAGCGGAGCGCGACGGCACCCGTTCGCGTATAGCTGCTGGCGTCGCTGTAGGGATTGGTGCTGCGGTCCCAGTTGAATGCACCGAAGACCCCCAGGCGTTTCCACGCGCCGGGCAGCATGCTCAACTGATAGGTCGCCGAACCGTAGGCTCCCAACGTGCGATTGGCCAGATTGGTGGTGCTGCCGGCTTGGTCGACACCCGGTGTAGCGCCAAACGGTGGAAAATCCAAGGCGCCAGTAATCGTTTTGGCGGTGTAGTACTGGCTGGTCATTTCAGCGGCGATCGTCAGATCGCTCCAGACGTATTCTGCGCCAAGGGTGATATCGAACCAGTGGTCCACCACGATGTCGATCGAGGTTTCCGTCGATTGGCCGGAAGAGGCACCAAGGAATCCGCTGACCGGCAAGGTCGCGGTCATGGTGCCGCTGGCCTCCATGTTATCCGCATACAGGCTGGACACCTTGAGCCGCATGCCCTCCAGCGGGGTCGCCCATTCCAGATGCGCGCCGTTGAAGTTCTCGACGCGGATGTAATCGAAGTTCTTCAACTCGGTCGTCAGGAAACCAACCCCGATGTTGATCGATTGGTTGGCGCCGGAGGCGAAAACGTCACGCAGCGGTCCCTGGTCCTCGTCAATGTTCTGCGTGCCAAGAAACCCGGACACGATGAAGGAGCCAAAGCCACCTGCGTCGATGTTGGAGTTCACCTGGGCGCCATTGGCTGCCAGGAAGAAGTCGCGGAAAGACGCTGAGTAGACCGAGCGCGGCAGGAATACCGAGGTGCGGGTCATGTCGAGGTCACGGTAGTCGTTGTAGAACGCATGACCGGTCTTGAACCGGCCAGCCACGACGCTGATGTCGAAACCGTCGGAGATCGGGATCAGGTACTCACCGAAGGCCCAGTCGATCTGCAGTTCGTCATTACCGTATTTTCCGAGATCGTAGGCGATGAACTGGGCGCCGATGCGCAGGCGATCGATCGGCGTGGCGACCACGTTGACGGCGAACTCGTTGAACTCGAAGGAGCCAGCGTTGTTGGTGTCGCGCCCGTACCAGCCGCCCTCGTAGGCATCCCCATCGGTCTGGACATACCCTTGGCTGGCGAAGCCGTGGATCTGGAATCCGAGATCCATCGCCTGGGCGACGCCGGTTCCGGCCAACAGGGCCAAAGACGGGATGAGAAGTAAACGGCTGCGCATGGGGTCCTCGTGGCTGAGGGTGATCGATTGACGATCTAGGTACCACACGGTTCCTTCATATGTCAAATGGCCATTGTGATTTCCCACTGGTGGAGCACTGCTGCTGAACGTCACTTTCTATTCAGGTAAAGTGATTCGCGGCTGATCATTTGACCCGTCGCCAATGTCGTAAGGCGCAACAAATACAGTTGGCATGCTTCCAACTTAGGGCCCGCATTGGTTGTCCGGCGCAACTATGCGCCCGGGCCTAAACCCAATCAATCACAGCAATTGAGGTCAACGCGCTGATTCGCACCAGCACCTCGTCATTGGTCCATAGTTGTGCGCTGCTGCACAGCACTTCAGCGCCCTTGCGCGGTGGTAGCTGATCCGCCTAGACTCAGTCCGTTCGCGCCCCGCCGCACGGAGTCTGTGATGTCTAACCTTTCGCCCACGCCCGTACCAAGTGAGAACACCGCGGACAGCGCCGCCGCCCTGCGCGTACTGACCTTGTCGACCACCGCCTTCACCCTGCTGTTCGCGGTATGGTTGATGTTCGCGGTCATCGGCATCCCAATCCAGAAGGAGCTCGGCCTCACCGACGTGCAGTTCTTCTGGCTCGGTGCCATAGCGATCTTGAGTGGATCGATCTGGCGGCTGGCCTTCGGCATCCTCACTGACCGTGTCGGCGGCAAGGTGATGTTCACCGGCCTGCTGCTGTTCACCGCCATCCCGACCTACTTCGTCAGTCAAGCGACCTCGTTCAACGAACTGATGGTGCTGGCGGTGCTCGTCGGTCTGGCGGGCAACTCCTTCAATGTCGGCATCTCGTGGAACTCGGCGTGGTTCCCCAAGAACCGGCAAGGCGTCGCACTGGGTACATTCGGTGCCGGCAATGTCGGTGCCTCGGTGACCAAGATGATCGGTCCGGCGCTGATCGCGCTGGTCCCCGCGGCTGGCGTTGCTGGTGGATTGATCCCCGGCGGCTGGCGTTTCGTGCCCGTGCTCTACACGGTGTTGCTGGTAGCGATGGCGGCAGCGGTATGGTTCCTCTCACCGAAAATTGACCGCAGGCCCGGCAAAGGTCGTCCCGTGATCGAGATGTTGCGCCCGCTGCGCGAAATGCGCGTGTGGCGCTTCAGCCTCTACTACGTGGTGGTGTTCGGCGCCTACGTCGCGCTGTCGCTCGCCTTGCCGAAATACTACATGGCGGTCTACCACCTGGAGCTGGGCCTCGCCGCGATGCTCGCCGCGTTGTTCATCTTCCCCGCCAGCCTGCTGCGCCCCCTCGGCGGCTGGATGTCGGACAAATACGGCGCCCGCGTGGTGATGTACGCGGTCTTCGCGCTCATGACGGTCTCCGCCGGTTTGTTGGCGCTGCCGGCGGGTGCGCTCGGTTTCACCCTCGACGTGTGGGGCTTCACCGCGCTGGTGTTCCTCATCGGCGTGGGCATGGGCGTGGGCAAGGCGGCGGTGTTCAAGTACATCCCCGAGTACTTCCCCAAGGACGTGGCATCGGTCGGTGGTCTGGTCGGACTGCTCGGTGCCCTCGGCGGGTTCTTCCTGCCGCTGATGTTTGGGTATCTCAAGGTGTGGACTGGTTGGACGCAGACCCCGTTCATCGTGCTCTTCGGCTTGGTCGCGGTGAGTTTCCTGTGGCTGCACGTGGTGGTGCTTGGCATCAAGCGCAAGGAAACAAGCACGCAGATGCCGGCGGAGGCGGTGACGGCCTGAGACCAGGCGGAGATCACTGCGCGCGAACACGGTAGCCGCAGAGTCGCAGAAGTTGGAGGAGGGCCGCAGAGAATGGCTGGCTCTCCTCACTAGATTCCAAGTTCCACTCTGCGGCCCTCTGCGGTGCTCTGCGTCTCTGCGGCTACCGAGCCGGCCACCACTGACCGCACATCACCGCTCCGCTGGCCACGGAACACCCAGCTTCTGGGGACCTGACGTTCCCCGGCGCATGAACGCCAACGCCAGCAGCGCGACGATGAACGGCAGCGCCTGGAACAGCTGAAAGGGAACCACTGCGTTCAGGCCGCGACTCTGGAAGTGGCTCTGAAGCGCATCGATCACCCCGAATCCGACACACGCGGCGACCACTCCCGCGATGTGCCAGCGGCCGAAGATTACCAACGCCAACACGACAAATCCCATGCCGCCGGTCATCAACGGACTGAATCCATGGGTGCGCATGATGCTGAGGTACGCACCGGCGGCACCCGCCAATGCGCCAGCGAAGATCACCAGCACCACGCGCCAACGTCGCACGGCGATGCCGTTGGCGGCACACGCATCGGGTGCATCGCCGAGCGCCTGGATGATTACGCCGGCCCGCGTGCGGGTGAGCATCCACCACGCCGCGCCAGCGATCAGCAGCGTGACTGCTGCTAAGCCGTACTGCCCGAACACCAACGGTCCGACGAGCGGCAGATCACGCAGCCACGCCTGCGTGGTATCGCTGATCCACGGGACGATCCCACGGTGAAATCCCGCATTCGCTGGCAACTCGGCATACCCATTGCCCTGGGCCACTAACCACACCGTGCCACTGCCACCAACGGCCAGCAGATTGATGGCCATGCCCGCGACAATTTGGTCACAGCGCATCACCACGGTCGCCCAGGCAAACAACGCGGCAAGCAACGCACCCGCAACAATGGCCGCAGCCAAACCACTCCAAGCACACCCACTGAGCGCCGCACCGGTGAACCCAGCGACACAACCCATCAGCAGCAGGCCTTCAATGCCGACGTTCAGCACCCCCGCGCGTTGTGCGAGCGTTTCACCGATGCCGGCCAGCACCAACGGCACCGCCGCGGTCACTGCCTGCGCGGCGATAACGACAACCAGCGCGTCGTTCATGTGATGACACCTAGTGCGAGGTGCGTGGTGCGAGGTGCGAAGTGCACAACCCCGCACGCCGCACGCCGCACGCCGCACTGCATTTCCGCGATCATACGCCCTCCGCCTGCGGCCGCAGCGCACGCCGCGCAGAAATGCCGCCGGCTACCAGTACCGCCAACACCAGCAGCCCTTGCATCACATCGCCCAGGTCATGCGGAATGGCGAGCCGTCGTTCCAAGGCACTCGCACCGGTGGACAACATCCCCAGGAACAACCCGGCAACGAGAATGCCGAGCGGATGCAAGCGCCCGAGCATCGCGACGGCGATACCCGCGTAGCCGTAACTGACCGGCGACCCGCTGAGCATGCCGGTGACACCGGCGACCTGCGCCGCACCGGCGAAACCGGCCAAGCCTCCGCTGGCCGCCATCACCACCAGCTGGCGTGCTCCCACTGGCATACCCATCAGACGCGCCGCATCTGGATTGAGTCCGACCACCTGGACCTCGAAGCCGATGGTGGTGCGTTTGAGCACCAGCCACAACGCGATGGCGATGAGGGCCGCGAGCACGACGCCCAGGTGCAAACGCGTACCGTCGACCAGCACTGGCAGACGCAGATGCTCAGCAATCACCGCGGTTTGTGGCGCGGTGGTGGCGGGATCGTGCAAGGGCCCTTGCACCAACATGCCGACCATCGCGACGGCGATGAAGTTGAGCAGGATGGTCGACAGTACTACGGGGACACCGCGCCAACGCTCAAGGCCGGTGGCGAGCAAGGCCCACGCCGCACCGGTGATTGCCGAGCAGATGAGCGCCACCGACAAGATCAGCCAACCGGGCCCAGGAATGAGCAACACCGTGCCGAACGCGACCATGGTGACTGCGCCGATAAGGAACTGTCCCTCGGCACCGATGTTCCAGACACCGCAGCGGAACGCGACTGCGGCGGCTAGGCCAGTGAGCAGCAACGGGCCGGATTCCTGCAGGCTCAAGGCGAAGCGTGTTCCTGAACCAGCGGCGCCTTGAAACCACGTGATGAGGACCGTCGACGGTGCATGACCAAGTACGGCTAGGCCGATGAGCACGACGATGATCACCGCCGCAATCGCACTGACGGCGATGACAACTCCCGCATAGGCCGCCAAGAATCGGCTCACGAGGTCTCCCCAGCGGCCAGCGCTCCCTGGGG
>JANPLC010000274.1:0-11841 GCA_031426335.1 Planctomycetota bacterium
ATCGGACATCGGACATCGGACATCGCACATCGGACTTCCGGACCCGCCCGATCGCTCTAATCTCCCGCCCATGGCCGGCATCGCGCTCAATCGTCTGGAAAAAGTCTACGACAACGGCTTCCGCGCGGTGAAGGGCATCGACCTCACGATCCGCGACAAAGAATTCATGGTCCTGGTCGGGCCATCGGGCTGCGGAAAAACTACCACGCTGCGCATGATCGCAGGGCTGGAGGAAGTTACCTCCGGCGAGATCCGCATCGGTGATCGTTTGGTCAATGACGTGGAGCCGAAGGACCGCGACATCGCCATGGTGTTCCAGAACTACGCGCTCTACCCGCACATGACGGTGTTCGAGAACATGGCCTATGGCCTCAAGCTGCGAAAAGTTCCGAAGGCCGACATCGAGCGGAAGGTCCAAGCGGCGGCCAAGCTGCTGACGCTCACGGAACAACTCGCCAAGCGGCCGAAGCAATTATCCGGTGGCCAACGCCAGCGCGTTGCCCTGGGCCGTGCAATCGTGCGCGAACCGCAAGTGTTCCTCTTCGATGAACCACTGTCGAACCTCGACGCCAAGCTGCGCGCCGACATGCGCTACGAACTGAAGCTGCTGCAGGCACGCCTGAAGACCACCATGGTTTTCGTCACCCACGACCAGATCGAGGCGATGACGCTCGGCGACCGCATCACCGTGATGTCGAACGGTGAGATCCAACAGGTCGCGGCACCGACCGAGATCTACGATCATCCGCGCAACCGCTTCGTCGCCGCCTTCATCGGTACTCCGATGATGAACTTCCTGGATGGTTCATTGCGCAAGGCTGACGGTTGGTCGTTCGTACCTGACGGCGGCACCGCCATCGCCTTGCACACGCCGCACACCACCGCGCTCGATGCCCATCTTGGCCGGCAGGTGTGCCTGGGTCTGCGTCCGGAACACCTGTCGAACACCGCCTATGTCCCGCCGGTGGCCGGTACCACGGTGGTGTCGGCGCAGGTGCGCTTGATCGAATTGATGGGTGACCACCAGTACGTCTACCTGCACCACGGCTCCGGCGATGGCACCCTGACCATGAAGTGCGACTCGCACCACCGCGTCAACGTGGGCGACACCCTCCAGGTGGCCATCAGCACCACCCGTGCGCAGGTGTTCGACGGTATTGGTGAATTTTCAGCCAACCTCACGCTGCCCCAGGGGGCTTCCGCCCAAGCGTAAGCCGGCCCTACCGGGGCCTTTTGTCGCTTGGTGCAGACTTGCCGACCCAGGCACGCAACCACACTCGGCCGTCAGCGCATGGTGGTCATCGACCACCGCGCACGGGGGTTCTGCTGATGTCCGGACTGATCATGTCTCCTGCACCTGGCACGCGTCTGGTGGGTTTCGTTGGTGACCGCGTGCGTTTCGCGTTGCGAGTCGATCAGCCCGCGCTGCCGAGCGGCTGGCGCGGCATGGTGCGCACCAACCTGGGGCGCGCCTCAAGCGAGCGCGAGACCACGATCGCCACCCGCGGCAGCGCCCAGCTCTACGGCGGTGCTTCCTGGCGTGACATCCCGATGGAGCACCAGGGCGACGAGTGGTTCCTGGAATTGCCGCTCACCCGCGTCGGATACGTGCGGGTGAAGCCGTATGCGGTCGACCCGGCAGGAAAACAACACTGGCCACACGGCGACGACATCGGCCTGAGCGTCCACCCAGACAATCTGCGCAGCGGCAACACCATCTACTGCGCCTTCACCCGGGTCTTCGGCGCCAACAAACACCATCGCACCACCCGTCACGGCCTGCTCGAGGATCAATACGCCGCCTTCGATCGCCACGGTTACACCCTGATTCCGCAATCGGGAACCCTGCGTGACCTGACCGCACAGATCCCACACATCGTCGATCGCCTGGGCTGCCAGATCATCCATCTGCTGCCGGTGTGTCCGACGCCCACGACCTACGCACGGATGGGGCGTTTCGGCAGCCCGTATGCCGCGCTCGATCTTACCGGCATCGATCCGGCGCTGGTGGTGTTCGATCAACGGACCACCGCGGTCGACCAGTTCCGTGAGCTGACCTATGCAGCGCATCTCAAGGGCGCGCATGTGTTCATCGATCTGGCGATCAATCACACCGGCTGGGGTTCACGCCTGCTCGAAGACCACCCCGAATGGTTCCTGCGCAATCCCGACGGCACCTTCAAAAGTCCAGGCGCCTGGGGCGTGACCTGGGGTGACCTGGTGGAATTGGAGCAGGAGCACAACACCGCGTTGTGGGAAGTCTGCGCCGACGCGTTCCTTACCTGGTGCCGGCGTGGCGTCGACGGGTTCCGCTGCGATGCCGGTTACATGGTGCCGAAACAGGCGTGGCAGTACATCACCGCGCGCGTGCGTCAGGAGTTCCCGGATACGGTGTTCCTCCTCGAAGGCCTGGGGGGCGCGTGGTCGGCAACCGAAGCATTGCTCACCGATGGCGGCATGCAGTGGGCCTCCAGCGAGTTGTTCCAGAACTACTCCGGCCGCGAGGTCGCCACCTATCTGGATCACGCCAACGCCCAGTCGCGCCGCGTCGGCGTGCTGGTGCATTACAGCGAGACCCACGACAACGACCGCCTGGCCAAAGGCGGCAAGGCCTGGTCGTTGCTGCGCAACCAGCTCAGTGCCCTCACCAGCACCTGCGGCGCTTTCGGTTTCACCTGTGGCGTCGAGTGGCTGGCCAACGAAAAGATCGATGTCCACGAATGCCGCGGCCTCAACTGGGGTGCCCGCGACAACCTGGTCGAGGAACTCAGCCAGCTCACCCGTTTGGTCAGCGGGCATCCGTGTTTCTTCGACGGCGCGGTGCTCAGCCGGTTGTCGGGTGACGATGCCCAGGTCTATGCCCTGCGCCGCGTTAGCGCCGAGGGCTGCGATCAGGTGCTGGTGCTGGCCAACCTCGACGTCCGCCATCCAGGGCAGGCAAGCCTGCCGCTGACGGTGTTCCGCGAGCTGGGTGAGCCGACCATCGACCTGTTGAGCAACCACAGCAGCACGGCGCGGATCGACGGTGAGCAGGTGAAGATCGACCTGGCTCCGGGGGAATGCCGCTGCCTGGCAGCGAGTGCAACGCCGAGCGGTTTGTCGGGGCAGTTCTACCGCGACAGCCGTGCGCGCGCTGCGGCGGCCATCTGGATGCTGGGGCAGACGCTCGATGTCGAAGACATCGGTACGTTCGATTGGCGGGTGTTGGCGCAGTTGATGAACGAACGCGCCCGCGCCTTTGCTGGCTGCTTGTCGCGGATCGACCGCAGCCTTGCGCGACGCGACCTGCTCGCGGCCATCGAACTGGCGATGGCGCCACCCGCGCCGCCGCTGGCGGTGGCGTGGAGCCTGCGTGACCTCAAACGCATCACGCCCATTCCGCATGCCCATGCCTTGTTGATCCACGACACCTCGCCCTTCGGCATCAGCCTGCGCATGGCCGATGGCCGGACCCTGTGTTACGACCGTTCTGTGCCGGTGGCCGATGGCCACGTGGCGTGTATTCCCAAGCCCCCGGGTACCGGCGATGCCACGCTGTTGATGGAACGCTACGCCGATGAAGGCCGCCAAGCAGTCGGCCAGCTGCGTTTCCTCGACCGGCAACCCTGCCTCACGCCGACCAATTTCCGCCATGGCGTCGCCCTGCTGACCAATGGCCTGGGCGGCATGGCGCGGCTCCAGGTGGACCTGGGCACCATCGGTTCGAAATACGACTGCCTGCTGGGGGCCAACCTGCATCCGCGCGTCCCCAGCGATCGTCATGTGCTGGCGAAACGAGCGCGGGTGTGGATCAACGCCGACGGTTTCATCACCACCCTCGATGCCCACAACCTGGTCGAATTCACCGCCGGACCGCCCGCGGTGTGGACCTTCGTGGCCAATGCTGGCGACCACCGCACGGTGACCGTGCGCCTGGAAGCGGACATGCTCGACGGGCGCAATACCACCCTGCTGCGTTTCAGCCGACCGGTCGGCGCCACGCGCACTGGACGGGATCTGCCGGACCACCATCCGGTGGCGCTTACCGTGCGCATCGACCTGGAAGATCGTTCCTTCCATGCGGAGACCACGCGCAACGACGGCAGCGATTGGCATTTCGCCAGTACCTGCACCCCGCTTGGTGATCGGCCCGGATTCCGTTTCACCCCGGCGCCCGAGCGCCAGCTGGTGGCCAGCGCCACCGCCGGCACCTACCATCACGAAGCCGAATGGTGCACCGCCATCCCGCATCCGGTGGAAGCCGAACGCGGGCAGACACCCAGTGGAGACGCTTGGAGCCCTGGGTGGTTCGAGCTGCCCCTGGCGCACGGTGCCGATGTCACGCTGACCTTGTGCGCTGACGCCGAGTCACCATCCGCCACCACCGTCGCTGATTTCGCTACGGCCCGCACCGCGCAGCTCGCCCGTGGCGAAAACCGCAGCGGCCTGCCCGAAGGCGATCACCTGGGACGGGCCCTGGTCCGCGCGGTCTCGGCATTTGTCGTGCGACGGGATGGGCTGAAGACCGTCATCGCCGGCTACCCGTGGTTCCTCGACTGGGGCCGCGATTCGCTGATCGCCGCCCGTGGCATGATCAGTGCCGGGATGATCGACGAGGTGCGCGATCTGCTGATCACCTTCGGCCGCTTCGAACACGGCGGCACGTTGCCGAATTGCATCCATGGCGAGGACGCCAGCAACCGCGAGACGAGCGACGCGCCGCTGTGGTACGGCGTGGTGTGCGAAGACCTCGCAGAGGTGCTGGGAGTGGATTTCTACCGTACTCCGGTCAACGACCAGGGACGCACCATCGCCAATGTGCTGCTGAGCATCGCCGCTGGCCACCTGCACGGCACCGCCACCGGGGTGCGGGTCGACCGCACCAGTGCCCTGGTCTTCAGTCCATCGCATTTCACCTGGATGGACACCAACCATCCGGCCGGCACGCCGCGCGAAGGGTTTCCTATCGAGATCCAGGCCCTGTGGGTGCGCTTGCTGCGTCACCTGCAGCGCCTCGATCTGCCAGCCGTCGAGGAGCCGTGGTGGGCGCTCGCCGAGCGCGCGCTGGAGTCGATCGAACGGCGTTACTGGATTGAGGAGCGTGGTTACTACGCCGATCTGCTCATCGCCACGCCGGGCGAATCCAGCGAGCACGCGGTGCGCGACAATGCCCTGCGCTCGAATCAAGTGTTCCTGGTCTCGCTCGGACTGGTGAAGGGCGAGCGGGCGCGGCGCACCATCGTCGCCACCGCCCGTTTCCTGCTCATCCCTGGGGCGCTGCGCTCGTTGGCGCCATTGCCGATCGAGCCACCGCTGCCCGTGAAAAGTGCCACCGGCCAGCTGCTCAATGATCCGCAAAATCCCTACTGGGGGCATTACCTGGGTGATGAGGATACCCAGCGCAAACCGGCCTACCACAACGGCACGGCGTGGACCTGGACCTTCCCGGCGGCCTGCGAGGCGATCGCGCGCGCGCTCGATTTCTCAAGCGAAGCGGTGGCCACCGCCAAGGCCTACCTCACCTCGATCGATCGCCTGCTGGCCGACGGCTGCCACGGCCACCTCCCGGAGATCGTCGACGGCGATACACCACACGCCCAACGTGGCTGCGATGCGCAGGCGTGGAGCGTGACCGAGGCGCTGCGGGTGTGGAAGCTGCTCACCGTCGGGAAGCCCTGAACCACAGCGACCACAGCTGGACCAACGACCAATCTCTTCTACGCGTCAGCGATGAAAAACGGTCTACGCCTTTCGCTATTCGCTCTGCAACGAATGGCGCAACCTCTCCGGGTTAGCCACGTTGCGTAGGACAAGCGGGATTTTTTAGGGTACCTTTTCGGCGATGTCACGTTCAGCACACCGGTTACCGCTGTTGACCGCAGCGCTGCTCGCCCTGGCGGCGGTGGTCACCGCGGTCCTGGGACAGCCGTGGGTAGCTGGTGGACTGGGCCTCTCCTGCGTCATCGTCCTGGGTTTGGCCCGCGCGGCGACGCGTGCGCTGAAACCCACGGGCAGCGATCTCGGACCGCTCATCGCCATCCTCGATATCGGCTTCGTGACCCAGGTCCCTGGTGGTCGCATCATGGAGTTCAACGCCGCCGCCTGCCGCATCCTGGGTTTATCCGCCGATCAACTGATGGGGCGCACCAGTCTGGATCCACGGTGGCGCGCCATCCACGAAGACGGGTCCGACTATCCTGGGATCGACCACCCGACGATGGTCGCCCTGCGCACCGGCAAGCCGGTGGTCGGGCAACTCATGGGCGTGCACCGGCCGGATGGTTCACTGGTGTGGTTGAGCATCACCGCCACGCCGTACCTGGACGCCCAGGGACAAGTCGAGCGGGCGATCACGGCGTTCTCCGACGTGACGGCACTGCGCAGCGCCGCCGCTGGTCTGCAGGAGCAGGAAGCCACCCAACGCGCGATCCTCGATACCGTGCTGGAGGCGATCATCGCCATCGATGCACGTGGGCTGATCCGGCTCGCCAATCCTGGAGCCGATCGCCTGTTCGGTCATCCACAGGGCAGTCTGATCGGCAAGCCGGTGACGCTGCTGCTGCCTGAGCCGCAGCGCAGCCAGCACGATGGCTACCTGCTGCGCTACCAGCAAACCGGCGAACGACGTATCATCGGCACCCACCGAGAAGTCGAGGCGCTGCGCGCGGATGGCAGTCTGGTGCCGGTGGATCTGGCCATCAGCGAAGCCCAACTCGGCAATGATCGCCTGTTCGTTGGCGTCATGCGCGATCTGTCGGAGCAGAAGCGATCCGCACGGGCCTTGCATGACCTGGGTGATT
Source organism: Planctomycetota bacterium (assembly GCA_031426335.1). Classification (GTDB taxonomy): domain Bacteria; phylum Planctomycetota; class UBA11346; order UBA11346; family UBA11346; genus BOG-1363. The sequence goes on from JANPLC010000274.1 coordinate 6,780, forward strand.
TCCAGCGCTCCGTGCTGGATTCGGCCAATGTTTCGATCATCAGCACCGGTCCGGACGGCGTCATCCGCTTGTTCAATGCCGCGGCCGAACGACTGCTCGGTTGGCGCGCCGAGGAACTGATTGGTAAGCAAACGCCGGCTGTCGTCCATGTCCTCGACGAGGTCGTGCAACGGGCGCTGCAATTGACCAGCGAACTCGGTCGTATGGTCGAACCGGGATTCGAATCCTTCGTCGGCAAGGTGCGCGACCGCGGCGGCGCCGACGAGAACGAGTGGACCTACGTGCGCAAAGATGGCAGCCGCTTACCCGTGCTGTTATCGGTCACCGCCCTGCGCAATCCTGCTGGCGAAATCACCGGTTGGCTCGGCGTCGCCAGCGACCTTACCGCACGCAAACAGGCGGAGGGAGAACTCGACCGCTTCTTCAGTTTGGCCGTTGGCTTGCTCGCCATCCTCGACTTCAGCGGGCGCTTCCGCCGGATCAATCCCGCCTTCGAACAGCTGTTGGGCTGGAAGGAACAGGAGATGCTCGGACATCACTACTCGGAGTTCGTGCACCCAGACGATCTGGGCAATTCCGCGGGCGCAGCCGCCAGCGTCACCAACGGACAAGACCTGATGTCCTTCATCAACCGTTACCGCACGCGCGATGGCAAGTGGCGCACGCTGCGTTGGACGGCGGCGTCAGACACCCAGCGCCAATTGATGTTGTGTGCGGCAATGGACGTGACCTCGATGCTCGAAGCCCAGGAAGACCTGCGCCGCGCCAAGGAGACCGCCGAGGCCGCCAGCCGCGCCAAGGCCGACTTCCTCGCGACCATGAGCCACGAGATCCGCACGCCGCTCAATGGCGTCATCGGCATGGCCGGCCTGCTTGGCGACACGCCGTTGAACGATGAGCAGCGCAGCATGATCGATACCGTGCGTACCTGCGCCGACGGCCTGTTGGCGATCATCAATGACATCCTTGATTTCTCGAAGATCGATGCCGGCAAGCTCGACCTGGAGCGGGTCTCCTTCGATCCATTGGATGTCCTCGATGAGACCTTGCTGATGGTCGGCGAACGGGCGCACGCCCGCGGTCTGACGCTCATCAGCGGACTGGTCGCCCCACCCTGCCGGTTGATCGGCGATCCCGGACGTCTGCGGCAAATTCTGGTCAACCTGGTCGGCAACGCGATCAAGTTTACCGAGCATGGTTCGGTGACCGTGCGCGGCGAACTCCTCGATCTGCCCGACGACACCGCGCACGTCCGTTTGCTCGTGCGCGTCAGCGATACCGGTATCGGGATCGCACCGGAGCAGCAGGCGCGCCTCTTCCAGTCCTTCACCCAAGCCGACAGTTCGACCACCCGCAAATATGGCGGTACCGGACTCGGCCTGACCATCAGCCTGCGCCTGGCCGAGGCCATGGGCGGCAGCATCAGCGTGCAAAGCTCGCCCGGACGCGGCAGCACCTTCACCGTCAGCTGTACCTTGGAACGGGCGGTCGCCGATCTGCCGCCCCTGATGATGCGACGCGAAGTGCTGCTGGTGATGCCCGGCGGACCGGCACGACTGCTGCTCGGGGACATGTTGGAAGCCTGGGGCTTGGTGGTCCGCGTGAGCGACGATCCGGCACGCATCCAGGGTGGGCATGGCCTGCCTACTCCGGCGCTGGTGATGCTCGACGGCGACGCCTTTCCTGAGGTCGCTGCTCCGACCGGCATACCCGCCTTGCGCTGGAACCAGCGGCGGATCCCGCGTGACGATTCACCGGGCGGTTGGATCCAAGTGCGCGCGCCGCTCGGGCTGCAAAAGTTGCGTCAGACGCTGGCCAAGGCATGGGATCAGAGCGGGATCCGCACCACTCAGCAGGATCCCGCCACCGATCACCTGCGTCTGCGTGGTCGGGTGCTAGTGGTCGAAGACAATCCGGTCAATCAACGGTTGGCGGTCGCCATGCTGGCCAAGCTTGGGGTGCAGACTGATGTCGCCGGCAACGGCCGGGAGGCGCTCGAGTGTCTGACCAGACAGCCCTACGACCTGGTGCTGATGGATGCGCAGATGCCGGAGATGGACGGTTACGAGGCGACCTCCACTTGGCGTCTGCGCGAGTCCGCGCAAGGGCTGCGCCACCTGCCGATTATCGCCATGACCGCCAACGCCATGAGCGGTGATCGCGAGCGCTGCCTCGCCGCCGGCATGGACGACTACCTGTCCAAACCGGTGAACCAGAATGAGCTGCGGCGCGTGCTGCGCGCCCACCTGGGATCCGCGATCCGTACACCAGTGCCCGAATCGCCGCTTCCCCTGCGCGCGATCGCAAGCGAACGGTTGGTCGATACCAGCGTCATCAGCTTATTGCGGCGCGATATCGGCGATGACGCGATTGTCGCCGCCGCCATCCGCGAATTCATTGCCAGCGTCCCGGCACTGGTGGATTCAGCGACCCGCGCTCTGGCGCAAGGCGACAGCGCGGCGCTGCGGCTGTGCAGCCATGCCATCAAGGGCTCGGCCGGCGCGGTAGGTGCCAGCGCCTTGGAGGCCAGCGCCACCCAACTGGATATCGCCGCACGCAGCCATGATCTTGCGAGCGCCCGAATCCATCTCGGTGGCCTGGTGCGCCTGCTGCAACCGACCATCACCGCGCTGGAGCGCACGGCTCGTTAGCGCTCGAATCGCACCGGCCGCACCACCGCGAGGCACTCTACCTGAGCAGCAACGGCCCGGCCAACGCCACCAAGGCACAACCCAGGACCATGAACACGACTCCAGGCAGCAAGAGGTCGCTGACCTTGAGCCCTTCGCCATAGACCAACGCATTGGGCGGCGTGCTGATGGCGAAGGGCATGCCGAGTGAACAACCGAGCGCGATCAGGATCGGTGTGGCCGGTGACGGATCGATCGCATAGGCGAGCGGGATTATCATCGTCGCGGTGGCGGTATTGCTCATCACGCCCGACATCAGTGCGGCGATTCCGACCAGCAAGGCAACCCGCACCGCTGACGGCATGACGCTCCAGTCGACTGCCGTGGCCGCGGCGTGGATGCTGCCGGATTCCTGGAGCAGTTGGCCCAGGCCCAGGCCGCCCGCGATGAGGATGAGCGTCGACCAGTCGATGCGCCCCAGGTCACTCGCCGATAGGAGGCCGGAACCAAACAACATCGTCGTGCCGAGCGCCGCGACCACCGGTATCGGAATGCCGTGGAATGGTTCGCTCAACCAGCCCAGAACCATAGCACTGAAAATCGCCACCACCGCCCACGAACTCCGGCCTTGGATCGGCACCACGCCGGTGGTGGTAGCGACCGGTGCGCCACCACGCAGGCGATAACGCAGCACCAACATGACGTAACCAACCACCAACAGCACCAGCATGCACGGCAGGCCGAAGACCATCCACCCGATTAGACTGATGGGCTGCACGTTTTCGAGCGCCGCCACTGCAATGGCATTCGGAGGACTGCCAATCGGCGTCGCCATGCCGCCGAGATTTGCCGCCACCGCAATGGCGACCAGCATGGCGGCGCGGAAGCCATCGCTGCGCTCCAGTCCACCGATCATTGGCCGCAACGCCGCCAACATCATCGCCGCCGCCGCGGTGTTCGACATCCACATCGACAGACCAGCGGTGGCGAGCATCACCAGGGCCAGCAGATTCAGACGATGACCACCGGACCAGCGCACCGCTAAGGAGGTGATCGACGCGTCGATGCCGTAGCGCTGCGCGGCGACGCCAAGGGTGAAGCCGCCCAGGAACAACACGAGCACCGGATCGGCCATCCAGTCGACCACCGACGACAGACCGTAGGTCGGTCCCGGCAGGAACATCGGCACGGCGGCGAGCAGCAAGAAAGTCGGGACGTAAGCGGGCACCGCTTCGCCTAACCACAGGGTCAGGCAGAAAGAAGCGATAGCGACGGCGCGCGCTTGCAGTGGGTCGACGATCAACACCAACGACAACGTCGCCAGCACGCCACCGACGGCGAGGCTGATCAGCAGGCGCGGGGTGAGGATGCTGGGGTCGGACATGCCGCGCGCAGCGTGCAATCAGCACGCACAGCGTCCAGGTGGGTTGTCTTCCGTGCCACGGGCGTCCCGCGATCCCGGGACTACTCGCTGGCGTAGCGGTCGAGTTGGATCATCTCGGTGGCGCAGGCTGGGAGCGCGCGCAGGAAGTAACGGCCGTACGCGGCGGTCAGCACACGGTGGTCGAGGATGGCGACGGTGCCGGTGTCGCTCTTGGTGCGGATCAGGCGGCCGAACCCTTGTTTCAAGCGGATGATCGCTTCGGGTACCGTGCGTTCCATGAATGGATTCCCACCGCGACGTTTGATGTCCTGGTGACGCGCTTCGACCACCGGATGGTTCGGCACTTCGAACGGCAGCTTGGTGATGATCACGTGCTTGAGCGCATCCCCAGGGACATCGACCCCCTCCCAGAAGCTGCTGGTGCCGAACAACACGCCGTTGCCCACGCGTTTGAACAGGTCGAGCATCTGCATGCGGCCCATGCCGTCGCCGTGGCGCAGGACGAAGCGGTTCGCGCGATCAAGCGCGGGGCGCACCAAGTCATGCACCGCTTTGAGCTGACGGTAGCTGGTGAACAACACGAACGTGCCGCCTTCGGCTTGCAGGATGTAGTCGCACAGCCACCCGGCCATGGCTTTTTCGAACCGTTCGGAGTTGGGATCAATCGGCGACGAGTTGAGCAGCAGCTTGGCCTGCGTCTGGTAATCGAACGGGCTGTCGAGGCGTTTGGCTAAGCCCCCCTCCAACCCAAGGCGTCGACGTAGGAACAGAAAGCGATCGCTGTCATCGGCGGCGAGCGTGGCGCTGGTGAGGATCACCGTGGGGATCTCGGCGAAGAGCTGCTTCTGCAGCAATTCCGCGACTGACAACGGGCTGGAAGACAGCGATGGCGATCCACGACCGGTGGGCACCTGGGCGTAATAGACGTGGTCCTTACCCTGCTGCTCGATCACCCAGCGCAGCGAGCCACTGAGCGACAACGCTTTCTCCTGTTGCGCAGTGAGCTCATTAAGGCCGTTGTCGTCATCAACCCGCGCACGGCACTCAT
>JANPLC010000275.1:0-4791 GCA_031426335.1 Planctomycetota bacterium
AGTTCATGAAGGCGACTGAGGCCGCCGCCAAGCAGCATTACATCGAACACGCTGCCAAGCCCTTTTTCGGTAGCCTGGTGAGCTTTATCACCAGCAGTCCGCTGGTCGCCCTGGTGCTGGAAGGCGACGAAGCCGTCACCGTCGCGCGCACGCTGATCGGCGCCACCGATGGCCGCAAAGCCGCCCCAGGCACCATCCGCGGCGACTTCGGCTGCTCGCGCTCGAACAACCTCGTCCATGGCAGCGACAGCCCCGAAAGCGCCGCCCGCGAACTCGCCATCTGGTTCCCCGATACCCTCATCGACTGGACGCCCTGCGCCCAGACCTGGGTGGCCGGCGACTGACCGCTCTGCGGTTGGCGTCTTCCCCGTCTCGTTGTAGATTCCTCTCAGCATCATCGGCAGCGTCATTCATCCACGCTGCCACCCACTACCCCGTGGTGTAACGGTAACACTAGAGATTTTGGCTCTCTCATTTCTGGTTCGAATCCAGACGGGGTAACTTATTAGACGAGTGGTACGAACCATGACCGGCCGCCTCGGGCCGGTAGAGTTCCACCACCATCTGGTCCGGCATCAATCGCACGCGGCGAACCATGAGGCGCAGGACGGCGCCGAGATCGGCGGCCGGTCCCTGTGCGGCGGCACTGAGTCCCTCGCGCATCTGATCCATGACCATGTCCAGGCTGCCCAGGTCGACGTTGGCGGCCGACTCCGTGCCGGCGAGGTGAGCAAGGCGCGCGTCGATCCGCACCAGCTCGGCATTCAGTGCTTTCATGGACTCGTTGAAAACCGGCGTGCCGATTTGCGTGTGCAGTGCCAGGTGGCCGATGCGCGCGGCCATCTGTTCGCGTTCGGCCGTGAGCTGCATGCGTTCGGTGCGCGCGGCATCGACGCCAGCGCGGGCGCGTTCCAGGTCGGCGCGGATTTCCTGCGCGTATTCGCCAGCGGGATCGAGCGCGCGGCCGATCGAGTCGCGGACCTCCTGTTCTATTGGCTCGCATCGTTCGTCTTTCTGTTTGCACAGTCCCTTGGGCTTGGCGGTGCAGCGGAAGAAACGATAGGCGCCACCGTTGCCGTTGGCGGTCACCTGCACCATGGAGGCGTCGCAGGACGGGCAGCGGATCAAGCCGGCGAGGGGCGATGGTTGCATGGTGCGGACTCCAACGGGTTGAGCGATGCCCTTGCGGCCTGGTGCTTCGCGGCCGGCGAGGGCTTGCCGTGCGGCGTTCTGCGTGGCGGCGTCGACCAGCACGCCAACGACTTGGTGCGACAGCAGCAAATTGCGCACGGTGGTGGGCGTCCATCCGGTGCGCGTTTCCATTCCCGGCCGGGAGGTCGGGCGGATGCCGTCAGCCTTGAAGCGCCGGCACACTGACGACAGCGACGCGCCCGCGATCACTTCCGGCCACGCGCGTGCGACGGCGTCGGCCTGTTCACCGCGGGCGAGCCGCTTGTGGCCGTCGACCACGACGACATCGCAGCCGGCAGGCACGGCGCGGCCGAGCCAGCGACCTTGCGAGCGCGCGTGGTCCATCGCCGCCTTGACCCGCTGCCCGACCGTTTCGCTTTCAAGTTGGGCGATCGAGCCGAGGAGGTGGATAACAAACCGGCCCATGGGCGTGGTGGTATCGAGGCTCTCCGTTACCGACACGATGCCGGCCGCTTCGCCTGCGGTCTCCATCACTTGGAGTAGATCGCGGACGCGACGGATCATGCGGTCCAATCGCCACACGATCACGCCGGCAACGGTGCGATTGCGCAGCGCGTCCAATACCTTCACGACGCCGGGGCGTTTCAGATTCTTGGCGCTGTGGCCGGCGTCGCACACCTCCTCAGCGATCGGCCAGCCGCGCGCCGTGCAGTAGGCGCGACAGGACGCTAGCTGGGCCTCCAGGCTGATTCCCTGGCTCGCCTGTTCGTCAGTGCTGACGCGCGTATAGATCAGCCACGGGAGCACGCTCATTGCAGCGCCTCAGTCTCAAAGCGGCGCAGCTTGTCACGCCATGCCGGTTCAATCTGCGGATTGTTGATGACGCGCGATTGGTGAGATCCTGATATTTTTATGGCCAAGTCTTTTGCGTGAATGATGGCAGACATGCTCTCGCGTGAGATTAGGCCAAAGGCATGGTCATGCCGAATGGAGCCGCCGCCCAAGGACTTGAAGACATCCGGGCGCCCGGACATTTCTAGGGAAATAACTGCGCCGTCAGCGTTGAACGTTACCGACTCAATGCGCCCGAGCGTATCAGCGAGGGCGGCGCCAGGAATAACAGCAAATGAGTTTGTAATAGAGAACGCGCACATATTGACATTGCCAGATGCCTTATCCTTGAAAGCGGCTGGGTTCAAAAAGAGGCCAAGACCGTTCCCTGCATAGCTCCCGAATCTGTCAACCTCAACGACGCGGCATCCGTTGGCGTAGAGTGAAGTTTCATTGTCATCGGAAAAGCGGTCATCGGACGGAGAGATGGAGAATGCCGGCTCAGTTCTTCCGGCGGAACATCCACCAATTAGAAGCGCACCAAGGACTAGGGTGATTGCGGCACGCACAGTGGGTCCATCGGTTCGTGGTGGGCTAGTTTGTCGATAACATGGGATTGACGCGGCTGTGATTGATCAAAAATGCACGGCGCGAGGCACTCGGAAATGCATAAGCGTGCGGGTTTTCTTCTCGTGATTGCCGGGACAACCACGTCCCTCCCGGCCCTACGGATAGGTCAGTCCGCGCGTCAGTCATTCTCGGCGACTCGTTTGCCCTGACGCTCCAGCGCATCCAGACGAGAATTGATGGCGTCGAGCTGAGACTCGGCCGCCTTGAGCTTGCGGATCATGCCGACAAAACGCGGCTGGACCTCGGCGGGAAGGTGGGCGACGGCTGCTAGGTCCATGAAGTTCTGGCGTTCGTCGCCATACAGCTCCAGGGCGTCAGCCCATGCCGCTAGGCTATCCATCGGCGGCGGTTTCGGCTTTGCATCTCGCAACACCTGCGAGAGGTAGGCCGTCGCCGCCGGGACTGATTTGGGTTTGGTGGCAATGATAAATTGACGATCAACGCCGTTGAATCGGCGTTCGATCAAGGACCTAAGTAGCAACACGAAAGCGCTTTGCACGCTAGAGGCTATCGCCTCATGTTGCCTTGTGGGAATTGTACTTGCAGTGCAACCATAAGGGTTGCATATTGCATTGGTCCCCTGATGAAATCTGCACGATTCACGGACATGGATACAACCCAAAGGGTTGCACAACACATGAAACTCCGACCCACCCTCACCACCACCACCGACCCCGCGCTTCTGGATGCCATCCAGGTAATCCAGACGAACGAGAGGCGCACCCGCGCCAGCGTCGTCGAGGAGTTGCTTTCGGCCGGGTTGGCCGCTCGCCGCTCTCTAGCTGGTGTCCGGGCTCGTGGGGCGCGTCGTGTTCATGCTCAGAAGATACACGGGGCGCGGTCATGAATCACGCAACGCCTAACCGCCCCGCGTTGCGTTCCCTGGCCGAGGCTTTCGAGGTCTTCCAGGAGCGCGTGCCGGCCGCTGAGATCGCCCGCCGTCTCGACCTGAGCACGTCGACCATCAGCCGTGAACGGAAGGACAAGCCAATCCTTGGCTGGTCCTTCGCGGAAGTCATCGCGCTAGCGCGCTCCGACGAGTTGTTGGGAAATGCCGTACGCGAGTTCCTCAGCGGCGGCGACATCGCCGGCTGCGATCCGCAACGCCTCGCCGCCGACATGGACAAGGAAATGGAGCAGACCAGCGAGCTGCACCGCACCGTGATGCGCGCAACGGCTGACGGGAAAATCACGCCGATCGAACGGGCGCAGATCCGCGACGCAATCTTGGTTCGCCAGAACACCGAGGCCGCGCTCCTGCGTGACCTGGAAGCCATGGACCAGCGCGAGGGGGTGCGGTCATGAGCTATAAGGCAAAGCCGCGGTTCACCAAGCCGGCGCAAATCATCATCAGCGAGGAGCGCCGCGAATTGCTGCCGCTCTACAACGCGCTCCTGGCCAAGTCCGGGATTCGCCTGGAGCGCCTGCGTGCTGCGGTCGACGCGGGCAAGGCGGTGCAGTCGTGAAAAGACGCAAGCCAAAACTCCGGCCGCTACTCCTGTCCATGGGCAACTGCACACAGGGCGGTCCCGCATTGGTGCCGTGCGATGCCAGAGGCAATCCCATGGGCAGCGTCATCCACACGCGCCTGGAAGCATCGACCGGCGACGGTTCGTTGCTGGTGATCACGTATCGCCTTCGCCCAGGCAACTACCGCATTGTCAGCGACAGCAAGGCGGTGCGCTAGTGAGCCGCCAGCACACCGCCACGCCGTGGCACGTCTACGACAGCAGCAAGATACGCGACGCCAAGGACGAGCGCGTGGCAATGATCGTCCACGAGGACGCGGAAGCGGCTTACGTTGACGGCCGCGACGAGGTCAACGCCGCGCACATCGTTGAATGTGTGAACGCGTGCCAGGGCATGAAGTCCCCAGGGTCGGGAGTGGTAACAGCACGCGCTGCGCTCGCATGGTTTGCTGACAACGCGCGGCGGCTGGGCCTGTCGCAGGAAGCCGAGCGGGCAACGGAAGCTCTGCGCGCGTTGGGTGGTTTGAAATGAACGCCGCCCGTCAACACACCGACCAGTCGCAGCACCAGGGCGACACCACTGTGGTGCTCAAGGGTGTGGTCATCCGCTCCGATTCGATCGAGACCGCGGCCGACCTCGCTGCGTCCATCTACGTGATCCAAAATTATGGCCGCCCCGAAGGGGACCAGGACACCTTGCCGGAAGGCG
>JANPLC010000276.1:0-16466 GCA_031426335.1 Planctomycetota bacterium
CGTCCGATGTCCGATGTCCGATGTCTGGACATCGGACATCGGACATCGGACGGGTTGACGTGCACAGCACGGTCTCTCCCGACTTCCAGACTTCCGGACTTCCGGACCACCGGACCGTGGCAATCATCAATCCCATGCTCGCTCGCATCCTCGCCGTCGGTGACGAACTCCTGCTCGGTCGCACGGTCGACACCAACAGTTCGCACATCGCCCGTTGGCTCACCGATCGCGGGTTTCATGTCGATCGCACGGTGGTGGTGGGTGATCCCCAACACGACATTGAGGCGGCCTTGTGCGCCGCCAGTGCCGGAGCGGCGCTGGTGATCATCACCGGTGGCCTGGGACCGACGGATGATGACCGCACGCGTCAGGCGCTGGCGGCGGTATTGGGCGTGGATTTGCGCGAGCGCGCGCCGGCGTGGGCACGCATCCGCCGCTGGTATCGCACTAATCTTCCGTCGCGACCGATCCCTGAGATCAATCGGCGTCAGGCGTTGGCCCCGGTCGGTGCTGAGCTGTTGGCCAACGATCGCGGTACCGCGCCTGGACTGACGGCACGTATCGGTCGTTGCCGCGTCGCCTGCATGCCTGGTGTGCCGCATGAGATGATGGCGATGCTCGACCGTCTCGATCGTCCGCTGAAACGCTGGTTCCCGCGTCTGCGTCGACCGGTGATCGGCGAAGTGTGGATCGCTGGCGTCGGTGAATCGGCGGCGCAGGAGCTGATCGGCGGTCTGCTCACCGAGCATCATCCGCAGGTGGGCATCACCATCAGTGAAAAAGGTCACATCACCCTGCGCGTAGTCGGGACGGCGAGCGAGGTGCGTGCCCGTACGCGTGCCCTGCGCCACGCACTGACACCGTACGTGCTGCCCGCCGCCGGTCCCGCCGCCAGTCTGGTGGCGTTGCTGACGAAGGACGGACGTACCATCGCTGCGGCGGAGAGCTGCACGTGTGGTCAGGTGGTGGCGCAGCTGGGTGCGATTGCCGGTGCGTCGGCCGTGCTGCGCGAATCGCTGGTCGCCTACCACGAAGGCGTGAAGCGTTCGCGTCTGGGCGTCGCGCCGGCGCTGGTGCGTCGTCACGGCTTGGTCAGCGAGGCCGTCGCCGCAGCGATGGCGTTGGGCATGCGTCGTCATGCGCGCGCCGACCTCGCCATCGCTACCACCGGGCTGGCCGGTCCAGGCGGCGGCAGCCCTGGGACTCCGGTTGGGACGGTGTGTGTGGCGGTGGCCGATCGCCGTGGAGTGGTGAGCAAAACCATCCGGGTGCGCGGCAGCCGGGAACGGGTGCAGTACCGGGCGGCCGCCCAGGCGCTGGTGATGGCCTTTGAGGTGGCTTGCGAACGCCTCGCAACTCGTCCGGCCAGAAGTTCCTGAGGCGCCAGCTCAAACGCTCGATCCGCGCACGAACCGGTGGTCTAAGATCAGTTCCGACAACCCGATCGATGCAACGGGCAGCTGCTCGCCGAAACTTCATGAAAGGTTGTACGTCAGAGCTGCATACGTTGGTGCAAACCAATGGGCGAGAGGTACGTTAAACCACGCCCGCGGACGTACTCCCATGGTGCACCTCATGCCCGATGCCAGCTTGACCAACACGTCCTTCGGACCCTACACCCTGCGTGAGCAGATCAGTGCGGGCGGCATCGCCGAGGTCTATCGCGGTGAACACAACGACGACCACAAATCGGTCGCGGTGAAGATCATGCGTCCCGAAAAGCAGGCGGACAAATACCACCGCCAAGGTTTCGACGATGAATTCACCTTCCTCAAGAACTTGAAACACGTGGGTCTGCCGGCGGTACGTCGGCAGGGCGAGATCAAAGGCCGCGTCTGTTTTGCCATGGATTACTTCAGTGGTCTGCCCATCCATCAGGTGGTGCGCCTGGATAAGCCGTGGGACCGCGTGAAGGCGTTCTATGACCTCGTTGGCATCGTCGCCTACCTGCATGGTGAACGCGTCATCCACGCCGATCTGAAATTGGAGAACGTCATCCTGCGGCCGACCGGCAGCGTCGCGCTGGTCGATTTCGGCAACGCGCGCAAGGTCGAGACCAAGAGTTTCTTCGCGCGGTTGTTCGCGCCCAAGAAGGACCGGGTGTTCGGTACGCCGACTTACCTCGCACCGGAACTCATGAAGGGCAAACAGCCGTCCTACGCCAGCGATGTCTATGCGCTCGGGGTGTGCGCTTTCATCATGTTGTCGGGCGAGCCACCCTTTGACGCCAGCAGCCGTACCGGTCGCCTGAAGGCCAACCTCAACAACGACGCACCGTCGATTCGCTCACGTTGTACGGAACTGCCGCTGCGCGCCGCGCAGGCCATCGATCGTTGTCTGGACAAGGAGCCCAGTGAGCGTCCGGGCGACGCCAACACCCTGCTCGGCCTGATCAAGGAAATCGGCACCGTGAGCGGCGATACCACGCGTATTCCGCGCAAGCCCGTCAGCGTCTAGTTTGCTTGGGGCTTTCGCCCCCACGGGCCTTGTCTTGGCTCGGCTTCGTCGGCTGCGACTCTCAGCCGCGGGCGGATGTGCTTCGCACATTTTATCCTCCCACCGCCACTCGGCGTCCGGTTGGGGCTTCGCCCCTACGGTCAGACGCGGCACAATTCCTGGAGCTTCGCGCCGTACCGACCTGCGCGTTTCGCGCCGAGTTGCGGCACAGCCGACAATTCCATGCCGCCGTGTTGCTTGAGGTATTCCAGCGCCTTGGCTGGCAGCACTACTTGCAGTGGCACCGGACGACCTTCAGCCTTGGTGCGGTTTTCGGCTTCGCTGCGGCGCCAATCCTTGAGGCGCGTTTCGCGCAGTTCCTCTTCCGGCAGGACCTCGCGTTGGCGTGGACGTTCCGGCATGACCGGCGGATTCGCCAACGCGGCCTTGATGGTGTCGATCAGCGCTTCGCCGTGCGCGGTTAGGAACCAGCCACGCAGGCCGAGCTTTTTCAGGAGCTGGAAATTGGTTGGGGCGTTGCGCACCAGGGCGAGCAGCACCTCGGTGTTGAGCAGGCGTCCCGGCGGCTGATTGGCTTCGCGCGCTAAGCTATCGCGCCACAGGTAGAGCGCGAACAACAGCGGCAGATGCGGACGCGGGACCTCGCGGATGCCCTTGATGCGCCAGACGCCCGCGGGATCGAAGCCGCCGCTCCACGAGGTCGCCTCCACCGCTTGGTTGGCGATCGTGACCTCTTCCTCCAGATCGGCGGCCTTCACCTCGGCCTGCAACGCTTCGCACACCCGCGGCAGGTAGACCACGTCGTCGAGCGCGTAATGCATCGCGCCTTCGTTGATCGGCCGCGTGCCCCAGTCGTAGTGGGTGTAGGCCTTGTCGAGTGCGACGCCGCAGAGTTTCTCCACCACCGAGCCGTAGCCGGTGCGTTCCCAACCGAGCAGGCTCGCCGCCTGCTGACTGTCCCAGACGCGGTTCAGGCTAATGCCGTAGTCGCGTTTGAGCGTGCCGACGTCGTATTCGCCACCGTGCAGCCAGAGAGTGCGCGCGGGGTCTTCGAGGGCATTTTTCAGCGCCGTGATCGAACCGCCAGCCTTGGCAATGGCGAGGGTGTCGACCAGGTAGAGCGCGCCGGCGACGTTCAACTGCAGCAGGCAGACCTGCTCGCGGTAGACGAACATCGAGTTGGCCTCGGTATCAAGCGCGGTCCATGGCGCTGCCGCGATGGCCTCGGCCAAAGCGGGCAGGCGGTCAGCGGTCTCAATCCAGGTGTGCTCAGGCAGGGTCATGGGGGCATGATTGCCCCTGTCCGGAAGTCCGGAAGTCCGGAAGTGCGGAAGTCTGGAGAACTGGAGGTTTCATGGACCACCATGCGGGGCATGCCCGGTAAATCCGCCAACCCGATCAGTCACTGGACGCCTCATCATCGCGGACTTCCGGACTTCCGGACTTCCGGACTTCCGGACCGTGGCAATCATTCCGCCCATGCCCCGCCTCGCCCTCACGATCCTCAACCGTTCCGGCAAACGCCCGCGTTATGGCCGCGCGCGCCTGCAACGCGTGCTCGACGCTGCGACAAAGGAAGCCGGTATTCGCCGCGCGAGCCTGACCATCCTGCTGGTGGACGATAAGGAATCCGCCGCGTTGCACGGGCAGCACTTCAACGATCCCACCACCACCGACGTGATGACGTTTCCCGATGGTTCAGAGAACCCCGCCACCGGCATCCTGCACCTGGGCGATCTCGCGGTGTGCGTCGACGTTGCTGCACGCGAAGGTGCCGCGCGTGAACGCAGCACGGGTGACGAATTGACGCTCTACTGCCTGCACGGCCTGCTGCACCTGATCGGCTACGACGACATCACGCCGAAAAAACAGGCGCGCATGTGGCAGGCGCAGCGGCGGTTGTTGGCGAAGGTCGGGATCGTGATCGAGAAAAACGCCGGCTGACTTGGCTGTTGGTTGTCCGGAGAGCTACGGAATCGCGAGGTACTTGTGCTGCTGCAGGCTCAACCGGCAGCCACGCGTGAAGCAGAGTTCCAAACAGCGCTGCACGTTCGCTTGGTAGCGTTCGCCTGACGGCCCGCCGTCAGGACAGGTCGGTTGGACGAAGACGGGTTCGCCACTGGCCAGCGCGTGCGGCAGAAAACCTTCCTGATCCGGGATCAGCACCTTCCACCAATCCGGCTCGATGATGACGGGCTCGCCGTCGAGGCGTTTCGGGCTGCAGCTGATGAAGACGTTGGCGGGACGTGGCGGACAAGCGCGCGTGCCGTTGGTTTCGATGTCGACCCAGGTAAATGCCGCACCGAGCGCGGTCAGCAGATCCGCGTCCGCCTGCAGCAACGGCTCGCCGCCGGTGAGCACGCAGCCCAGGCTCCTTGCGCCGGTTGGCCGCAAGGTCTGCAGACGCGCGAGTATCTCGCTGGTCGTCAGCGCTTCGCCGCCGCGGAAATCCGTATCGCAGTACGGACACGCTGACGTGGCGCGCGTCTCTGGCCGGCCATCCCAGGCATTGCAGCCGGACAGGCGGACGAACACGCATGGCATGCCAGCATGCAGGCCTTCGCCTTGCAGTGTCGGTCCGAAGATTTCTTTGACGCGGTAGGTGCGCACGTCGGCAGACTAGCGGGTACGGACAAGCGTGCGAGGTGCGAGGTGCGCTGGCTCGCGACGCTCGCGTGCGAGGCGTGGGAGTCCTAACCGAGTGCGCGCGCCATGACGAAATCGTCGCCGACGAAGCCATGTCCCAGGTTCACGTCGACCGCCGAGCGGATGATGAAGCCCTGGCGAAAGTAGAAATTGATCGCCGTGATGTTGCGGCGGTTGACGTTCAGCACCAAGGTATTGCGCGGCTGATGGTGCAGGTGATCGACCACTTGTTCCATGAACACCCGGCCGAGTCCGCGGCGGTGGTGATCGGGATGGAGGTAGAACGCGTCGAGCGTGACCTCGTCGAGGGCGTCCTCAGGAATCGCCAGCACTGCGAAGCCCACAGCCAGCGGTCCGAGCCAAGCGATCAGCATGGTGGTGCCACGGGTCTTGAAACGTTCTCCCAGGGCGACGGGGGAGTAACGCTGGCGCAGCATGTAGTCGATCTGCGCCTTGGAGATGATCGTCGGGTAGTAGCGGTGCCAGATATCGTGCGCTAGCGACGTGACGATGCTGAGCTGGTCAGCGCGCGCGACGGTTATGCGTAGGCCGGCGGTAGGCGGCGGAGTCGCGACGGAGGAGGTCATGCCGATGGCTCCGGAAGCGCGTGTGAGAGTGTGCCGATTCCCAGGCGGGCAAACAGCATTCGTCAGTCCCGTTGCGGCTTGCTGCTGGCGGACATCACGCCGGCAGACATTACTCGGTCACAGGCAGGATCTTCACCCGGATGGCTCCACTGATGTTTATCTTGCGATTGCCCAGCGCGAAGAGGCTGAGTTGGCCGGTCCCGGTGATGATCCCTGGAGTCTGTTCGATGCCGTCGCCGACGCGGCATTGCAGCGAACCCGCTGCCCGACGTCCGGCCATGCCGCCCTTCCAGGTGGTCTTGAGCACGTTGCCGCGGTCGTCGATCTTCCAGGTCTCAGTCGGATGCGGTACGACGCGGATCTTCTGACCTTCTTTCAACGTGACGGAGGTTGCGTTGATGCCATTGCCGGCTTCGACGGTGATGATCTTGCCTTTGAGTTTTTCCCACTGCCCGGCGGACAACGACGCGAAGTTGATGTCGGGGCCGAGCGGCAGGAAGTCTTCGATCTCGGCGACGCGCTTTTCGATGATGGTGACGCTCAGCCCGGACAGCTTCGGTTTGGCTTCCTCGTACAGGCCGAGGGCGTGACGCCAGAAGGATTCCTTCACCGCAGGCGTACGTTTGCCGAGATCGTACCACTGATCGGCGACCGCTGCTTGTTCCGCGGCCTTGCCGGTCAGCGCCAGCTCAGCAGTGGCGGCTTTGGCCAGCGATGGGTCTGAACCCTTGGCCAACAGCGGCAGGGCGTGTTCCCAGTTCTGCACCTCACCGGCGTACCAGCGACCGACGGCGGCACTGGCTACGCTGTCCGCCGGAGCATCGAGCAGCTTCAGGAGATGGGCGACCACCGCCACGCTGCTGGTGCGGTTCAAGGCAGCGCGTTTGAGGTCGGTTGCGCTGGCACCGGCGTATACCGCCGCCACCTGATCACAGACCTCCAACACGAAGGCGACGTTCTTGGCGGCGATCGCCAATTCACGCGCCTCGTTCAAGAGCGCGTAGCGCGTGACCGGATCATCATTGGTTTGCAGCGCTTGGTCGACCAGGGTCGACACCAACGCGGCGCGACCTTTGGCCGTGCCATACTCGCTCTTGTAGAGATCCTTGATCGCCGCGGTGGCGGACTTCAACGCGTCGCTGTCGGGCAGCGGCAGCTTGGCTTCTCCGGACTTGGCGTCGTCAGCCGGCTTGGTCTCGGCTGGTGGTGGTGTCGTCAACAGGTCGGCGGGGTCGAATGGCTCTTCAGCAGCCCTCAGCACGGAGAAGGCGCCGGCAAGGGCGATCAACAGCATGATGCGCGACAGACCCGGCATGAGGAAACTCCTGGAAGACAATACCACCCGCGAAACGGCACGCTGTTGTGGGGAATTCCTTCACAACCGTCAGTATAGGCGTAGCACGGTGGTGAATGGCATCGGTCGCTCAAGCAAACGCTGCATACACCTTCGTCCTAACGTCTCAGGCGCAGCATTGCGACGCGGCAAGCCGGCGGCATGACCCGCCACGTCAGCTGGCTGTCAGGAGGTCGCGCATTTCCGGATACGAGCCCAGCGTTCCTCGTCGGGTATCTCGGTTCGCTCCGAGTTCCCAGCTCGAGGTCACCGGTTTGAAGCCGGCTGGGGAATGAGTGGTTTGGCGGTAACTTCTCGAAACGAGGGCATACCCAACCGTCGATGGCTACACATCCCCACATCCTGACGTCTGTCCTATCCGTGCTGGGCCAACCGGCTTGTCTGGCGCTCTTGGTGGTTCTCATTCCGACCGGCACCATGTCAGCCGCGGACATCGCGCCAGCAGTGGACCGCTTCCTGACGACCTACTGCGTGCGTTGCCACGGGCCGGAAAAACAGAAAGGCTCGCAGCGGTTCGACACCCTGCCACGCGCCATCGGGGATGCGGCAGTGGCTCAGAGTTGGCAGGACATGTTGGATGCGTTGAACCTCAGCGAGATGCCTCCGCCCGATGAGAAACAGCCGACCAAAGCGGAGTTGGCCGATGTGTTGGAGACGCTCACGGCCAATCTCATGATCGCCCGTCGGCGCTTGGTGGACAGCGGTGGCGATATCGTGGTGCGACGGCTCAACCGGCGCGAATACCAGCAGACCATCCGCCACCTGTTCGGGGTGGCGGTCGACACCAGCTTTTTGCCTGAGGACGAGAAGATCGATGGTTTCGACACCCTTGGGCAGGCCCAGGAATTCTCCTCGTTGCACCTGGAGCGTTACCTGGAGTTGGGGAAGCGGGTGCTCAGCCGGGTGATCGTCAGCGGCAAGAAACCTGGCGGATCGCAGACCAAGAAGGTCGAATTCGGAACTGCTGAGCCGGCGTTCGCCAAAGAAGTGAAAGGGCCGGAAAAAACCATTGCTGACCTCACCAAGCCCGGCGCAGGGAAGAAAAAAGGCGACGACCTCAAACTCACGATCGCCCAGGCCGAACGCAAGCTGATCGATGAGTACCGCGCGCTTGCCAACGCCCAGACCGGCGCGGTTATCCCGTTTCGTGGGATCAAACCGTCGGTCGATTACAATTTCGGCGGTAGTCCGACGCTGGGGACTTACCGCGTGCGGGTGCGTTGTGGTGCGGACCACGCCACGGCGCAGGATGAATTGTTTCTTAGGGTCGTGCGCGGCAACTTCCGCAGTGCCGTCCCGGATGCGGTGGATTATCATCAGGTCACCGGTACCACCGTCGCGCCACAAGTGATTGAATTCACCGTCGAGATAGACGGCATCCGCTCGAACCGTTTAGCTTTTGAGCGGCGCAACGGGCGTCTTCACAAAGTCCCCGCGTTGGAAAAAGCTCCAACGTATTATTTCGTCTTTCCCAACGTAGCGGAACTCCTGGAGGACCGCCGCACGAATCTGTGGATCGACTCGGTTGAGGTCGAGGGCCCGTTGCCGGCGCCCGACGTTCCGCTCAGTGCTCAGCACCTGTTCGCCGGCCGTGATCCGGCCAAACTCGGCGATGCCGATGCCCGCGGATTAATTGAGCGTTTCGCCTTCCAGGCATTTCGTCGGCAGACACCCGAACCTGCGTATGTCGATCGCTTGATGGAGATCTTCAGCGCCGGGCGCGCGCACGGCGCGACGTTCATTGACGCGCTCAAGGATACCTTGGCGGTGGTGCTGGCCTCTCCGCGTTTCCTCTACCCCTATGAGCCACGCCCCGAGGGCCAAGCGCCGCGCCAGCTGAGTGACCGTGAACTCGCCATCCGATTGTCCTACCTCTTCTGGAGTTCCCCGCCCGACGAGGAACTGTGGCAAGTGGCGGAGTCCGGAAAGTTGCGCGAACGTGGGGTGTTTGCGGCCCAGGTGAACCGACTGATCGCCGCTGAACGCTCCGGGTTGTTGGTCGAAACGTTTCTCACCGGTTGGCTCGAACTCCACCGGCTTGCCGCGATCAACCCGGACACCACCCACGCTGCGGGTTATGATGACGCAGCGCAACGCAGCACGCGGCGGGAGACCATCGAATTCTTCCATGCTTTGATGCGCGATAACCGGCCGATCCACGCGTTGATCCAGTCGGACTTCGTCACCGTCGACAGCATCGCCGCACGATTTTATGGGCTGCCGGGGGTTACCGGTGACGCTTTCCGCAGCGTAAAATTGCCGGCGGGTTCGCTGCGTGGTGGTCTGCTCGGACAGTCCGCGATCCTGACGCTCACTGGCACGGGCGACCGTACCTCACCGGTCGAACGTGGGGTCTTTGTATTGCGCAAGATCCTTGATCGTCCACCGCCTCCGGCGCCAGCCAATGTCCCGATGCTGGATGAGAAACAGGTCGGCACGCGATCCATTCGCGAGACGTTGGACCAGCACATGAGCAAGGCCCAGTGCCAATCGTGCCATCGCCGGATCGACCCGATGGGATTCGCCCTGGAACGATTCGATCCGGTCGGTTTGGTGCGCGACGAGGTGCTGTCCGTTGATGGCACCCAACGGTTTCCCATCGCCACGGCCGGGGTCATGCCGGACGGCAAACGCTCCTTCGCCGACTACGCTCAGATGCGGCAGCGTCTGATGGAGGACCGCGACCAGTTGGTGCGCGTGTTGACCCGCAACCTGATGACCTACGCGCTGGGGCGCACCATCGGCTTCACGGACCAGGACACCGTCGAGCAGATCGTCGCCGCCACCATCAAGGATGGGTATGGCCTGGGTTCACTCCTGCACCACATCGTCCAGAGCAGACCCTTCCAGACGAAATAAGGCCACCATGAAAACCATTCATCCGCTCACTCGTCGTGTCGTCTTGCGTGGTCTAGGCGCTACTATCTGCCTACCGCTGTTGGAAGCGTTCTTGCCATCCACCGTTTCTGCGGCAGAGCCGGCGCGCGGCATGAAACCGGCAAAACGTCTGATTTTCCTCAGTTATTCTTGGGGTGTGTCCAAGGACGACTGGTTCCCCAAAAAGGCCGGGCGCGACTACGACCTCAGCCGCTGCTTGGAGCCGCTCGCGCGCCACAAGCCGGATTTCTGCGTGCTCAGCAACCTCTCCAACAAAAACGCCACGCAGGGCCACTGGGCCACCACCACGTGGCTGACCAGCGCGGATGTCACTGCGACTCCGGGCAAACAGTTCCAGAACACCGTGTCGGTTGATCAGGTCGCCGCACGGCATCTGGGCGTCGAAACGCGTTTTCCCTCCATCGAGTTGAGCAACTCCGCCCCAGGCGATGGCTACGGCCCCGGCAGTTCACTGTCGTGGGGCCCGGCGGGTAATGCCATCGCGGGTGAGACCAGCCCGGTCTCTTTCTTCGATCGCCTGTTCGGTGCCAGCGAGGTGCCGCTCGCGGAACGCAAATACCTCATCGATCACGATCGCAGTGTGCTCGACGCGGTGATGGCCGACGCCAAGTCGATGCACCGCCAGATCTCGAAAAACGACCGGCAGAAGATCGACGGCTATTTCGACTCCGTGCGCGACATCGAGGTGCGCTTGAAGAAGAGCGAGGAATGGCTCGACCGCCCCAAGCCCAAGGCCCCGCTGGAGCGCCCCGCGGGTAAGCTCAACACCATCGAAGAAATCACGGTGATGTACGATCTGATGATCGCCGCCATCCAGACCGACATGACCCGCGTCATCACCTACCGTCAGCCGGTCGAAGGCCTGTTCACTGATCTTGGCTACAAGGTGGTCGGACACTCCACCACGCACTGCACCGTGCAGAGCGAGGCGTATCGCGCGTCGATCGCACGTGATCAGAAACAGGCTGAATTGCTGGCTCACCTCATCGATGGGCTCAAAGCGCTGAAAGAACCAGACGGCAGTTCAAATTTCCATCACACCATGATCGCCTACGGCAGCGGCGTGCGCACCAACCACGATCTGCGCGATACACCGACGCTGCTCGCCGGCCACGGCGGCGGTGGCATCATTCAGGGCCAACATCTGGTCTACCAATCCAAGCAGACGCCGCTTGCCAATTTGTGGCACGGCATGTTGAAGCAGGTGGGCGTCGACACGCCACGCTTTGCCGACAGCGATGGAACACTGCCTGGGTTGTTCGCCTGAGTCACGCCGCTGCGGACGCGACGACTTTTTCTGACGTCACCGCTGCTTCTGACGTTACTACTTGGGCAACGACGTGATCCACTCGGTGATCAACTTCACCGCCTCCTGATCGATCACGCTCGACGCGATACGCGGCATGCGCTCTGGTCCGAGCATCGCCATGCGCAGCGCGATCAGCGACCGTTCCGGATGGCCGGGATCGATGACCTTGGCGCCTGGGACGTGCAGATCGCCATGTTGCGGCGCGGTGCCTAGCGTGGCGGTCTTGTCGAGCGCTAGATCAGCGGTCAGCCAGAAGTAGGCGTTGCCGCCGCCCCACTTCACGTGGCAGTGCGCGCAGTTGGCGTGCAGGTAGGCGCGTGCGCGCTCATCGAGCGATGCGGTCGTGTCTTTGGGATCGGCGAGCTTCGCCAAGCCGGCGGCCTTGCCGTTTTTGAGCGGTTTTTCCAGCATGCCCAGGCGGCTTAGCACTTCGATCTGATTGGCGGTCACACCGTTGCCGTAGTCATGGTCGCGGTTCATCTGCCGTGTGGTCGGTCCGAGGACGTAGTTCATCGGCATGGTGTGGCAGAGCGTACACTCGGCGCGACCAGGATAGTGCCACGTCTGCTGGCGCGTGCTGCCATCGCGATCGCGGACGGTGAAGGTTTGGTCGCGTCCACGTGGTTCATCCAACAACACGGCATCGGTCTGCTCGTCGTTCCACACGTAGGTGTAATTGCGCCAGTGGTTCTGTTCCAGATGTTCGATGCGGGTCTCCAGCCGGCGGCGCGATGACGGATCACCTTTCACCAGGTCGAGAGCGAACGATTTCACCAGCACGGTGCCCTCGGGGAAATCCCAACCGTTGCCGCGATCATGGCGAATCTTGCCGTCGCCCGGAATGGCGATGAAGCGCTCCTTGTGCGCGTCATCCGACCACAATGCCGAGTTCACGCTGTAGGGCATCACTCCTGGGGCGAGCACGTTGCGTGCGGTATCGGCGAAGAGACCGGTTTCGCTCAGTTTGCGCGGGAAGGTCTTCGCGGACTCGGCCGCGAGCACTGCCGGATCCTGGGCTGTCAGGCGGTGCAGGGTACCCGGGTGATCGACCAGGATCAGTTCGCCATCCGCGTCCTGGGCGAAGCCGACCACGCGCAGCGGCGTATCGAGCAGTTCCTGGTGCCAGGTGACGCGCTCGCCCTCAGCGCGGATGCCCCACACCTTGCCGGTGTCGTAGTCGCCATAGATATACGCGCCGACGAGCTCAGGCAGGGCCTTACCGCGGTAGACGAAACCACCGGATAGCGAGCGGGCTTCGAAGTGCTCATGTTCGTAGAGCGGCTTGCTGATCGGCGTCGGACCTTTGGGGCGTTCGGGGCGGAAGTCGTGCGATCCTTCGAGCACCGACCAGCCGTAGTTCTGGCCCTTGCCGATGCGCACCACCGAATCGATGAGATCCTGGCCGACATCACAGCCCCACAGTTCACCGGTGACGCGATCGAAGCTCATCTTCCACACATTGCGCAGGCCGTACGCCCACACCTCGCCACGGGCCTTGGGGATGTTCAGGAACGGATTGTCTTTGGGAATCGCGTAGTGCTGACCAGCCGCTGGATGATCAACATCGATGCGCATCACCGAGGCGTTGAGATCGCTGATATCTTGACCGCTCATCTTCGCATCGCCGTAACCGTTCCCGTCGCCGACCGGGAAGTAGAGCATGCCATCGTTGCCGAAGTTCAGCGAGCCGCCGAAGTGATCTTCGCCCGAGGGCCATTCGATGATGGTGACGGCGCTCTTCGCATCACATGTCGGCGTGCCGTCTACGGCGGTGGTGACCACGTAGCGCACGATGTGGCTCATGGCCGGATCAGGAATCGGATCGCGGTAGAAGACATACAGGAAACCGTTCTCAGCGAAGCGCGGATGGAACGCCACACTGTAGGCATTGCGTCGGTGATCCCATTTGCGCTCGGGCGTCGACAAGTCGAGCAACACGCTGCTGGTGGTCGCACTGCCGTCCGCCGGGACGGTGCGGATGATGGCGAGCTGCTCAGTGATGTACCAACGTCGGTGGTCCGGCGAGAGCTGCGCGTCGACTGGCCCTTCGAGTTTGAGTCCGGCATGCAGCGGCACAGTACGGTAGCGCGCTGGCGGCTCTGGCGCGCCCTGGACCTTCGATCCGACCCATAGCACGCGTTTGTTGGTGTCGAACGGTAGCGGCTGGTCCGCCGCCACGGCCACACTCCCTGTCCCGCCCACCAGTATGGCCAGCAGGCCGCTCATCAAAAAACGCTTCAACCGTGGGATAATGCGCATGGCCGCGGACGTTCCGCGATGGCGGACGGATTCAATCGCAAGCCGGCTCAGTCGCCGCATGGGTGTGCCCCTGGGAGTGTGAAATTCAGAGCAAGCATCTTCGGATCACTGCCATTGCCACGAGGTGGCAGGTGGTCGGTGTGGTGGTGCGGTGAAGGAATGGCGTTGCCACCCATCATACGCCGTGTGAGCTGATCAACTCTGCCGCCGTCGCCATCATAATGATGAAGCCCAGAGCGCACCCATGAGCCACGCCATCGCCGTCCACCCCATCCGCACTGCCCGTGACCTGCGCGAGGCGTTGGCCCGCATCGATGCCCTGTGGGGTGCCAAGTCAGGCACGCCCGCGGGTGACGAACTGGACGTGTTGGCCGATCTGGTGGAAGCTTACGAGAACCGCCACCATCCCATCGGTCCGGGCACCGGACTGCGGGCGCTCAAGCACCTGATGCAGGCCAATGATCTGTCGCAGAGTGACCTGCCCGAGATCGGTTCACAAGGCGTCGTGTCCGAAATCCTGACCGGAAAACGCGACCTCAACCTGCGTCATGTCCGCGCGCTGGCGGCGCGGTTCAAGGTCTCGCCAGCGGTGTTTATCTGAAACTGGGACAACCACGGTCAAAGACCGTGGTTTCAAAAGCGTACCCGGCAGGATTCGAACCTGCGACCGACGGCTTAGAAGGCCGTTGCTCTTCCAGCTGAGCTACGGGTACATGCGTGGCGGGATGATGAAGGGAATGGGAGCGGAGGGAAGGCATACCCAATCGCGGCCAATCGCGGCCAATTGTTTGCGCTCGTCGGGAGGCACGTGCTAGAGCATCACCTGCGACGGTGGAGTTAATCGTCGGCGGCGGAGTTCGGCTGTCCCGGCGGGATCACGCGGACGCTGATGACGGCATGCTGTGGCAGCGTCTGAGCTGCGAGGACCAGGGGTGACCCCAAGCACCAGAGCAAGCGCCACAGAAGTTTGTTGAACCATGCGAATGAAGCCGAGCGGAGATGGGGGGTAGTTCCGTCAGGACGGCGTTGCTTCCGCCAATTAGGCAGGCGACGCAGGGCTTGGCGAATTTCGTCCGACGATGCGAACGGCGTCACGTGGATGGGATTCTCGGTGCTGCCCTCGTGGTCGTGATGGCTCCGCCACCAACTGATCGTTTGGGACAGTAGTCCGCCACTCAGTACAGGAATGAACCAATCCAGATGAAACCCCCAGACGAGCACCGCCATCGCGCTCAGCCCGCCAAGGGCGATCGCTTGGCTGGCGCGCCAGATCCTGCGCTGCTCGATCACCAGCTCGGACGCGGAATCGAGGACCAGCAGCAGCCGCTGCACCAGGTCCCACGTCTGCTTGGTCCAATGGGCGGCACCGTGGTCTTTGCAATCGTCGTAGGTGTACCAGAGCAATTTGATGACCGTGGTCACGGTGGAGTCAGTGGTGCTGATGTCATGCAGGCGGTCATCGAGAGCAAAGGCGGTGATCCGACCTGCGGTGAAGTCGTCGACGGCAGCGCGGATGCGATGACGAGCCGTGAGGTCGAGCATGGCGACAGCGTGGCGCGCAAAGAGGGGAAGAAACAACGCGCTCAGCAATCCGTCGAGCAGTCATCTTTGCTCGCCACATCAAGCTACTGGTGGAATCCGCGCAGTTAATGTCCTGATACGCGGAATTGATCTATCTAGGACGTTCGTCGCCTGAAACCTGCACCATGTAACCTGTTCCCGTACAGGATGCACCCGTCTGTGGACAAATTACCGCGTCCGGTAACTGGTCTGACCACTAGTCTTTCAACGTCAGTCAACGGTACGCGCCGATGGATGCGTACAGATTTCCAGCCTGAAGGACGGATCATGTCGCGAGGGAAACTCGGTAACGCTGCGTGTGAGGTGGGAGATCCCCTGGCGATGCAGCCGCACGTTATTTCAAAAGGCCACGCTCCGATCATGTCCGACCGCTGTGTGGCTCCGCAGCGGTTGTTGCGGAACACGGGCTTCACCCTCTTCGAAGTGTCCATTTCGTTGGTGCTGGTGTCCTTCGGCGTGATCAGCGTCCTCATGCTCTTCCCACAAGGCATCAAGGCCGAGCAGATGGCGCGCATGCGCGTCATCGCTGGGGTGAAGGCGCAAGAGATCATCGATTCCTTTGCTACCAGTTCGAACGCCAACCCGTCCACCGAGACCGAAGCGCCCGACCCGTGGGATGTAGCGGCCGGCTATAAAGTTTTTGCTCCCGATCTGGAAACGCGCATCAACACGCATCGCTATGGCATCATGCCGGTGCCGCTTGAGATCGCCCGTCGGTTGGATTCTGACAACGATGAAATCAGCAAGGTGCTCGCCGAGGGCGGCCAGTTGTTCTACTCGCAAGCCAGCGGTGCGACCGGTCTGGAAGAAGTCACTCAGGGCGCGGTGGTGAAGCAGCCTGATGCGCTCACTCAGCGCTTGGTGTTCGCCGTGACCGGCTATGCGCAGAACAATCACCTCACCTATCTCCCGCAGAAGGCGTGGCCGTACTACGCGCCGTATCCCTCGCCGCCCGGCCATAGCGAAAAGCAGGACCGCTATTATCCCGCGGACCAGACCAGCTTCGTCTATCAGGGTTGTCGCATTGCCTTGTGGGAAGGCGTTGGTTCCGGTGGACCCGACACCGGACTTGGCACCACCGATGCGGACATCGCCAAGGTCTTCGAGTGCTCCGTCGGCCCTGATCGTTTCGGTTACCGTCCTTACGCGCTCGGCGGTTCGAAAGATCTGGTCGGTGCCACGCGTTATCTGCAGACCGCCTTGTGGTACACGGCGCTGAAGCAGATCACCGCGGATTGGTACGATCCGCCGACGGGATTCGCTGTGCCAGCAAAAGTGGCCGAGCGCATGGTGTTGTTTCGTACGTTGCCAGATCAGGACTGGTGGAAGTACGTCCAGGCATTCCGTTTCCTGTCGCACGCGGCCACCTGCATGA
>JANPLC010000277.1:0-20490 GCA_031426335.1 Planctomycetota bacterium
CGCCCGTGGTTTGACGATGAACCACGGGCGAGACGCCCGTGCCACGGAGAATGCCGAGACCATGCGCCACCCGCATGCAGCCTAGGCGCGGGTTGACCGCTGCGAAGTCTGAGCATGGGCCTAGTCTTCCGCCACGATGCCAGACCTCCCCGGAACCGTCTTCCTCGCCGGCGCTGGTCCAGGTGATCCTGGCCTGCTGACGCTGCGTGCCGCCGAGCTGCTGACCGACTGCGACTGCGTGGTCTACGACTACTTGGTGAACCCAGCGATCTTGGCGCGGATTCCGGCGCACGTCGAACGGCATTTCGTCGGCAAACGCGGCGGTCGCGCATCGGCGTCGCAAGATGAGATCAATCGCATGCTCGTCGAGTTGGCGCAGACGCATCAGCGGGTACTGCGCCTCAAAGGCGGCGATCCTTTCCTCTTCGGTCGTGGTGGTGAAGAAGCTGCCGCGCTCGCGGAAGCTGGCGTGCCGTTCGAAGTAATCCCAGGTGTCACCAGCGGCATCGGCGTCCCGGCCTACGCCGGCATCCCGGTTACCCATCGTGCCGCATCATCGGTGGTGGCTTTCGCTACCGGCCATCAGGCCAAGGGTGAAACCGAGGACCTCGACTGGGCCGGGCTTGCCCGCATCGAAACCGTCGTGCTCTACATGGGCATGCACAAACTCGCGCAGAACTGCGCGTCGCTGATCGCCCATGGCCGCGGCTCCGACACGCCGGCGTGCGCCATCCAGTGGGGCAGCTACGCCCGTCAGCGCGTGGTCGTCGGAACGCTCGCGACCCTGCCGCAGCTCGCCGTCGAAGCAAAACTCGGCGCACCCGCGATCACCGTCATCGGGGAGGTCGTACGTTACCGCGAGAAAATCCGCTGGTTCGACAACCGTCCGTTGTCCGGTCGCCGCGTGGTGGTGACACGTTCGCGTGAACAGGCGAGCGAGTTGTGCGACTTACTCGGCCGCGTCGGCGCGGAAGTGGTCGAAGCGCCGGTCGCACGTCAGGAAGCGCCGACCTCGTGGGATGATCTCGATGGCGGTTTGCGCGCGATGCGCACGTTCCGTTGGGTGGTGTTCACCTCCGCCAATGCCGTGCGCTTCACCTGGGAACGCTTGCGCGCGTTGAACCTGGATGCACGCGCCTTCGCCAACTCGCGCATCGCTGCCGTCGGACCGTCGACTGCGGCAGTACTCGCGTCGCATGGCCTGACCGCCGACCTGGTGCCGCATCTGTACGACGCCGCCAGCTTGGCCAAAGCACTGGTGACGCGCGAAGCGCTGCCGCCGAACGTGTTGCTGCCGCAAGCCGACAACGCCAAATCGATTCTGCGCGACCAACTGCGCGCCGCCGGCTGCACCGTCACCACCGCCATCGCCTACCGCACGGTGCCGGAGCCATTCACCCTCGACCCGGAGCTGCCGGTCGACGCGGTGACGTTCGCTTCCTCAGCCACAGTCGAACGTTTCGTCCTCGGCCTGGGGCAGCAGCGCGTCGCTGCCCTGATCGCTGCTGGCTGCCGTTTTTACGCCATCGGTCCGCAGACCGCTGCGACTATGACCGCTCATGGCCTGCCGATCGCAGCCATGGCGGAAGAGGCAACCATCCCGGCGCTGGTACAGGCGGTAGTGCGGGATCTGGCCACGTCCTGACAACCTGGTGCAAGCGCCGCCCGCCTCGGACGGATGGTTGTACAAGTCCTCGCCAAGTGCTGCCTAACCTGTGGGCAGTTGGCGGTAACCGGAGAGGGTCGCCAGGCGTTATCGCCGTTGGCAGCAATCGGCGTTTGCCGCCCAGAGACCCGACTCTAGAACCCACTTGCGGAGTGCTCCATGCGTCACCTCCTGATCATCGTCCTCGCCCTGGTTGTCGGCGCATTGCTGCCACTGAGCGCTGCCGACGCACCCAAGCTGCCGTCCAAAGCCCAGGAGGCGATGGACAAGCTGGAGAAGACCGAAGGCAAGCTCACCGCCGAGCACAAGAAGGCGGTCAACGCTGAGCGGGCCAAAACCATCAGCGATCTGCAGAAGGCACAGAAGGACATCACCAAGACCGGCGACCTGGACGGTGCCCTGGCGATCAAAAAACAGATCGAGGACCTGCAAGCCAAGATCCTTGCCGATGAAGACACCGATCTGCTGGGCAACAAAAAGGCCAAAGCCGATCCGGCGAAACAACTGGTCGGCAAATGGGATTTCGTGAAGACCAATTCCGTCGCTGGCTCCTTCGACTTCAAAGCTGACGGCAACTGCATCGCCAGCGTCACCGCGCCGCTGGTCTTCCCCTACGTCCCCTGCAAGTGGGAGATCAAGGACGATAAGGTCCTGGTGACCTGGCTCAGTGATCCGAGCAAAGTCGACACACTGGTGTTCACTGCCACGACTAAGCTGGCGGGCGATACGCACGACGCGGGCAAGAACAGCATCAACGCCACCAAGCAACCGCCGGCTGATAAATGATGGGGTGGCTGCGTCGGCTGGTCGGCTCGTCAGACGAAACTCCTGCGGCACTGACTGCGACCAGTGCCGCTCCTGGCGGCAATCCCCTGAGCGTCCCGCTGCGCTTCAAACCGGCGTACCAGACCGTGGTGTGGGGCGGTCGGCGCATGGAGGCGTTCCGCTCCGATCTGCCCGCCGGGCCGATCGGTGAAAGCTGGGATCTCGCCGACCACGCGCGCGGCATGAGCGTGGTCGCCGACGGCCCGCTCGCCGGCACCACGCTCAAGGAACTGACCAAACGCTTCGGCGCCGCGCTGGTCGGCCCGTCGTATGCCGGCGGCGATTTCCCGCTGATGGTGAAACTGATCGACGCCAACGACCGCCTGTCGATTCAGGTGCATCCCGACGATCGCTTGGCCAAGGAGCTGAAGGTCGGTGAACGCGGCAAAACCGAGTGCTGGTTCCTGCTCAGCGATGGCGGCGAACTGTTCATCGGCACCAAGGCCGGCGTCACTAAGGAAAGCTTCGCCGCCGCGCGCGAATCCGGCACCCTGGCCGAGACCCTCAATCGCTTTGTTACCAAGGCCGGCGAGTTCTTCTTCATCCCCGCGCGCACCGTACACGCGCTCGGCGCCGGTTGCCTGATCTACGAGATCCAGCAGACCTGCGACACCACCTTCCGCGTCGACGACTGGGGCCGCGTCGGCCTGGATGGCAAACCGCGCCCGCTGCACATCGCGGAATCATTGGCGACCATTGATTTCACCGCAACCGGTGCGCCATCCACCGTCGCCAGCGAACTCCATCCGGATGGCGGCACGATCCGCGCGCTGGTGCGTTGCCCGTTCTTTCACGTCGATGAACGCCGCACCAAACGCATGAGCCAGCGCGGCACATCGTGCGCCGTCGTCACCTGCCTTGGCGGCCATGGCCGCTTGAACACCGCAGATGGTCACGCGGCGCTGACGCCGATGACCACCGTGCTGGTGCCGGCGGCGGCGGGTGAATGGAATGCGTATGGCGAGAAGAATGCGGAACTGCACCTGTTGGTGACGACGCTGCCGTATTGACCGTGGCACGGGCGTCTCGCCCGTGGTCATCATCCGTTCAAGAGTGACACCCAACCACGGGCGAGACGCCCGTGCCACGTTTTCCAGCACTGGCATCGTCCGTGGTTGCTCATCGCCTTACCATCCCCTAGGTCATAGCCGTGCTGCCTGACCATACCTTCGCCATCCGTCCCAGCCGCATCCACGGTCGCGGACTGTTCG
Source organism: Planctomycetota bacterium (assembly GCA_031426335.1). Taxonomy (GTDB): domain Bacteria; phylum Planctomycetota; class UBA11346; order UBA11346; family UBA11346; genus BOG-1363. The sequence goes on from JANPLC010000277.1 coordinate 3,703, forward strand.
CCACGATACGTGTGCCCCGCCGAATGAAACTCGGCGAGCTCAGCGGCGTGTTGCGTCCGATCCGTGAAGCCAATCGCGATCACCAAAAGCGCAGCGTGATCAAATTGGTCGAGGTCGACAACCGCTGGGCGCTCGACTGCACCGATGGCAACCATTTCTCGCAGCTCAACCACAGCTGCCAAGCGAACTGCTACCTGCGTATCATCAACCGACGGGTCGAGGTCTATAGCCTCGGACCGATTCGTAGCGGAGCGGAACTGACGGTCGACTACGGCGAAACCATGCACCCGGATGGCATGGGCTGCCAATGCGGCGTGCCCGGCTGCCGCTCGCGTATCTGATACCTGGTTCCCGACGCTGAAGTGCTGCCCGTTACCCAAAAGTCATCGAACCATGTGAAACCGCGCGAAAGACCGCTGGGAGCGCGGCCGCCCACGGCCGCATTCATTAACGTCGATTCACGTTCGGAGGCGAGGCGCATTCTTGGAGCCCGGGACGCGCCATAACCGATCGCGCGTTGCCCGAGGTTCCGTGTTGAATGCGGCCGGGGGCGGCCGCGCTCCCGGCGGTCATGTTCGACCGCTGACGATCACCGTGGACTTATGGGTAACGAGCAGCGCTGAAGCCGGGCTGGCCTTACGTCGTCCCCGTTGAGGACTCTCGAACCGCTCTCGCGGCGATGACATCCTGCTCGCTCACGGTCATGGCGACCAGACGACTCTCGGAATTTTCCACCGCGGATGACGAGGAGCTATCATTCCTTACTCACCGCACCACCCATACCACCACCACCCAACATCCCGGCAACGATTTGGGTAAGCGCGCGACGTTGCCGCGCGAGCGTGGGGAAGCGACCAAGGGCCATGATCAGGTTTTGTATCTCAAGCTGCAAATCGCGCCCGGACGAATCCCTCAGTATCCAATAAGTGGGGTGGCGCTCGATGATCCCGTAGCCGTAACGATCCAATACCCAACCGATCTCACGCAGCAGCCGTTCGCCCGTCAGCAGTTGCTCCTGATCGTTTCCGTCCGACATGCTCGCTGATGCTCACTAGCCCAGCCCCAAAACAACACACCGCCGCAAATCTGCGACGGTGTGTTTCATGCGAATGAAGTGGGTTCCCTGACGGGGCTCGAACCCGCTACCTCCAGAGCCACAGTCTAGCGCTCTAACCAAATGAGCTACAGGGAACACATTGGCGAGGCGGAAAGCTAGGAGGGGCCCCTCCCCTGTCAACGCGTGGTCTGTGGAGCCTGAGGCGTTGCCGTTCCTGGACTTGGGGGTGTGGTTGGGCAGTCTCCGCCAGCGTCCCATGAGCCACTCCAATACCATGACGAACGCCGTATTCCGCCCACGTTTGCGCGTGGTGTTGCCACTGGTGGGCGTCGGGCTGCTGCTGCTGCCCGGCTGCTTCACGCCGCGCACCACCGAACGCATGCGCATGGACACCCTGCGGGCGGTGCAGGCAGGTGATTTCCCTACGGCGGTCGGGACCACCAACGAACTCTTCGAGAGCCATTTCGAGGGCGAGCCGGCCGAGGTAGGCGGCTCACCAGAGAAGGGCCAGGAGGTCCTGGCGAAACAGGCGCTGATCTGGCACATGGAGCGTGGCCTGATCGATCACCTGGCCGGTGACGTGCTGACCAGCAACCGTCACCTGGATGCGGCGGGGGAACTGGTCGACATCCGCCGCAGCAAGGGCGTGGTCAAGGAAGTCGCCACCTACGTCGCCAACGACACGCTGCGCGACTATGCCGGCAACGCCTTCGAACACACGCAGGTCGACTACTACCGCGCGCTCAACCGCCTGCTGCAGGCCGAACGCAGTGAAGGCCTGTACATGCCGAGCCAGTTGGCCTTCACGCCGCAGGCGCCTGGCGCAACCAAGCCGCCGGTGCCGTTCGCGCTGAACGCCACCGACGAGGTGAAGACCGCGGACAACTTCGACCGCGCGATCAACTTCGCGCGGCGCATGACCATCAACCAGTTGCAGGAGACCGCCGACGCTGCCGGTGGGAACCGTTACGACGACGATCCCTTCGCGCGTTTCCTCGCCGCCGCGTTGACCTACGCGCCGAGACCCGGTGACCGTTCGGAGGTCAACAGCCAGTTCGCTGACGCGATGCTGAAACGGGCGATGCAGGGGTACACCAAGCAGGCGGAAACCCTCGGCGGCAAGCAGCCTTTCCGCTACGAGGTCACGCGCCGGCCCTCGCTGGTCGAGACGTTCTTCATTCGTCACTCGCGCGCTTACGATCAGGCGAGCTTCGACGAACGGGTCGCGCAGTACGGACTCACCGCGGATGACCCGCGCCTGTCCAGCAGTGCGCTGCCCAAGGGCCACGGCATGGTGCTGGTGCTCAACCACGTGGGCTTCATCACCCATCCGGAAGTACTCGACATTCGCGCCGTCGCGGCGCAGTTCCGCGGCACCATCCGCCCGACGCCCGAGGAAGCCGCGCGCGGCCACACGGCCGAACGCTTCGCCATCGGCGGCGTAGTGTTCTGGGCCAAGGGTCCCGGCGCCGACGTGGTGAACTTCTGGGTGCCGATCCCGATTCCTGGCGACCTCATCGAAAAAGCCATCGCTCCGGGCGGTGCGGCCTTCATGGGTTTCGCCCTGCCGGTGCATGCTAAGGACAAACCCATCGCGCAGCCTGCGACGGTGCGCGCCAAGCCGGCGATGGGCGGTGCAGAAGTCAGCCGCGGTATGGAGGTGCTGAGCGACCTCGACGCGTTCGCCCGCGCGACGCTGAAAGACGAGCAACCCGGCGTGCTGGCCAAAACCATGATCCGCGCGGTGGCCAAGCAGGTCGCTGCCGGAGCCCTGTCGCACGAAGCCGAACAGGCGGCGCGCCAGAAGAAGACCGGTGACGCGAAGAAGGACAAAGAGAACGAGGACACCGCCAAACTCGTCGGCCTGGTGACCAACCTTTTCACCAGTACCGCCGCGACGCTGAGCGAGGTCGCCGATACCCGCGCCTGGACCACCCTGCCTGACCACATCGAAGGTGCGCTCATCGATCTGCCGCCAGGCAACTACACCCTGGTGCTGGACACCGCCTACGGACCGGTCGAATGCGGCGGCGTCACCGTCCAGGCTGACCGGCTGGTGGTGGTACCGATCCGCACCTTCCCTGAACCACTGCCGCCGCGGGACTAAAAACCGAGTCGCGACCTTTGACCTCGCACGAGCCCTCCACTCTGCTTCACCGTTCACACCTCCACCGAAGGATTCCCCGCATGCGTCCTCTCCTCGCCACTGCCACCGCCCTCGTCCTGCTGCCCACCTCGCTCGCCCTGATGACCGGTTGCGGTGGCCAGACCGTCACCCGTACGGAAGAGAACGCGGTCATCGATCTCTCCGGCAACTGGAACGCCACCGACAGCCGCCAGACCGCCGACGCCATGATCGCGGACTGCCTGGAGTTCCCCTGGGCCGACCAGTTCAAGATCAAGAACAACCGCATCCCGGTGGTGAAGACCGGTCGCGTCAAGGTCGTCACCAACGGTGACGTGGTGAATACCGAGATCTTCACCAATGATCTGCAGCGCGCCCTGTTGCGTAGCGGCAAGGCCCAGCCGGTGGCCTCCACCAGCGAGACCGATCAGGCGCGCGAAGAGCGCAAAGAACAGGACGTCAACGCCAGCGAAGCCACCCGCAAGGAAAGCTTTCAGGAGACCGGCTGCGACTTCCTCATCATCGGCACCATCAACGTGCAGGATGACCAGTCCGGCGGGAAGAAGCAGAAATTCTATTCCGTCGATCTGAAGATGACCGATGTGAAGACCCAGCAGCAGGTGTGGATCGGCAACAAGAAGATCAGCAAGCTGGTCCAACGCTGACGTTCTGCCGCGCTACGCGCGGCAGGTGCGACGTGCGGGGTGCGGAGTTTATCCGCACCCCGCTTTTTTTCGCTCAGCCGGATCGTAGTCGGCGCAACCCGCACTCCACACTCCGCACTATGGCGCATCGCGCCGATCTTACGCTTGTGGTTTCTTCAACCCAATGTGCGCCGCGATCTCGCGCTCAGCTTTTTCCGGATCGAGCGCGTTGTAGCGGATGAGTTGGCAGAGGTGCTCGTAACTTTCTGGGTCGTGCAGTTCATCAAAGCGGATGGCCATGCCATCGGCCACGTGGCGCATGACCACGCCAGCAGCGCGGATGCGCACCTGACCTTCGCCACCATCGAGGATCAGCGTGCAGATGCAGGTGGTGCCCAGCGACAACACCTCGCCGCACTGCACCAGCGCGCCGCGCAGGCTGACATCGCGCGAGCGTCCGGCGAGCACGCGGCCCGCCAGTTCGATGACGACGTCGAGGTTGCGGTTGATGCGGGTGAATTCGCGGAGGTCGCTCATAGGGGAAGGATACGTCGGGAACCACGCCCTGGCAAATTCAGGTCTCGTGAGGGCCATCTCGCCTCTGGTCCTCTGGTCCTCCGTGTTCAATTACGTTTCCTGGCACCACCTTCTACATCCCTGGCCTCTCAGGTAACCACTGCCTACGCTTGAGGTAACCGAGTGCATGGAGCCTGCCATGCGACACCTGCGCCACTTACTGCCACTCGTCCTGCTGACCCTCGCCCTGCACGCGCAGGCCGCGGTGACGGTCGATCTCAACCTCGATCGCCTGCGTCAGGCGCCCGAAGCCGGCGACGTCCAGGCGCGCCTCGAAGCCATCCTGCCGCGCGAGGCGCAGGAACGCTTGGCCGCGATGGCGGAACATTTCGGCTGCGATCCGCGGCGCGATCTGCACCGCGTGGTGGTGTCGATCCCTGATGGCGGCGCGCCGACCGTGCGCCTGATCGGCCTGCCGGCCGAACGTATCGCCGAAGCGCTGGCCCTGCGCGGCGAATACCGTGACGTGCTCGGCGGCTTGACCGGCTTCCCGCTGCCCAACCGGCCGCAGGCGGTGCTCGTCGCGCTTGGCCCAGATGAAATGCTGATCGGCCGCGCCGACCTGCTGGCGAAAGAAACCACGCGGCCACCGTCGCTGCCACCGGTGAACGCCGCCATCGCCATGCGCCTGCGCTTGACGCCCGCGCCGGTGCCGCGTGCCGAGGTGATGAAGCTGGTCAGCAGCATCGAACTCACCAGCGATGGCCTGGGCGCGCTCGATGTGGTCGCGGTGGCCAACAATGCCGCCGACGGCACCGAACTGCAGAAGCGCTACGAGGCCTTGCGCGAGGTCAGCACCAGCACCGCCGCCGAGTTCCTGCCTGGGCTGCACCGACTCGGACGGCTGCTGGCGGTGACCACCCTCGAACGCCAGGGTGAGCAGTTCAACCTGCATGCCACGGTGCCGGCCGATCTGCGCCGCGAGGGCATCGATCGCATGCTCGACCGCCTGCAGCAACGGGCAGCGCAGCGGTGACCTTGCTGATGGCCAGTGCCAGCAGTGGCCGCTTGCCGGCCCTGGCCTGTCCGGCACCGGGCGGCACGCTCGGCCACCATGCCGTCAGCGCCCGGACCCGAGTCATGAGCGGTGGCACCGCGGACGAGGATCGTCGCGATGTGGCCACGGTGCTGGCCGGCAACGTCGACGCCTTTGCCGTGCTGGTCGATCGCCACCAGGGCCGCATCGTCGGACACCTGACGCGCCTGGTCGGCCGCAGCGATGCCGAAGATCTGGCGCAGGACACTTTCGTACGCGCCTACCAAGCGCTCGGCCGCTTCGACAGCACCTATCCCTTTCGCGGCTGGTTGCTGGTGATCGCCAGTCGCCTGGCCGCCAATCACGTCGCACGCCGTCGCGAGCGGCCGTATGGCGACCACGGAAATCAAGCGCCCAGTCGTGACGATCCCGCACGCGAGGTCGCCGAGGCCGACGCTGCCGACGACTTGCAACGCCGCCTCGACCGCGCGCTCGACGAAATGCTGCCGGACACCCGCGTGCTCTACGAACTCCGTTTCCGTCAGAACCTCAGCCCCGCCGAACTTGCCAACCACTTCGGCATCAGCGAGAACGCGCTCAAGGTGCGCGTCCATCGCCTGCGTACCCAGCTCGCCGCCCGACTCGGGCTGTCGCTGGATGTCGATGCCGGAAAGGAATGAACGCCATGACTCATGACCCGCTCCAAGACCGCCTGCTCACCCTGATCGACCATCCCCCGCAGGACGCGGAACCACCGCGCAATCCGGTGCTGACCCATCAGGTGATGGAGCGCGTGCGCCACGACTATGCTCATGCTCAGGCCAGCGCTCAGGCCAACGCGCGCGCCGAACGTCACGATGGACGTCCGTGGGTACTGGGAGCGCTGCTGGTGTGCGCGCTCGCCCTGCTGGCGCCCTCCACCGGCGTGCTCAGCGACGGCGGCCTGAGCGAAGCCGCCAGCCTGTTCGACGCCGAACTGGTGCTGGAGCTGGTGGTCGGGGCGGTGATCGCCGCCGGCATCTTGGCGCTATCGTGGCGGAGACTCGTATGAGCGATGCGGCCAGCGATCCCTTCGGCCTGGGTGCGGCCAGCTCCGCGCCCGCACTGACGGAAAAAATGCTCAAGGCGCAGGAACTCGCGCTCGGTGCGGTGCCCTATGTCGGCCTGCTGATCGGCATCTTCGGCACCGCGTTGTTGATGATGATGCTGGCGCCGGATCGCCAGCGGCGCGGCATCGACCGTCTGCGCCAGGCTCCGGTGGTGAGCTTCCTCATCGGCGTGTTGCTGTGGTCGGTGCCGACCGTCGCGCTGATCTTCCTGCTGGCGAAGTTCGGCGACACCCGCCCACGTGGCCAGATCCTGCTCGGCCTGTGGGTCTTCTTCAGCGGCTGCGCCGGTTATGCGGTGTGCGCCCGGGCGCTCGGCGAACGGATGTTGCCCGACCGCGGCGCAGTGGCGCAGACTGCCCTGGGACTGTGCGCGCTGGTGCTGCCGCTGTTTACGCTCATCGGGCTGCCGGTGTTGTTGATCGGCGCGCCGCTCGGGCTGGGGGCATGGGTGTCGGCACGTCGCGACAAAGCGCAGGATGTGGTGGATACACCGGCCACCTGAGTCGGTTCAACGGCCCAGGGAAACCCGTCAGGAACCGTCGAAGGTTGGCAATGCTGCGGACGTGGGCGACATGCAGCGCCCACCTCGCGTCATGCTTCTATCGATGTTCCCACTGAGCGCAGGATTTCCCATGTTCCAACCCACGCTGATGACCGTCGTCCTGTTGCTGGCCCTGACCATCGGCGTAGGCGCTGGAGCGAGCGCCGGTGAGGTGAACCAATTCGGCGGCATGATCGTTCCACCGATCGACTGGAGCACGGTCAAACCAGGCAAGACTGGCGACGTCAAGGATGGCGAGCTCAAACATCCGGAGACCAAAGAGTTCATCATCCGCTACCGTGCCTTCGTACCGGATAAAGTGCCGGCGAAGAACCACCTCGCGCTGCTGATCTGTTTCCACGGTAGCACTGGCAGCGAGAACGGTCCCGCTGACCACATGGCGCGTTCACTCAAGGCGCTTGGCCTCGACCAACAGTACGTGGTGCTCGGCCTCAAATCGAAAAACGTCGGCTGGGAAGATGTCGACGAAGCGCCCGTGCTGAAGGCCTATGATTGGGCGACCTCGGTTTACCCCATCGACAAGCGCCGCGTCTACCTGGTCGGCCATTCGAGCGGTGCGCATTGGGACACCAAGTTCGGTGCCAAACACCTGGACCTCATCGCCGGCGTGATGCGCTGGGCCGGTGGTTCCGTGCGTCTACCGGGCGCCGGCAAGGACATGGGGCCGTTGATGACCGAATGGTACTTGGTGCATGGCACCAAAGACGATCAGAACTCGATCACCAATACGCGTGAAGGCCGCGACAACCTCAAGGCCGCGAACTACCGCTACGTCCTGCGCGAGATCCTGACCGGCGACCATGGCGACATCGTGCGCCATCCGCTGGTGACCACCGACATGATTTGGTGGATGGATGCGCTGCGGCACAAAACCATGACGCTGCCAGCCGACGACGAGAAATACCTTAAGCAGTTCGCCAATGCCAAGACTGCGGCCAAATTGTTCGGCGATGCCGACACCTGGAACGAACTGTTACGCATCGGTGGACCGCACGCCGGGCAGGTGATCGCCGAAGCCTTCAAATCCGACAAGCCAAAGCTGCGCGAGTTCGCCGCCATCGCCTGCACCAAGAGCCGCTTCGCTGGCGAGGAGACCGTCGCCGATCTGGCCAAGTTGTTGGACGATAAAGCCGCTGACATCCGCGCCGCGGCGATCCGCGCTCTAGGCGTCCACGCCAACTGGCGTTCAGAGACCGCACAGCTCGCCCTCGGCAAGTTGGCACTCAGCGCCAAATCCAAGAAGGTCGAGTTCGCCGACCGTGGTGAAGCGACCATGCAGTTGGCCAAGGCCGCGACGCTGCCGATGCTCGGCAACTTTGATGACGACCTGCCGTTGTGGCAGGCACTGATGGCGCTGATGAATGACGAGCGCCAGGAACTGCGCGCCGCGGCCTTCGCCCCGCTCAAGGTCGCCGTCCCCGATGGCAACGGCTATGATCCGAGCGTCACCGTCGCCGAACGCGTCGGCGCCATCGCCAAATGGGAAGCGTGGTTCCAGACGCACATGGTGAGTGCGGCGAACAAGCAGGCGAAGAAGTAGGTCGACAAGACTCCATCGCTGAGCTTTCCCATTGACCATGCCGAGCTACGTTCCCGGCATGCACACCAGCCCCGTACTTCCCGCCTTCGTGTTCGTTGCGATGGCCTTCGCTGGTTGTGGCGAACAACCAGCGCCACCGACCAGCGGTGCACCTGAGCCACCACCTTCGCTCCTCACCACCGAGGAACTGACTGCCCTCTTTCTGAAAGATGCCCAGGTTTGGAAATTCACTTCGCAAGCAGGCATCACCGCGAAAACCGTACGCCTGCAAATCGTCGATGATGGCAAGCAGGCAACGTCGACGACCTCGCACCTCGGGGAGAACGGAAAACTCACCAGCGTCATCGTCGTAGCGCAACAGGTCGACAAGCAACGTGTGCTCAAATGTTATGTGAAGCACACCGGCGGTTCATCTCTTTCAACCTCCGGAGCGTGGTTCAGCAAACCCTTGAAGGTCTGGGGTTCCACCACGCACAAGGAGCCTGCTCCACTCCAGCCTGGAACCGTGACGCTTCTCAGTGGTTCCAGCGATTCACCCGAGACGGGGAAGACCTATTCATCTGGAACAGATCCATTTCGACTGGAGTTGGTGATCGAATAGGGCGACGTCCACGATCCCATCGGCATTTGCCATACGCCGTCCAGTTGCTCACCCGTGGGGGAACCCACCGAATGGTCCCACCACCGTCATCGCCGGATGCTGTCGCACGAACGGCAGCAAATTCTCCGACACCGCGATGTCCCGCAGATGCAACGTGTCGCGAATGCGCACCACGGTCGCCTGCGCCGGATCGATTCCAGGCATGCAACTCAGCGCTGCGCGGACAGCAGTATCCTCATCCGGCAACGCGACTGGGAACTTGCCGGCCTCCAGGCTGCCGCTGGTCATGATGTTGGTGTAGGTCACCCGGCGATCGATCGCCTGGTAGCAGCGTTCCGTGATGAGGTCGGCGAGGCCGATGCCGCACGCATTGCCGTGCGTGCCTTCTGACAAGTCGAGCACCACGATGCGACGGATGGTCGGGCCGATGAAACCCGGCAATTCACCGCTTTCGCTGCGTCCGGTGACGTTGGGGTCCATGCCGGTGCCGCTGATGTCTTTACCCATGCGTTCGACCACCAGCACGTCGATGGCGGGGAAGAGCAGGCGGGCCATCAAGGTGCGCGCTTCTTTCAGCAACTCCGGTTCGCGGCTCATGATGCGCGCCATCGGCACGGCCTCGATGCGCGCGGTGTGTTCGGCAGCGTTTTCCACCACCGCGAGTGCGAACGGTACCTTGCCGGTGGCGAGCACCACGGACGCCGCGGCCGGCATCAGCGCGGCGAAACGGTGATATCCTTCGCGGTGGTACCGTGAACAACCGGCATGTTTGCCCAGGCCGACGCAGAGCATTTTACAAATGCCGCTTTCGACCTCACCACGGAAGCCGGTGTGTGGTTTGATGCGCGCCACCGGGATGACGAGGTCGCAGGCCATCACATCGCTGGAGACCGGCACCGGGAGATCGCCCGTCGGATCGGCGACATACCGTTTGGTCTCGTCGTCGTAGCGCAGCGCGCCGACCACCTGCGTCGCCATGGTGCTGATGATCGGCACGCCCATTGCCGCTTCGGTGACGCCGTAGGTTTCGAGCACGCCAAGCTGACCCTCCGGCGTGCCACCGCCGTGTGAGCCCATGGTCGGCAGGATCACCACGGTGCAGCCACGTGCGCGCACCGCGTCGATCAGCGCCTTCACGATGGTCGCCAAGCCGGCGATGCCGCGGCTGCCGACCGCCAGACCGACGCGCATGCCAGGCTTCAACAGCGCGGCGAGCGCGGGCTCCGCTACCGCCGTCCGTACTGCCATGGCCACCTCCGCGACCTCGGGTGCCGGGAACTCCTGGCGTACCAAGTACATCGTCGGCAAGGGGATGCTGGAAAGGCCTAGCTGGAAGTCCGCCATGGGCGCGTTGTAGGTTGAAAGACCTGGGGCCAAAGCCCCAGGTCAGCGACTCTCGGATGTCGCCCGATGCACACTTCCCGTTGAAGTCGGCGGCGGCGCAGCCACGCGGCCGGACTCGGCAAAGACCGCGGAACTCCCCGATGGAGCGGAAATTTGCTGCTACCCGTGACCGATCCATTCCTCAGTTGCCTATTGTCGATGCATATTCCGTGATTCACCCCCAATTCCACGACGCTAGCCTAGCGGTCTCTCAGAGTTCGCTTCGGATGCCCGGCCCCGCGCTCGACTCCTCGACCTTGCCCACCGGCCGGCTTGGCCCGACGCGTGCAATTCACCCGCTCTTCTTCGGATGTTCGATGCATTTTGCAGGATTGATTTGTTGCTTGCAGATCCACCCCAGAGCTACGCTGCCCCTGACGACATGAGCACCACCTGCAAACTTTTTTTCGCTGATCACGGCCGGCACCCAAGACCCACCGCCAGATCACGGTCCAGGTGGTGCCGCCAGACGCTGTTCGTGTGCGTGCTGCACATCGGCTTGCTCAGCGAATCGCTGGTGGCCGGCGAAGCCTCGCCGATCACTCCCGCTGTGGAACCAGGTGCTGAGTCGCCCGTCGGCTCGGATCTGCGCCAAGCGTTGGCGCACACGGTCATCGAACGCAACCGCATCAACCAGCAATTCGAGAGCGCGCAGAACCAACGCTGGCTGATCCTCGGCTACGCCGCTTTGGTGACGCTCGTCGCCGCCTGGTTGGTGCGTCTGCGTTTGACCCAAGGCAAAACACAAAAAACCGAGACGGTCGTCACTGAGGTGGCCCTTCCAGGACGCGCCAATGCGCTGATCACCGTGCGCAACTCCGAGACCCAGCGCGAAGTGGTCACCGGACGAGTGACCACGCGCCACAAGTTCGGCCTCCAGACCACCCGGATGATGCCGGTGACCACCCGCGCGGTGCCCAGGCCGACGACATCACCAAAACCAGCGACCGCAGAAAAGGTCACCACGGTGGTGGCACAACGCATCCTGCAGAGCACCCCCCCAGCAACACCAGTGGCCGCAGCGACCACCTCGGTGATGCGCCGCACCACGACGTCCGAGTACACACCCACCGATGCCGCCAACGGCAAGGACAAGACCGGCACGGCGCGTCCGATGATCGTCGCGGAGTTCTCCGACCTCGACGCGCTCGCTGAGACGCCGGTGGAAGACGGCGCCCACACTCGCCAGATGCGCAGGAACCAGACGGTCACCCGTGCAGGACTGTCGTTGCTCGAAATCATCATCGCGTTGTCCATCCTCGCGACGGTCCTGGCTTCGGTGAGCGGCGGCATCTTCGTGCTGACCAATTCCAAACAGGCGATGAACGAAGACCTGGCGGTCAGCGATCTGATGCGGCTGTGGTCCGAGCGCCTGATGGGAGCTGACTGGGATTGGCTCGGACGCCAACGTCTCGACGACACCATGGAGGGTGCGTGGTCGTGGCAGCGTCCTGAAGTGGAGGCCGCCGCGCTCCTACCCGGCGATCATCCGCCCTTGAGCGAGATCGCACCTATCAGCACCAACAATGCCGCCACCCTGTTGCTCAGCGGCAGCACCTCGGGCGTGAACGACCTCCAGTTGTTCCTCGAATACTACCGTCCCGCAGTGATGGATGCCTGCCTGGTGAGCCCGGTGGGCAGCACTGCGGACCACTGGGCGTTGAACCGCGGTGCCTACCGGCTCACTCCTCCCATCGATCTGCGTCAGCAGCAGTCCCAAGCGGTGGTCATCCGCATCGTCGCGCACTGGCGGACGCTGGGCGGTGGTAAACGTCACAGCGAACTGTTGTTCGCCCGCCGGAAATAACCATGCGACACGGCAGCACCATGATCGAAGTATTTCTCGCCTTGGCGATCCTTGCGACGGCGCTCACCGTGGCACTGGAGAGCATGGTGAACATCAGTTCCTACGCCGGACTGCAGACCCGTGAAGGCGATCTGGTCGAGCAGAGCCGCAGCATTGCCCGCCACCTGCACAATGATTTGGCGAACTCCGGCTGGTTCGTCTCCACTAACAGCCAGACCGGACAGTTGCAGCGTGAATTTCCCAAGGTCATTGCCGGCGGCGCGAACTCTTACGGTGACGAATTGGTGTTCCTGCGTTTGACCTCGGAACGTTTACCTGAGAGCGACAGAACTGGTCCGATCGACCACGTTGATTTCGTCAACCGGCCGCCCGTTGCCATGGATGCCTACACCCGCGGTGACGCGGTGCATTCCCTGGTCCTCAACCCCGCTTGGTCGCCGACCACTCAACAAGCGACCTTCGCCCTCCCCGCCTGGGAATCCGCCAGCGGGACGTTGTCGTATCAGGACGCCCAAGACGCGACGAAACTGCGGCAGTACCGCTACGTGGTCCGTCCCGATCTGCAGACCACCGGCCGTGGTGTGCTGATGCGGGAATACCGCAACGGCAGCACCGGCAAATGGATCAGCGACCGGCGCATCGCCGACAACATCCTTTCTCTGCGATTCACCACCAACGCCGAAGAGTCCTGGCTGAATGCCAATCAGCTCCGCGTTACCGTCAGTCTGCAGGCGGATGACCTGCAGAGCGGTAAAGTGCGCGCAACCAGGACTCTTGAAGTGATCGTCGCCATGCGATCCGGCACCACCAACTGAATGATCAGCGAGAACCCTATGACCATTTCTGTGAAAAATCCGCATCGCCACCGTGGTGCGGCCATGCTGATCACCATGTTGGTGACCACGGCCATCGTCGCGGTTCTGTTCATGGCTGCCGAACGGACCCAAGCCAGCGTCATCATGGCCGGTCTTGATGACGATCGGCTGCGCGCCTCGTTGGCCGCAGAATCTCTCGCCGCCATGGTCGAAGCCAAGTTGGCGACCCAGGCCGCCGAGATCGACAAGCTGTCGCTCAATACCTGGGATGACGCTGCGCGCTGGTGGAACCTCGTGGGACATTCGTACACCGACGGCAGCGTGGCGGTGATCCCCGAGCGCGCGCTGCACATGAACGGCTGCGCGCTGCGCTGGCGCATCGAACCGGTGCGCGTGACCTCGGTGGTCGGTCCGCCGAATGCTGCCGTATCCGGGGTGTATTCCGTCAACCACGAGGTCGACCCTCTGCGCGTCGATCAACGTGATAACGATGCCCGTGCGGCCAATGGGGCTTCGCTGCTGGCGGGGAATCCGCCCTACTACCACTACCGCGTGGTCGCCGAGGCCTATGCGCTCAGCGATCCCACCGCGACCGACGCGGTGCCGTGGCTGGAATCCGGTCAGCACACTATCTCGGTGCAGGTGCAGCGCGTCTTCCAGGTGCAACGTGTCAGGCTGTTCGACTTCGCGATCTTCTACGCCGCCACCGGCGAGACTGGCGACCTGGAATACGAACCCGAGTTCAATACCTCGGTCAACGCTTCGGTGCATAGCAACGGCTCGATCTACTTCGGTGGCACCGGCGACACTTCGCTAAAGAACAAGAACTACAAGAAAGCCGCCTCCGATGGCGGCCAAATCGTCTTCGGCAACGTGCAGGAAAAAGTGCAGATCACCGGAGTCACGGGGGTCTACCGCATGCGCAAGGGCGCCAACGTGTTGTTCGCCAGCACGGCCGGCAACGATGAACCGAGCCTGCGTTCACCGATGGAGGTGCCACGCCCAGGCAAGCCCTTAAAGAAGGCAAAAAACGCTTCGAAGATGAGTGGTAACTCCGACCTCAACGGCGGTGACGGCAATGAAGCCAACGAGAAGGTCGCCATCAATGGCGAGAAACTGACCTTCAATCGCGATTCGCGCAGCGACTGGAGCCTGCCAGAGAACCGTCTGGACCCCTACGTGGCCGACGAACGCAGTGGCGGTGCCGCGATCGCCACCGTCGCCAACCTTCCAGAGTTCGGTGGTTACCCGTTGGAGGCCCAGCGCACGGTGGGCGAGCAGATTCCGCTTTGCCGCGTCAAAGCTGACAACACCTACACCATCCATCCCGAGATGAAGCCGAGCGTCCCGCTGTTTTACGCTGCGAACGGCTCCATCACCACGACCAGCGGTAGCGGCAACCGTCCGGTCTACGCCACCGAACTGCCGTTGTTCGTCTTCCACGATGCCGCCGGCAAACCTTACGAAGACGTCTGGCCCCACCAGCCGCTGCTGGCAACCTCAGCGACGCTCAGTCCGGCAGGTGCCGGGCCAGCGCTCGACACGGAGGTCGGCCTGCCTGTTCTCGCTGTGCCTGGGCAACCCGGAATCGTCATGGGTTACCACTTCGAACGATCACTGTTCGGTCAACGTGGTGCTGCGACCACCGGGCTGACCATCCGCGAACGTGGCCGCCAGAACACCTCGTTTCGCTGGGCGCAGGGGCTGGAGACGCCCGCGACCGCAACCGGCGTAGTCAGTGTCGACGCGCCCGAGCGCGCTGCTTTCCCCAGCAACGCCAGCTTCATCCGCGCCTCCGTTGCGTGGTTGAAGAGCAACTACGTGGTCTACCTGGGCAAGGATGCGACCGGCACCCCACGTGACATCACCAACGCGTTCTTCGATAACGGTGCCGTGGCGGCGGAATCCACCGGCGATTCCAGCCTGCTAGTGGCAAGCCAGGGCCGTTTCCTGGACCGGCGTGAAGCGCATTGGCTGCAGGATCATGGTTATTTCGCCGGGGCCGGCCCAATCACGGCGCGCGCAGTCCGGGCCCGGCCGCTGACGCTGCACTTGGCCAAGGTCTGCGCTTTCCTGCGCACCAGCAACACCGTGCTCGGCGGAATCCCAGCGGCCAGCTTCAACGGCATGATCTACCTGCATCGCACCCCGCGCATCAGTGAGGTTACTGCCGGCACCAACAACGCGCTCATGCCGCTGCGTTACCATCCGCTGGCGAAACCCGCGCCTCTGGCTCCGGCGGCGATCTGCAACGCGCCGTGTCTGTTCCTGGTGCTCGGCACGACCCAGCCGGACGCGGTTCCAGCGATCGGTAGTCCTGGGACCTGGGTCACCTATCCTTTGCCGCTGCCGGTGCGCCTCGACCAAGCGGAGACCGTCGACTGGGGTGCTTCCGCCGGCCAACACAACGGCCTGACCATCGTCACGCCCAATCCCTGCTACGTACACGGCGCCTTCAACACCACTGCTGACGGCACCGGTAAACTGCCTCCCTGCGCACTGTTCGCCGATTCGCTGACCGTGTTGTCGAGCAACTGGCGTGATGCGGACAATGATCAGGACGCTGACTTCGACGGCGCCTTGCCGGTCGCCAGCGACACCGAGCTCAACCTCTCGCTGGTGCTGAACAACCTGCCGACCGATGAAAACAACGTCGCCGCCGGTGGCAGCGGCGGCATCCACAACCTCGTCCGCTACTTGGAGAACTGGAACAACCGCGCGCTGCACGTACGTGGCAGCTTGGTGGTGCTCAACCGCATGCGGTACAGCCGCTCAGAGCTGGGCGACAACATCGTGTACCGTGCGCCGCAACGCACCTTCGAGTTCACCCCCGGATCGTTCGGTATCGATCGCACGCCACCGTTCGCGCCCTCCGGCATCAAGGTCACGCGCATGGTCACGACCCTAGCGGACGGACCGCGCTGACACGACTGCCAGCCAGCACCCTGCTCCATCACGGAGGTGTTGGCGCGCTTCCGTCATCAGCCAGCACCACGAAGCGGAAGCCCAACCACGGCTGCCTGGACTGCGGTGCGACTCCCAGGCGCGCCGCGCTGCGAGCCCGTGCCGGCGGATGGAACCAGCTGCCGCCGCGGACAACTCCCAGGTCACCATCTTTGCTGACCGGGTCGTGCTCATCAGCAGCGCGGTGCGCCCGCTGCCCATCCCAACGATCGGCGCACCACTCGAAAACGTTGCCCGACAGATCGTGCAAACCGAACACGTTCGCCCGGGAACTGCCCACCGGACGGGTGCGCAGCGCGAGGTCGTCCTCGTGCGCAGCGCAGTACTCCAACGCCGCCGCTTCTGCGTGGAGCGGATCACTGAGTTGAAACCAGATCAACTGCAGGTCACCGCGCGCCACCCAGGTGGTTCCGCCGAGGTCATCGCCGTTGCTGTAGGCCGTGCTGCTGCCGGCACGGCAGGCGTATTCCCATTGCGCTTCGCTCGGTAGCCGCGCCGGGATACCACGCTCCTGCAGCTCCGCGCAGAAGTCCTCGATCTCCACCAGGGTCACCTGCTCGACCGGCA
This sequence comes from Planctomycetota bacterium, assembly GCA_031426335.1. GTDB lineage: Bacteria > Planctomycetota > UBA11346 > UBA11346 > UBA11346 > BOG-1363. The sequence continues at coordinate 20,429 of JANPLC010000277.1, forward strand.
GATCATCACCGCGGAAACGACTGGGATTACGCCCGGTCACAGCAGTGAAAAACGTCTGCGAG
>JANPLC010000278.1:0-24986 GCA_031426335.1 Planctomycetota bacterium
ATTCCGAACACGGCCGTTAAGCCTGCCAGGGCCGATGATAGTCTAATAGCGAAAGTAGGTCGTTGCCTGGATTTTTTACCCTCACCCCGCGTTGAATAAACGCGGGGTGAGTTCTTTAAATCCACGTTTCACGTTCCCAGACGGCGAGCGGACAAATAACTTTTGGTTCTAATCGCCTCGCTAACCGCTAACCACGGGCCACATCGCTCACTTGAATTCAGCGAGTCGAGATGGAGATCGCCTGATCGAAATGGGTGATTGCGGTTGCACCCGCCGGAATCACCAATCGTTTTGCTGTCGATAACTCCGCCCGGAAGCCTTCTTTACGATCAGAATTATCGACCACGTGTCCACGCGCCGGTACTTCGGTGAGCGAGCCATCGCCGTGGACGACTTGGAAGCTAATCATGGTCAAGGCGCAGCGGTCGCCGGCGGCCAAAGGGTCGGCGGCAAAAATTATCTGGTAGCGGACGACAAGCTTGGAACCGGCTTGTTCGCTGTCCTGTTTCAAGGCCCGTCCGGTGCTGCCAGCACCATAGGGGAGCACCAGGCGGCCGGACGTCAGGCTTTCGAGCGCAATCTCCCGTTCCGCGATCACCCATTCCCCAGGACCGCTCGGGATGGTGAGCACTGCGGGCTGTGGCGGGCTTGTACGTTGGGTGGTGCCGCAGCCGACTGCCAGCAATGCGACGAGGCTCATGAAGAGGTGGCGCATGCAGCCATCCGGGGAAAAGGGGAGCGGACCCGGTGAGATTCGAACTCACGAGACCCTTGCGGGTCTGCCGGTTTTCAAAACCGGTGCATTCAACCGCTCTGCCACAGGTCCCTGTGTTCGCGGGCGGCGCAGGTGTAGCGGGTCAATCTCGGCACGAAAGCCCAGGCTGTGGGCGGGGAACGAGGGGCAGACATGTTGACCGGCGTTGGCCATGGCCAAGTACTGGCTCTCACACACTAGGAAAATCGAACTTGTAGGCGCCTTTGACCCGGCCCGGGCGCATCACTAGACTGAGACGTCTCGGCTTCCGGCCTTCAATCCATTGTCTGAAAGCAGCTTATGGAAAAATATCCGATCGTCTGGGGTCTCGATATCGGGCACTCCAGCATCAAGGCCGCCAAACTCTCGCGCACTGGCAATGGCGTGACGGTGATGGGCTACGCCATCGAACCGATCAATGTCACTGAAGATGGCGATCGCGATGAAGCCGTGGTCAAGGCGCTGCAACAGTTGGCGCAGCATGAAGAATTCGGCGGCATCCCGGTCGTCGCCTCTTTGTCTGGCCGGCAGATTTTCTCGCGCACCATCAATATCCCCGTCTTGAACCCTAAGAAGGTCGACAAGATGGTGGAGCTGGAGGCGCGCCAGCAGATCCCAGGCAATTTTGACGAGGTCGAGTGGGGCTATCACCTCTCGCCAAATCCGGATGGCTCATCCAATGACGTGGCGTTGTTCGCGGCCAAACGCGAACTGACCGATGAACTCGTGCGCAAATGCAAGCGCGCCGGCATCAATCTCGTCGGCGTGTCGGTATCGAGCCTCGCGCTCTACAATTTCGTACGTTTCGACCAGGAATTCCCGGACGACGAGACGGTCATCATCCTCGACGTCGGCGCGGAGAACACTGACTTGGTGCTCTACCAGGGCGAAACCCTGTGGATGCGCACCTTGGCCCTGTCGGGCAACGACGTGACCAAGGTCTTCATGAAGAAATTCCGGGTTTCCTTCGAGGAAGCGGAAACTCTCAAACGCCAGATCGGTGACAGCCGCCAAGCGGAGAAGATCCTCAAAGTGCTTGAAGGCACGCTCAACGAACTCACCAGCGAAGTGCAGCGTTCGCTGGGTTTCTACAAATCGCAGAACCCCAACACCAAGCTGGAAAACATCGTTATTTCCGGCAATACCTTCCGATTACCCAACCTGCCGGAATACATTGCCGAACGTCTGCGCTACACCGTCAACATCCTCGAAGACCTCGACAAGATCCAGGTCGCTGGCGGCATTGATCGCGAAAACTTCCTGCGCGACTTGCCTTCCCTTGGCGTTGCCCTCGGTTTGGCGCTGCAGGGCTCAGGAATCGCCAAGGCCAACGTCAACCTACTGTCGACCACCGAGCAGCTGGAGCGCGTCCTCAAGGCGAAGCGCTGGGCTGGCGTGGCGCTGGTCGTCTTGCTTGGCGCTGCCTTCGTCATCAATCTGATGGTCGTCTCGCGCGTGATGAACGACAACATCGCGATGTCCCGCGTGATCATCCAGAAAAGCGAGGACAATGAGTCTCGGGTCAAAGACTCACGCAAAGTTTTGGCGGAAGTCGAGCCGTTGGCGGTCACGCTCAAGGGTTTCAATTCGTACGGACGCAAAGGCGTGGTCCATGCCTCGATCGAGGGCGTGCTCAAGACCCTGCAGGAATTCAACGAGAAGAATCCCCAGCCGGCCAATTCGGTGCCGCCGGAGCAAGGTGGACCACCGCGCCTGCAGGCGGTCTATGTCCAGAGCATCGACGTGCCGTCCTTCGCCTACGACAAAGAGGGCGGTCCCTTTCAGCCGTTGAGTGGAGAGCGCTTGGTGCGCGTGACCGTGCGTATTCCGCGTACGGAAAACGATTCGCTCAAGGGCTTGCCGCAGCAGATCGTCGACAAATTCAAGGTCTTGCCGGTACCAGACTATCTTAAGCCTTTTTATCCCGCCGAACACTTGTTCGCCAATGCCCAGGTGAAGAACGAGGTGCTCAGCGAGGATAGCTACTGGCTGGTCGACAACACCCAGGCTGACGTCAAGACCGGCACCTTCCAAAAGATTCAAAAAGAAGAAAAACTCGCCGTGCGGATCCTGACCTTCGAATGCCTTTTCGCTAATCCGTCGACTCCGACGGCTACCGCCACGACTGCTGCCGCTCCGGCCGCGGGCAACTGAAGGGAGCCCCGACATGGACGCCAAGCAACTCAAACCCTACACCTTCTGGATCGTTTGCGGCGTGATCGTCGTGATCGAACTGGGACTCATCGCCTTCTGGCCGATCTCCGATGAATCCGGCAAAACGCCAGAGGAGGTGAAAAGCGCGCTCGACAGTGATTTCACCAAGCTGGAAGACCTGCACAAACGCGCCGGGAAATCGCCCACCGGAGTGTTCGACGCGGAAAACCCCGACGACATCAAGCGTTTGACCAAGGACTACCTGCTGACCCCGAAGTGGAAGGGCGTGCTGCAGCCACACGTGGACAAGTACAAGGAGCAGTTGGGTGCCATCCGCAAGGAGCTGTCCAAACGGAGTGCAGTCCTGCGTGAACCGGTGGCCGACAGCGGCGACCTCTTCGCCTGGTACAATGCCTACGTCGGCAAGACCAAGGAAGTCATGATCGCCCTGCGTAATGGCAAGGCCCTGATCATCGACGAGATGAAAAAAGAGGACGCTGATTTCGAGAACGGCAGCGAAGTCCGTACCAGAGTCGGATTCTACACCAAGGTCGACCGTACTCCCGAAGCGACGGAACATGCGGCACTGACCGCGCGCTTCCAGATCATGAAGAAGATCAGCGAAGCGCTGCTCGCCAGTGGCTCCAATTCCCTGCCCAATCCAGCAATCAAGAGCGGCCGTGAGGGCGAACTGGACGAAAAACGTCCGGCCTACATCAAGGCGGCCACGTGGAAACGCAGCGGCGACCCATCCAAGGTGCTGAGCGGATCGATCGCTGAGATCGCCGATGCCCACGAACTGACACTCGAACTCCAAGGCACCACCTCCGCGCTGGTCGCGGCCGAAGCCGCGATCGAAGCCATCAGCGAACCGGTGATGGTGGTTGCCGGCGGAAAGTTGACGGCGCGTGGACCAATGAGCGTCGGTGCGCGCAAAGGGGTCGTGGATGAACCAATGAATCTGGAACTCACCATCGCGGTGATCGACTTCTCTCGTATTCAGACTGCCGCTGCGACCGAACCCGCTGCCGGAGGAACTCCCAAATGAGCGCCCAGGATCTCCTCATCGCCCACGGTGAAAAAATTGCCGTGCTACTGGTCACCGCGGTCTGTGGCTATGGCCTCTACGGCACCTTCACCAATCCCGAGATCCGTCCGACCGACATCTCGATGCAGAAGATCACCGACATGGTCGACACGGTCGAACGTGAACGTGGCAGTCAGGCCCCGCCGGTGCTGAAGGCGCCGTCCAACTACCTGGATGAAATGCTGGCGCGCTGGGCGGTGAAACTGCCCTCGTCGAGGTACATGGCTTGGTTGGGTGCGGCTCCCGACGTCGGACCATTGGATGTCCGCAGTTCGCAATACTACATCTACGAGATCCATCCGCCGAAACTGTCGGTGATCGACAAGATCGGAAGCTTGGAACTAACGATCACCATGCCGTCATCGCAGCGCACGACGGATGTCCGCATCAGCGATGCGCCGAGCAAATCCTGGTCGCTCGAAGGACGTGCCGACAACAAGGCGCAGTGGCTCGGCGTGCAGGTAGAGTACCGAGTGGGCACCGGCGACTGGCAGCCGATGGGTGGCAAGGATGTCCGGAACGGTGTCTTGACGCTGAAAGAGGGGACCACTTCCCACGTGGTGACCATGCCCACGGTCGAGCCCTGGCAGCGGCATCATTTCCGTGCCTACCTGATCGCCAAGGCGACGGGCCTGCCGCTCGACCAGGCGAAATCAAACGATCAACAACAAACCGTTTTGGTTAATCAGGGAACCTATCCCGATGATCAGCTCGACTGGAAGCGCTTGGAGTTTGACCTGGCCAATGTTATCGATGGCAAGAAGGAGCTGCTCAGCCGCTTTCTCAAAGGCACCACCGAGGGACCATTGGCAGACCAACTGCGTGCTGGTGAACGGCTCTACCGCAGCGGCGAAAGCGATCTTGCCAACGTGACGGCGCAGGACGACATCCGTTTCGTGTTCCACAAGGTGAACGTAAACATCCAGGATCCAGCGTTGAGTGGTGCCACGGTTCTGCTGTCGAAGTACCTACGTGACCCTCGCGCGGTGGACAAGGTGACTGGCAAGTGGATGGACAAGCCGTTCACCTACAAACTCGCTCCGGGTGAAGGCCTCGGCAAACAGGAGAATATTCCCCATCCATTTGGCGGGGCTGGACTTTTCCCGGTTGAGCTTAGCACGCCCTACGTGCTCACCGAGGTGAAACCCAAGGTCAAGCGCATCCTCTTCTACGAGCTCGCCACCAAATCCCGTCCAATGGGAGGCAAGTCGCGCGATCTGGATCTCAAGCCTAAGGATATCGAGACCGAAGTCGCAATCCTGACCAATACCAAAACCGGTCGTACCTGGGAGCTCCCAGCCTGCGAGAAGATCCAGAAGCCGAATAAGCCGCTATCGGTCTTCTACCCGGATTTCAACGGGTTGGTTTACGACGAAGCCTTGGAGTTCCAAAAGAACCCAGCCGGCTTCAAGCAGAACCCGTTGCTTCCGAAGCCACCGATCGCTCACGAGCCGGGGCAGGGACCGTTGGAGGACCTGCGCAAGCGGTTCAATGATCCGCTAATGCAGACGGACACGGTCTATTACGAACTGCCTGACGGCCGCATCGTCTATTGGGAAAAGGTCAACAACCTCATGAAGGTCTTCGTCAAGCCGGGCTCCGAAGCTGCCGCCGACAAGGCGGCCGCTGAGAAGGAGGCCGCCGACAAGGCCGCTGCCGAAGCGGCCGCCAAGGCCGCCGAAGAAGCCAAGGCGGCTGAGGCCAAAGATGGCAAAGACCCCAAGCCAGCAGCTCCCAAGTAAGCCCCATCTCGGGCCTTGGCCTCCTGGCTGAACCTCCGCCCCCGCCATTACCTGGCGGGGGCGGTGCCTTTGGCTGACCTGGACCAGGGCCGGTACGTGCGTCGCACGGTGGTCCTGTGGGTGCATCACCGAGGCCAAATCCGCGCCACCGTGAGTGACACGAACTACACCGGTCGGAGGGCAGGGGTTTTTTCCTGGGCGCTCGCACCTACTTTGCCCCACGATCCTCTAACCCCCGGATTCACGCAGACCTAGTGTCGACTGTGAGCTTGGCGGAAGGCCCAGAATGTGGGCATCCCGCCAGTCGGCAGGAGCGGATCCGACCCGTCATGCGGCGACCATCGCCGTCTTCGCGCCAAGGAGTTGCAATGAATAGTACCCGGCTGACCGCCCTCGTCCCGGTTCTCATGGCCATGAGCGTGCCGCTGACTGCGCCACTGAGCGCACTGTTCGCCGGTGAGGCGGACAAGGCCCCGGTGACCACGCTGAACCCCGAGCAGGAAGCCTTCTGGAAGGAATTCCAGGGAGGCGCCCTGTCCAAAGCCCAGGTCGAGGCGGAAGCCAAGTACGTCACCGCCCGGGCGGCCTTCCAAGACGCGCGCTTCGTCGAAGCCCGTGACCTGGTGGATGAGGCCATCAGCATCTTCCCATCGCATGTCGGCGCCCAGCAGCTGCGTCAGGACGTGCTCGCGGTGCTCAGCCGGCGCGACAACCGCCTGCAGATGGCGGCGACCTGGTACCACTCCCAACAGGACGTGAAGACCCAAGAGATCGCTGTGCGCCTCGCCGCGCTGATGGAGAGCGGCGACAAGAAGATGGCGGCTGGTGACTTCGCCGGTGCCGAACTCGACTTCGATCGCGTCGAGGTCGGTCTGCGCAGCTTCCCGTACCAGTTCGACTGGGGCACGCTGCCGACGCAGGTCGAAGCCAAGAAACAAGCCGCGCGCAATCAGGCCCGTGAGGCCCGCGTCAAAAAAGAATCCAAACAGCGCGATGACGCGGCGGAACGCGCTCGTCAGCAGACCGATGCCCAGGCGGCGGCGCTGAAGGCGAAGGTTGATGAACTCATCGCGCGGGCGAAAACCTCGTACGCCCGCAAGGACTACAAGCGCGCCGAGGTCGATGCCTGGAACGCCTACGAACTGGATCGCCGTCGTGAAGATGCGCGCAGCCTCTACCTCGATTCCCGCCGTGCCGGCCACAACCAGTTCGACGACCGCTACCGCGAGACGCGCCTGGAGAAGCTCGCCCGCGTGCACGAGGAACTGCACAAGTCGCTGATTCCGCAGAACGAATTGCTGGTCTACCCCGAGGACTGGCAGGTCCGCGCCCTGCGCAAGCCGCAGGAGCTCGGTTCAGCCAAGCAGGAACCGTGGGTTGCCCAACTCAACGAGCGCTTGAACCAGCGCATCACCTTCGAATTCCAGGACACCGCACTGGAAGACGTGATCAACTTCTTGCGCCAAGTCACCGGCACCACCATCGTGGTGGCGCCTGATGTCGCCGCCGCTGGCGGCGGCACCGTGACGTTGAAGGTCAAGGACATGCGCTTCGGCGATGCGCTGAAGTGGATCCTGGAACTCACCAACCTGAAGATGGCGCTGCAGAACCAGGCCATCTACATCAGCTCGCAGCCGATCGTCGGCGCCGTGGCGCTGCGCATGTACGACATCACCGACTTGGTCTCGCCCGTGCGCGACTTCCCAGGTCGCGAACTGGCGTTCAACGCCGGTGCTGGCGGCGGCGGCGGCGGCGGCTTCTCGCTCTTCAAGATGGACGCTGCGGAAGAAGCCCCGGCCGTCGATCCCGAAGCACTGCTCGAATTCATCCGCAACAACGTTGCGCCGACCACCTGGGAAGGTGAAGGCGTTGGCATTGAAAATCGCGGCGGTTCGACGCTGTTCGTCAGCCAGACCCCGGAAGTACACGGGCTCATCGAGCAGCTGCTGTCGAACATGCGCAACCAGCAGTCGTTGCAGGTCAACATCAGCGTGCAGATCCTTGATGTGAAGAAGGGCTTCTTCGAAGAGATCGGCTTCCAGTACACCGATCAGCTCCTGGGCGATCCCGCCAACGCGCTCGAGAGCAGCTCGCCGTACCCCAACATGATCGATGGCACGCCGGACCAGACCAACGGCGATGGGTATGTGCGACTCAACAACACCATCGCCTACAATGGTGCACTGACCCAGCGTATGCCGCCGAACCAATCGGCGTCGACCAGCCAGAACACCATCGCCCGCGGCCTGCAGATCGACAGCTCCTTGAATGCCAATCAGGTCGCCAACGGCTTCTTGGGCATCGACCAGATCAATGCGCTGTTCACTGCTTTCGAGCAGGAGACCGACGCGCAGATCCTGGAACATCCGAGCATCACCTGTTTCAACGGCCAGCGTGCACATACGGCCTTCATCAATCAGTACGCCTACATCGCCGACTACGACATCGTCAACTACACCTTCGATCCCAAGATCGAGGTGCTGAACTACGGCAACATCCTCGATGTCCGCCCGGTGGTCAGCTCGGATCGCAAGTACATCACCATGGAGATCCGTCCGACCTCCGTGTTGCCGGTGCAGTTCCTGATCGAGAACATCGTTGCGCCGCGTATCGGTGCGGCCGGCAACGTGCTGATCGTCTACGGCTTTTTCGACTATCCGATTGAGCTGCCCAACGTCGAAGTCCGTGAGCTGCGTTCGACCGTCATGATGCCAGACAAGGGCACCCTGATGGTCGGTGGATTCAGCAATACGCTGCGCCAGCGCACCCACTCGGGCATCCCGTTCCTCAGCCACATCCCGTTCCTTGGCCGTCTCTTCAGCCAAAACGGTGTGTACGACGAGAACCGCAAGATCTTCTTCCTGCTCAATGCTGAGATCCTCGATCTGGGCGAGAAAGAGAAGTTGCAGTGAGCGAACGGGGACGGCGCCACTTACCTGGGAGCCAATCTCCGGGTCTGACCATGACCGGCATGATGCCGGCCATGATTGGCGTCGTTCTCGCTCTCAGCTGTCAACTGGCTGGCGTTGTCGTGGCTGGCGAAACCGTGGTTCCTGGCGCAGCGCCGGCCTCCATTGCCGCCGATGCCCTGGTCGCCCAGGCGCGGACCTTACGCCAGGCGGGTGATCTGGTTACCGCCCGTGAGCTGGTGCTGACCGCCTTGCAGCGTGACCCTGGTCATCAACAAGCCCGTACGTTGCTAGCCTCGATCGATAGCCAAAAGTCCGGTCGCCCGGCTCCGCTGGAGGGTGATCCGGCGGGCGGAGACGTCCGCCTGCAAGCGACCTTGGCCGAGGCCCGGATGCAGACGGCGCGCGCCGAACTGCTGGCCGCGGGTAGCCGCTTTGAAGACGCCCTCGTGCTGTTGGCCCAGTCCTTGAGCGCCTTGAAGCCGTATGGAGAACACCCTGCGGTCAGTAGCGAATCCCAGCGCCTTGAGGCCCTACAGACGTCCTACCAGGAGAGCCTGGTGGCCACGCGCGGTCGTGACGCGCGTGATGGTCGCGATGCTGGACGTCAAGCGGCCGAAGCCCGTACGCGGCATCAGCAGCGCGGCGAATCGGCACAACTGGCCGAAAGCATCGCGCGGGTCGAAGAACTCGAACGCAAGGGCTTCATCGAATCCGCGCTCGCTGCCTGTCGTCGCCTGATCGACGTCTATCCGTCTGACCGTCAGGTCGCTGGCCTGCACGCCCGCCTGATCACCAAGTCACATCGCCAACGCGAACTGACGATCGAAGAGCAGCGGGCCGAACTGCTGCAAGAGACGCACGAGCGGATGGAGCGTTCGTTGATCCCGAGCGGCTTCGATGGCTGGCCAGACTTCGCCGCGGATTGGCACCTGCGCCACACCGGTCGCAGCCAACTCGATGCGCCGGTGAAGTTGGAACCGTGGGAACAAGCCCTCAACGACAAGCTCTCCGTCCGGCTGAGCTACAATCTGGTTGAACAGAACGCGGTCGAAGTGTTGACCGCGCTGTCTAAACAGGTCGGGGTCAACCTAGTCATCGATCCGGCGGTCTTCGCCAACGGTGACGTGGTCGTGACGCTCAAGGCGAACGACATTACCTTCCGTAATTCCCTCGCGTGGATCTGTCGCCTGGCGAACACCCGCTGGTATGTCGACCGTGGGGCGATCTACGTTGGCGGCACGCAGGAGTCGGCCCCGCTGCTGGCGATCTACGATGTGAGCGAACTGCTCTTTGTGCCGAAGGATCAGGCGGGCAAGGAACTGGCCTTTGGCGGTGCGGCTGGCGGTGCCGGCGGTGGTGGCGGCGGTTTCAATCTGTTTGCGGCACCAGCGGCGGACGAGGAAGCGGCTGCGCTGTCGCCCGAGGACCTCGTCGACCTCATCCAGCAGGCAGTCACGCCAGCCGTATGGGAAAACGAAGCCTACAGCATCAGTATCCGTGGTACCACTTTGCTGGTCACGGCGCCCACCTCGACTCACCTGCTGATCCAGGAATTCATCCGCTCGCAGGCCAATCAGAAGAGCCTGCTGGTGCGCGTGAACGCACGGTGGCTGACGATCAAGGATGGCTACCTGGAAGAGATCGGCGTCGATTGGCGCAGCGATCTGCTCAACCAGGCTGCGTCGATCAATCCCACCCTGCTCCAGCCGCCTGGTACGGCGCCGCATGGGGGGCTCGATCCGACTCGCAACGGTTACCACCGCTTGACCAACCAGTTTGATCACGCCGGTTCGCTGGCCAACACTCTGCCGTCCGCAGCCTCGGTGCCCAACTCGGCGTTGCAGGCCGGTGCCGGTCTCAATCTCCAAGCGATGCTGGTCGATCAGACCTTGTCGTCGGCAATCCTCAGCGCGGTCGAACGCAACACCAAGGGCACGATCCTCGAATCGCCTGAGGTGGTGACCATGAGCGGCGTGCGCGCGAACACCTTCATGGGTATTCAGTATGCCTACATCGGTGATTACGAAGCGTCTCCTCCGGCGGGTGACCTCGGCGGGACGCTCGATCCCGATATCGGCGTGCTCAACCTGGGGGCGGTACTCGACATCAAGCCGTACGTCAGCTCCGACGGCAAGTACGTGACGATGGAATTCCGTCCGGCGATCGCGTCCCTGCAGAGCACCATCTACGAGACCATCACCACCCAACGCTTCTTCCCCACCGGTGTAGGTCCGGGCGGTGGTGGCAATGGCAATGGCGTCATCACCGGCCAGGTGGTCCAGCAGGCCTTCCTCATCGAACTGCCCAATGTGCTGGTGCGCTCGGTTGCCACCAACATCCGGGTGCCGGATGGCGGCACCATCCTGGTTGGTGGCTTCGGTCGGATCATCGAACAATCGATGTCCACCAAGATTCCTTTTCTCGGCCACATCCCATTCCTGGGGCGGCTCTTTGGCAAACGCGGCCGGTACTCCGACCGCTACCAACTCTACCTGCTGGCCGATATCAACATCATCAACTACGCTGAACTGGAGGCGAAACTGTGAGCTCACGTCACTTGGTCCCCACCACCACCCTGGCCCACACCACCCGCATCACTGCGCTGACGGCGACCATGTTCGCTCTCGTCAGCACGGCCTGGAGTGGCGAGGACAAGCCTAATCCGGCTGCGGATCAGGCGCTCAAGGAATACGCCGGCACCGGCGCTGCCCAACCGCAAGGTGCGGCCGCTGCCGCGAACTACTACTACGACCGTGGCATGAAGGCCATGAGCGAAGGGCGCATGGATGATGCGCTGCGCGACCTCACCATCGCGGTCGACTGGCAGCCGCAGGAAGCGAAGTATCGCACGGCACTCAGCCAGGCGCAGGCCATCGCTGGGGTCAGTCGCGATCCGCGCACCGAACAGATCAACCGCACGGCCGATGAGCTGAGCGTGAAGCAGCAGCAGTTGCGGGTTGAGGCCTCGGCCAAGAAAGAAGACGGCAAGAAGGCCCTCGAAGCCGGCGACTTCGCCGAAGCCGAGCGTCTGTTCAGCTTGGCGCTCACCCGCCTGGAAAGCCTGCCGTTTGCTGATCCGAGCCGCGAAGCCGAAGAACGTGAAGTTGAGAGCCTGCAGGGCATCGCACGCGAACGCCGCGAAAAGCAGGAGCTGAAAGACGCCGCCACGCGCAACGACAAAGCCGCCGAGCGTCAGCAGGAACTGCGCGACATCGGTCTCAAGATCGAGCGCGACCGCATCGATGCGATGCTCAAGCGCGCGCAGAAGGCGCGTGAGCGTCGCGACTACGATGACGCGATCCTGCTGTGCGAGCAGATCCTCAAGATCAACCGCGCCGAAGACCGGGCCCACGGCCTGCTGATCAAGTGTCGCCGTGAGCGTCACGTCTACCTGCGCCAGATCACTGCCGATCGCTGGGACGAGGAGCACAAGCTGCTCTCCGAACAGATCCGCACGGCGATGCTGCCGCAGCTCGAATTGATCACCTACTCGCCGGAATGGCCCGAGATCGACGCGCGACGTAGCGCGCCAGTGCGTGGCCTTGAAGAGCAGAACGAAGCGTGGCGCAAAGAGATCGCCAACCAGCTCGAACAGGAAGTGACCCTGGATTTCCAGGATCACGATCTGGTCGACGTGGTCGACTTCCTCCAGCGCATCACCAACGTCAACATCGTGCTCGATCCACAGGTGATCGCCGCGGCACCGCCGCCCGTGACCCTGCGCGTCGAAGCGATGAAGCTGCGCTACGTGATCGAATTCATCATGAAGCTCACCGGGCTGAACTACGCCCTGCGTGACGAAGCGCTCTACATCACCAACGCCGCTGGTCTGCGTGGCGACGTGTTCATGAAGCTCTACGATATCCGCGATCTGACCCACGCGATGGCGAGCTTCCCCGGTCCAGACCTCGACATTCCCGAACCGGGCGGCGTGGGCTCACGCCTGCTGCCCCCGATCGAGGCCGATACCGCGCCCGAGATCAATGAGTTCATCGAAATCATCCAGAAGGTGGTGATGCCGGCGACGTGGGAAAATGAAGGCGTCGCGATCGAAGACTACAACGGTTCGATGGTGATCACCCAGACCGCCGACGTGCACAAGCAGGTCGAAGAACTGCTGCGTACCTTGCGCAACCAGAAGGGCACCCAGATCCACGTGAAGGTGAAATTCCTCACCGTGGAAAACAGCCTGCTCGAAGAGATCGGCGTCAACTGGCAGAACTTCACCTTCCCTGGCAACAGCGGGGTCAACGGCAACCCCCTGCCCAACCAGGCGACCCAGACCGTTGGCACGCCGCCAGTGGTGACCGGTGTGCCTTTCGGTGCCTACCATCAGCAGGGGCGGGTGACGTCAGCGGCCAACATCATCAACGAACTGCAGCCGTACACGACGGCCAATTCGCTGACGCGTGATGGCCTTGGCGGCATGACCCTGCAGAGCCAGCACTGGCGTGTAGCTGATGACTTCTATGTCTCGGCGATCCTGCGTGCGGTCGAGAAAGAACGCCGTGGCAACATCACCTTTGAACCGGACATCACCCTGTTCAACGGTCAGCAGGCCCACATCGTCCACATCAACCAGCAGGCGTACATCGCCGACTACGATGTGAACCAGGGCCAGTACGATCCGATCGTCAGCACGCTGTCGTACGGCACGGTGCTCGACGTGCAGGCGATCGCTTCTGCCGATAAGAAGTACATCACGCTGACGCTGCGCCCGACCAATGCGCAGGTGCGCAGCTGGCGTCGTTTCGGCCCGCCCCTCGGTAATACCCCTGGTAATCAGATTGATGGCGCGCCTATAACGGATCCCAATGGTGGTGCCGTTGGTAGCACGACCGGTGTCGCGGGTGGAAACCCGTTGCTCATTCCCGAAATCAGTTACCAGTCGGTGCGCACGTCCGTCACCATTCCGGATGGCGGCTCGCTGCTGCTCGCCGGCATGACCAATGGCGAAAGCTCGCGGTCGCACGGTGGCATCCCGTTCCTCAGCCACATTCCGTTCCTCGGTCGCCTGTTCAGCAGCAACGGCCGGATCGAGACCGAACTGAAGACGCTGATCATGCTCCAGGCGGACGTGGTGGTGTTCGAAGAGATCGAATCGCGCCTGTAACTCCGAAAGGTTTTATAGGACGGCAAAAACCCGGGCTTCCGCCCGGGTTTTTGCGTTACCAGAAGGGGGCCAGCAGCAGGAGTGCGAGGGGGCTGCCCCTGGCCCTTATTGGCACCTTCACTAGTCTCCCGCCGCCATGAACGACAGCAGCGATCAATACCGTGCCGCCCGTGCTGAAAAGGCCACCCGCTTACGGGCATTGGGCCTGGATCCCTACGGCCGCACCTTCGCCCCGACGCATTCGGTAGCCCAGGCCCGCCGGCTGTGCCCAGCGTTTGCCGATGGCGCGCCGGAGCAGATCAAAGGTGAGCGCGTGGTGTTGGCTGGTCGGGTGGGCAACCTGCGCGCGTCGGGAAAGCTGTGGTTCGCGACCTTGTTCGATCGAAGCCGCGCCGATCTCTACCGCGAACAGCACCTGGCTGGTTTGGCGGATATTGAGGGCGCCGAAGCCAAGAAGGCGCGTGGCATCCAGCTGATGCTGGATTTCAAGACCCTGGGCGAGGCTCAGTGGCAGGCGATCCAATGCCTTGATCTGGCCGACTGGATCGGCGTAGCTGGCCGACTGGGGCGCAGCAAACGCGGTGAAATCAGCGTTTTTGTCGAGGAGCTTACTGTCCTGGGCAAGAGCATGCTGCCGCCGCCGCATCAAGCAGGCGCGGACAGCGGAGAACTCTCGGCCGAAACGCGCAGTCGTCAGCGGTACCTCGACCTGATGATGTCGGATGCGAGTCTGGCGACCTTCGTCATGCGTAGCCGCTTGGTGGCGGGCATCCGGCGATTCTTCACCGAGCGCGACTTCCTCGAAGTGGAGACGCCGATGATGCAACCGATTGCCGGCGGCGCTTCGGCTCGTCCGTTTGTCACCCATCACAACGCGCTCGATCTAGATCTTTTCCTGCGCATCGCGCCGGAATTGTACCTCAAACGTCTGATCGTCGGCGGCATGGAGCGGGTGTTCGAACTCAACCGCAACTTCCGCAATGAAGGCATCAGTCCGCGGCACAACCCAGAATTCACCATGATCGAGTGGTATCAGGCCTATGCCGACCACGAGCGGATGATGGTGCTCAGCGAAGAGTTGTTCCGCCACCTCGCCGATGAGGTGCTGGGCACGCGCATCCTGCGTTTTGCTGAGCACGTCATCGACCTCGGCAAACCGTGGCGACGTTTTACCTACCATCAGGCGCTCAAGGAACTCGGTGGCCTGGATTATGCCGATCAGGCTGGTGTCACCGCTAAGGCGCGCGAACTCGGTATCCACCTCGACGACTACCCGACCTACGACCGTCTGGCCAATGCGGTGTGGGAAGAAGTTGTCGAACCGCACCTCGTCGAACCGACCTTCATCACTGATCAGCCCACCTGGCTGACGCCGCTGTGCAAAGCGCATCCCGAGGATCCCTCGCGAACCTTGCGCTTCGAACTGTTCATGGCTCGCATGGAGATCGGCAACGCGTACAGCGAATTGAATGATCCGGATCTGCAGCGTTCGCGCTTTGCCGAGCAGGTGGCCGAGGCCACCGCCGCCGAGGACGACGAATCCGGGGTGGTTGGCGGCAAGATCGACGATGACTATTGCACCGCGCTCGACCACGGCCTGCCGGTATGCGGCGGCCAGGGCATCGGCATTGATCGCCTGGTGATGCTCTTCACCGGTCAACCCAACATCCGTGATGTCATCCTCTTCCCGACGATGCGTCCGACGCTCTGACGGGGTTGGTAGAGCACTCGGGAAAAATACCCGTGAACCTTTCGGGGGGTCGTCCGTTTAACCGGCCGACTGGACCCAAGTGTTTGCTACACATAACGTTGCATGACTTCGGCTGGTGACACACAAACGCGGAACGTGGTCCGCCGCAGCTAGCTGATCAGCAAGCCCATTTCATACTCCGCGCCACCAAAACGAACCCCAGTCATCAAGAAGCGGTCGGTTCCCGCTACTTTGATTGGTCCATCCCAAGGGAGTCTCCATGCGCCGTTTCCTCCGCGTTTACGCGCCCGTCCTGGCCCTGATCTGTCTGGTTTCTGCCGCCCAGTTGGGCGCAGCCGATGCACCAGCAGCCAAGGAAGCCGGTCATGGTAGCAGCCTGAGCCTGCTCGACCTGATCATTCTCGCCGGCCCCATCGAGTTCCTGCTGATCATCCTGTCGATCATCTCGTACTCGCTCGGCATCCAGTGGGTGTTCACCATCAAGCGCGACACGCTGATCCCAGAAGGGCTCGCTGACGAACTGCACAACATCATGGCGGAAGGCCCGACCGACGAAGCGGTCGAAAACGCCCGCACGCTGGTCGCCAACGACCGCAGCATGCTCGGCAACATCATCGCCGCCCTTCTCGACAAGAAGGACTACGGCTACGACACCATGCGCGAAGCTGCCGAAGTCGTCGGCGCCTCGGAAACCAACAAGTACATGTCGAAAGTCGGCTGGCTGTCGATGTTTGCCAGCTCAGCGACCCTCATCGGTCTGCTCGGGACCGTATCCGGCATCATCAAGTCGTTCTTGACCATGTCCTCCGCTCCGGGCGGCGCCGATCCGGCCATGCTCGCCGGTAGCATCGGTGAAGCGCTGGTTTGCACCGCGACCGGTCTGGCTATCGCCATCGGTAACCTCTACCTCTTCTTCATGCTGCGCAACCGGGTGAACGCCTGCACGTTGGATTCGGCCATCGTCACCAATGAGGTGCTCGACTACTTCCGCAACCGCTGAAGCGCTGAGTAGTCGTCTGGCCGCTCCGCTCGCCCGGAGCGGCCGCTTCGCCTGTGGACCACACCCGAGGATCTCTGTATGTCGCATGGCAAAAGCCGCTTCAAGTTGCAACAGGCGGACGCGGAAGTCGATCTGGTGCCCCTGATCGACTGCGTGTTCCTGCTCATCCTTTTCTTCATGCTTTGTGGTCACCTGACGCTCGACCAGCGCGTCGAGCAGATCACCGTGCCGCCGACCAAGACCGCACAGGTATTGCAGGACCCAGAGAAGTGGGAACGCATCGTCGTCAACGTGTTTGGCAGCACGAAAACCGGCAATCCGCCGCGCAACACCATCCGTATCAACAGCATCAACTATGTCTCCTCTGGCGTCGACAATTACGAAGCCTACCAGAAGTTGCGCCAGGTTTTGGACCAAGCCTACGATCGTGCTGAAAAGTTCCCTGATCCCAAGAATACCGGCTTCATGTTGCCGAAAGTGGTGCTCGAGATCCGCGCCGACGCTGACACCGAATACCGCGTCGTGCAAGAGGTCCAGCAGGTGGTCTCAGGCTCGATCAATCCCTTTGATGGGATGAAACCGATGACCATCTCCAGTCCGGCCCAAGCCAAGCCTTTCGTCTTCCTCAATTTCACGACGCGCAAGCCAGAAGATAAATGACGCGACCAACCGGTCGCGCCGTCATGTGAGCAAAGGAAACAGCCATGGCCGAAGATCCATCTGCAAAAATCGAAGAGGGCAAGATCGACCTCGTCCCGATGATCGACTGCATCATGCTGTTGCTGCTGTTCTTCATCTTGACCACCAAGTTCAGCGCGGATGAAAAGGCGATCGCCAGCCTGCTCCCAACCGACAAGGGCCAGGCGCCATCGCCGGCGACCAAGCCGGTTGAACCGCCCAAGATGATCAACGTCTGCATCTACCCCGAAGGTCTGGTCAAAGGCTTCCAGCCGTCGGAGTACCAAGCGAAGTACGAATCGATGAAGAAAACCGTCGGCGACGTGTTGCCGACTGCCTACCTGCGCATGGGCGGCTCGGAAGCGATCGTGCTTGATGGCAACAGCTTCAGCAAGAAGGGCCATCCGGACCTCAAGAAGAACATCGAAATGATTCACCAGCACATTCACCAGAAGCTGGTCGAGCGCGAGAATACCGCCGTGGCCCAGCGCAAAGAACAGGATCCGGTGGTGATCCACTGCTTCAGCGGTCTGTCGTGGAAATTCGCCCTGGTGGCCTACGACGCCGTGCGTGACTACGAAGGCTCCAAGATGGGCTCCAAGATGGCCTCCGATCCCAGTCAGTGGGACAACACCCGCGAAGTATCCTTCGCTCCGCCGCGCATCCGCAATTACAGCGCCCGCGAACTGGGCAACGAACTGTACGAGATCGTCAACATGCAGTAACCTTCACGCCGACAACGGCTTGAAGATGTTTTCACCCGACCAGGGCAGGCCACATGGCCTGCCCTGCTGCATTTGACACGCCTTGACACAGCGGCGAACACCGCTGGCAGGGAATTCGACATGCAGGTTGTCGTTCAGACATGGGTGGGCTATCCTCCCACCATCGGCCAATCCATTCCCATCCGGCCGACTTCATAAACCCCGCTTCGAAAGGAGCATGCCATGTTATCGTTCTCCTCATCTACTCATCGATCCAAGGGTTTCACCCTGATCGAACTGCTGGTGGTGATCTCGATCATCGCCATCCTCGCCGGCATGTTGCTGCCGGTGATCGGCGTCGTCCGTGAAATGGCGCGCCAAGCCCAATGCGGCAAGAACCAGAGCCAGATCCTTGGTGCGATGGTGGCCTATTCCACGCAGGAAGAGACCTCTTGGCCGGATCCTCGCGGCGGCACCGCACTTTGGAAACTAGACCCACCTTCCGCAATGGGTGAGGTCGCAGCAGCCGATGCGCCCAAGTATACTGCGGGTGCTTTCGAACTGTTGGCCATCAGCCAGTCAATCCCGAATGCACTATTTAAATGCCCCAGTGCCGCCGTTGGTGGTCCGAACAAGAACATCAAGCCGACCATGTCGGCGACCGGTACTGCGTGGGGTTGGAGCGGAACCAATACGGGCGCAGTCTCCTATGCCTTCGATTGGGCTTCACCCGCTGACCCTAGCTCCGCCCGCGTGATCCTAGCGGATCGCGATACCAAATACCACTCGGACAGTTCGATGGCCTGCTTTGGCGACGCCCATGTGAAGAAACTTAAGAAGCATGCAACTCTTACCTCGGGCGGCACCAATCGCACCGTGGGTGTCATTCAGAACCCCGTTGTGCTGTTCATCGAAAACCCGGACGCGCGCGGTGCTGCTGGCCAGGAAGATGTCGCTGCGAACATAGATCCCGACAACATATATGACGATCAGAATGACACGAGTGCCTCCAGTGGTGACAATGTCCTCAAGCCGGGTGGCGGCCACGCCAAGCGGGCCTGGGTCAAGTAATCAGTTCGATCAATGGTTGAACGCCAACGGCCCCTGGAGCAATCCAGGGGCTTTTCGTTTAAGTTCGCACGACTGGTTTAGTAACGTCAGCACTAAACGATCCCACCATCACTGATGGTGATGCCGCGCATCGCCATGCGCAGTTCTTCCGGATTCGGCGCAGCGTTCAGCGCGGTCTCCATAGTGATCTTGTGCTCTTTGTAGAGCTGCGTCAGCACGCGGTTGAAGTTCTGGCAGCCGTTCTCGGTGTCCTTGCCCAGGGCATCCGCGACCTTCATGTCCTCGCCTTCGAGGATCATCTTCTTGATCACCGGGGTGATGAACATGACTTCGACCGCCGGAACCTGCGGCACCTCCTTGGTGGCGCCCTGCAGCAGCTTCTGATTGATCACGCAGCGCAGGTTGAAGGCCAGGGCGGTACGGACTTGTTCGTGTTTCTGCTCGGGGAAGAAATCGAGGATGCGTCCGATGGTCTGGGCGGCGCCCGACGAATGGATGGTGCCGAACACCAGATGCCCAGTTTCTGCCGCATTCAGCGCGGTTTCGAAGGTCTCGGCGTCGCGCATCTCACCCAGCAGCATGACGTCGGGATCTTCACGCACGGCAGAGCGCAGGGCTTCGGCAAAATTGACCACGTCGATGCCGATCTCGCGTTGATTGATCAGCGCCTTGTCATCGGTGAAGAGGAACTCGACCGGGTCTTCGATGGTGATGATGTGAGCACGGCGCTTGTGGTTGATGTCGTTGAGCACCGAGGCGATGGTCGTCGATTTGCCTGAGCCGGTGATGCCGCCGATCAGCACCAGGCCCTGCTCATACGCGGCGCATTTGGCCATCTGTGGCGGCAGGTGCAGCTGGTCGTAGGTTGGTATCTCCAGCTTCACCCGCCGGATGGCTGCTGAGAGACGACCGGAACTGCGGAAGACGTTGCAGCGGAAGCGCCCAGCGCCGTCGAGGGCCTGCGAGAAGTCCGCATAGCCACGGGACTCCAGATCGCCTTTCGCCCGCTCGCCCATCATCGGCACCAACAGCGCGTCGGTGTCCTCTGACGTCAGCAGGGCACTTTTCATGCGCACGAGTTCGCCATTGATGCGGAAGATCGGCGGCTCTCCGACCTTCAGGTGCAGATCGCTGGCGTTGTGTTTGGCCATCGCAAGAAACAGCTCGTGGATACGCATGGGACACCTGCTGTGGGTTTGGGCTTGCCGCTGCGAACGCACCGGCAAGCGCCATGATCCCCGCTCGCTTTGCGTTGGTAGCCCGCGCGCAGCGCTCCGCCTGGGACGTGTATGCGTCTCCTTGGGGCCCCGGCTTGAGTCCTGCGCGGGGCGTCGATCATTCCAGGGAACATGCCATGGTTGAGCATCATTTCTGGCCCTGGAACCGGGCAGCGTCATGAGCTGCGCAGCGCACGCACCACCATCGGGCGTGACGCGGCGAATCCGATCCAGATCGCCGACCCCAAGTCCAGCCGCATCCACGCCGAGGTGGTGGCCGATAGCGGCCGTTACCAGGTGCGCGACCTCGACAGTTCCAACGGCACGTGGAGCGATGATGGCCGGATCAGCAGCCTGCCGCTGATCGACGGGAGTGAATTCCGTATCGGCGCCACGCGTTTCCGTTTTGACAGCATCGTGGTCGCGAGTGACGCCGAGTGGTCGGATCCAGGCAGCATCCATGGACTCGATCAGCATAAAACCGTGCTGTTCACGCACGCCAGCGACGCGGATGTCAGCACGCTGGCGCGCGCCAACGCCTACCTCGTGCTGCTGCATCACCTGATCCGCCGCAGCAACGCCGCCCCGGATCGCGACGCTCTGTTCGAACTGCTGGACGATGCCGCGGCGGAGGTCCTGGAAGGTGATCGGTGCGCAGTCTTCCTCCCAGGTGACGGCGCCAGCGGCTGGACCTTGTGGCCGGCGCACGAACGCCGCCTACGGGCGCGTTTCGGCGCGGTACCGTTTGCCCGTACGCTGCTGGCGGCGGTGCGCAGCCGCGGCGAACCGTTGCTGTGTACCAGTGACGGCGACCTCACTCCCTCTGCCAGCATGGTCCAGTCAGGTGTGCAGAGTGCGATGTCGGCGCCGGTGCGCATTGGCGCTGACACCCACGCCTTGCTCTACGTCGATCGTCTGACGCCGGGCCAGCCCTTCACCCGCACCGATCTAGAGTTCCTCGCCGCCGTCGCCAACCAGATGGCCGTGCGCCTCGCCAGCAGGCCGAGCAGCGATCCGCTCCCGTCCCCAGAGACGGTCCAGTCGGCTCCGGTGCCGGAAATCGAACTGATCGGCACTGATCCCGTCATCGTCCAGCTGCGTGAACAGGCCCTGCGCCTTGCCCAGGTGGCGGTCCCGGTGCTGATCACCGGTGAATCCGGTTCCGGTAAGGAACTGCTGGCACGATTCATCCATGCGCGCTCGGCGCGCAGCGGTCGTCCGTTCCAGGTGGTCACCTGTGCCGCACTTGATGACCAGGGGGCAGAGGCCTTGTTGTTCGGTCGTGGTGCTGGTGCGCCTGGAATTTTCGAACTCGCCGATGGCGGTACGGTTTTTCTCGATGAGATCAGTGCTCTGCCGATGACGGTGCAGGCCCGGGTGCAACGGGTCGGTGAGACCGGCGAGGTCCAACGCTCAGGATTTGCCGCCGTGCGCCGGGTCGATGTCCGACTGATCGCCGCCAGCGTCCGTGCGCTGGGCGACGTGTACAAAACACCGCTGCACCTGGGATTGCTGCATGTCTTCGCCGGCAGGCCGCTGGAGATCCCGCCGCTACGCCAGCGCGCCGGCGACATCGAACCCCTGGCGCAGGCGATCCTCGAACAGGTGGCCAGCGTACGGCACGAGCCGGCGAAACGGCTGACGCCGGAAACCCGCGCCGCCCTGCTGCGCTATGGCTGGCCAGGAAACCTCCGCGAACTGCGCCACGTCCTGGAGCACGCCGTCAGCGCGGCTACCGACGCGACCATCACTGCGGACGAACTGCCGAAGTCTCTGCTGGCGCCGACGGCCTCGCACACGTCGGGCGGCGCCATCGAACCGCTCGCGACGGTCGAACGTAATCACATCCTGCGCGTGCTCGATCACTGCGCTGGCAACAAGAAGGCGGCCGCAGAATTGCTCGAGATCGACCGCAGCACGCTCTACGCCAAGCTCAAGCAGTACGGGGTCGCATAGCTTAGTTAGCAGCTCTCAGGTCAGCTGGCCATTGGCCAAGCGATAGAAGGCGCCCTGCTTGGCCATCAGGTCATCATAGGTGCCAGTCTCGACGACGCGGCCCTGGTCGAGCACGGCGATACGGTGGGCGTTGCGCACGGTCGAGAGTCGATGCGCGATGATCAGGGTACTGCGGCCCTGCATCAGCACTTCGAGCGCCTGCTGCACTTGGCGTTCGCTTTCCGGATCGAGCGCGCTGGTGGCCTCGTCTAGGATCAGCAGCTTGGGATCGCGGTAGAGCGCACGGGCGATCGCGAGGCGTTGGCGCTGACCACCCGACAGGCCCATGCCGCGATCGCCGAGCACGGTCTGATAGCCGTTGGGAAGCTGGCTGATGAATTCGTCGGCGTTGGCGCGGATGGCCGCCTCGGTGATCCGTTTCGGGTCAGGGTTTTCGTCACCCCAGGCGATGTTGCCGGCGACGCTGTCGTGGAAGAGCACCACGTCCTGCGACACGACGCCAACGTGTTTGCGCACGGTGCGGCGATCGATGGTGCGCAGGTCGTTGCCATCGATGGTGACGGCACCCTGCTCGGGATCATAGAAGCCGAGAATCAGGCTGGCGATGGTGCTCTTGCCCGACCCGGAAGGACCGACCAGGGCCAGCGACGTGCCGATCGGGATGTGCAGGTCGACGCCGCCCAGGCTGTGATGTTGACTGCCGGCGTAGCGGAAATGCACGTTACTCAGGCGGACTTCGCCCTGCACCGCGGCCAACGCGGGTTTCCCATCGTTGCGCTCTTCCGACTCGCTTTCGTACAGTTCGGAGAGTGATTGCAGCGCATCGCTGGCCCCAGCGATGGTGGGCATGCCATAGATGATACCGCTCACCGCACCGGAGATGATCCCGTAGTAGCTCCAGAAGATGAACAGCGCGCCGTAGCTGATCTCATCGCGCACACACAGCCACGCGCCCACGCCGATCACCGCCATGTTGAGCAGCGATCCGACCGCCCAACCGGTGGAGCCGAAGAAAGCGTGGGTCACGTCAACGCGGACGCCAGTGGTCGCAACTTTTCGCGCGGCGGATTCCAGCCGGCGTTCGGCGTAGTCCTCCACCGCGTGCGCACGCGTGACGCGGACGCCATGCAACGCTTCATTGAGCGAGGAGACGAAACCCGACTCGGCGATGCGGAACTCTTCGCTGCGGCGGCGCATCGGCGGCCACAGCAGATGGGCGGTGATCAAGTTGGCCGGCACGATCATGCCCAGCACCAGCAGGAACCACGGGTTATACAAGCCGACGATTACCAGCGTGATGATGATCGTGGTGCCCTGCATCAGGATACATTCAGCGAGGTAGTTTTGCATCGCCTCCAGGCGGCCGATATCGAGAAGGAACTTGTTCTGCAGGATGCCGGCCTGCGAGCGGTCGTGGAAGGCAAAGGTCAACTTGTGCAGGCGGCGCACCAGTGAGCGGCGTAACGCCGCAGCGAGCGCGCGCCCTTGGATCGAGCGCAGTCGCCGTTCACCGACGGTGGTGATGACATTCATCACGCACAGCAGGAACGACACTGTCATCACCCACCACAGATCGCCCAGCACGCCTGCGCGCATCTCGGGCTTGGATAACAGATCGAACACATGACCGATCAGCAGGGGGAAAACCCACACCGGTGAATTGCGCAGATTCAGCAGCGCCCACACCACGGGCACCAAGAACCTTTTGTTCTGTACCAGGTGTAGGTACGCGGCGAGCGGATTGCGGCGTTGGCCTGCTGCCACCGAGGTGATCGACGCTAGGCGTTCCGACACCTGTTCGATGGAGGCCGCTTTGCGCAGAGGAGAACGATGATCAGCCAAGGGTCGGGCTCCTCACCCGCTTGCGGGGAATCAGCAGGGAAGGGCGCAGTGTCACCGTATGTGGCAGGGGTCAATGTGCTGGAGGCGGAAGGCTGCGAGCTGCTCTACGCATTCCGCCGGCGCCAATCGCCTGGGCTCATCTGATGATGGCTGCGGAAAAAGCGGCCGAACACCGTCGGATCTGGATAGCCGACCAGTTCACCAACCTTGGCGATCGCCAAGTCAGGACGGCTGAGCAGCGTTTCGGCTAAACGCAGGCGTTCGCTACGCAGGAACGCTCCTGGGCTGGTACCGCGCACCTGCTGATAGAGCGCGCTGAAACGCGTGCGGCTGTAGCCCGCCGCAGCGGCAAATTCCTCAACATCGAAGCCGGTGTCGAGGCTGCGCAGTGCGGTCGATTCGGCGCGGGCGATACGTGCCTCCAAACTCAAGGTCGGCGAAGTGGACGACGCCTCCCATACGTGGCTCACGAACGTCGTCAGCAGCGACGCGAGTTGAGACGTCGCATCGAGCACCGCGATCGGTGAGCCATCTTTCCAACGGCGCACCAGCCGCGGCACGCCATCGCGGAACAGCTGCGTCAACGCTGGGGGGATCACCACCGGCAGATCAACGCCCCACACGTCGATCGGCGCGGGTTGCAGTAACGGTGCGCGTTCACCCAGCTCAGACTCATAGGCACCGGCATGCGGATGATCTTTGCGCCGTTCATCGAAGCGCACATCGAAGTGGATCCACACCGGCGTGTTGCCTGCAATCGATCCCACATCCGCCAGTGCCCCGGGGGGAATCAGGTACGAACTCCCCAGCGGGATCAGGTGATCCTTGCCCTCGACGCGCAGGTGTTCGCTGCCGAGTAGTGACGTGGCGAGCAGGTAGTGCGCTAAACGCCGCTGGGGGATACCCCAGGCGATCTGTCGTGGGCGATCATCTGCCGCATGAATGTACGGGCTGTAGGGGCCATCCCATGCGAGCATGGTTTAGTGATCGTGCGGCGTGCGGCGTGCGGCTGCTCGCTGCGCTCGCTCGTGCGGCGTTGTGAGGG
>JANPLC010000279.1:0-12725 GCA_031426335.1 Planctomycetota bacterium
GCCCTCGGCCGCATTCCGCACAAACCAGGTTGCTTGAGTAACACGTGGATTACCAAAGGTACCAACCTCACGGTACGAATCTGTCCTTCCACCGCGCATCTACGAAAAGGAATGCGGCCGAGGGCGGCCGCGCTCCCGGCGGTTTTCCGTGCTTGGGGCAGTCGTGTTAACCTATGAGGGCGTCTGCCTGTATCTGCCCCGCGGAAAATCAGCGATCAGCGATGCCGGTGAACAGGCTCTCGCGTTCGGGTTCACGTGCGTGCTCGGTGAGGAACGGCACGATGCGTTCCATCGCGGCTTTGGCGCCGCGCTCCAGCGGATGTTCGATGAACAGGTGGCCGATGCCGGTTAGTACCGCGAGCGTGCTGGATTCATCTGCTTCGATCGCGCGGGCGTGCAGGCGTTGCGCGACTTTGGCTGGCACATCGGTATCGCTGTCGCCGTGCAGCAGCAGCAAGGGCGGCAAAGATGCGGGCGGGAACTCCATCGGGCTGAGCAGGTGGCGTTGGCCGCCAGCGAACTGGTCGAGCGCCTTGGCCACGGTTGACGAGCAACCTTCCCAGTGATCGAGGGTCGGCGTCACGCCGCAGGCGATGACACCACGCACGCGGATCCGTGCATCACTGGAAAATTGCGAAGCGACGGTCAGCGCCGTCAAGCTGCCGGAGCCGCTGCCGAGCAGCACCACCGTGCTGTCGCTCGCGCCGGCGAGGGATGACTCCTCAAGTGCCTTGGTCAGTCCGGCTTTCACGTCATCGATGAGATCCTGGCCATGCCGTGCACCATCGCCAAATTGACGATGCCCGATGGCGGCCGAGGCGAATCCGAGTTCGGCCAAGTGCAGGGCGAACAGCCGCAGATCCTGATGCCGGCCTTGTGACCACCAGCCACCGTGGACGAGCGCCACCAAGCCGTTTGCGGCCAGTCGCTCTGGAATGAACACGTCGATCTGCTGACGAGGATGTTGGCCATAAGGTTGAGCGAGGACGGCGTGCAGGGCGGGCATGGGGAAATCCAAGGGGACAGGGGCAAGGGGCTAGGTGCTAGGGCTGGATCTCAGCGACCGTGGCCTACCTGGGCCATTCCAGTCGTGAACCGCGCACCTCGTACCGTGCACCTCGCACGGTTGTCCGGCGGGTTGCGGAGGTCTTGTTGAACGCGCGGAATGCTCGACATCGGCAAGTTGGGTGCAACCGCGATGGAGTATGACAATGCCGGCAGTCAACAAACGCGACACCCCTGGCGGAAAACCAGGGGTGTCGCGTGGAAACCACGAAGAAAGCCGGATTATTCTGCGGCAGCGTCGCCGGTGCCGGGACCGTCGAGCAGGTTGAGGTTGGCCGCCTTGACCTTGGCCGCGATCTCGGCGGTGACCTTTGGGTTGTCCTTGAGGAACTGCTTGGAGTTCTCGCGGCCCTGGCCGAGTTTCACTGGACCGTAGGTGAACCACGCGCCGGACTTCTGAGTCACCTTGGCCAGGACCGAGAGGTCGAGCAGGTCACCGGTGTAGCTGATGCCTTCGTTGAACATGATGTCGAACTCGGCCTTGGTGAAGGGCGCGGCGACTTTGTTCTTCACCACCTTCACGCGCACGCGGTTGCCGACGACTTTTTCACCTTCGGTGATCGAGGTCACGCGGCGGATGTCGAGGCGCAGCGACGCGGCGAACTTGAGCGCGCGACCACCGGGTTGGGTCTCGGGGCTGCCGTAGATCACGCCGATTTTTTCGCGGATCTGATTGATGAAGATCACCGTGGCCTTGGACTGGCTGATGGCGCTGGTGAGTTTGCGCATGGCCTTGGACATCATACGCGCCTGGACGCCGACTTGGTTGTCTTCCATCTCGCCGTCGAGTTCGACCTTGGGCGTCAGCGCGGCGACCGAGTCGACCACCACCACGTCGACCGAGTTGGAACGCACCAACAGGTCGCAGATGTCGAGCGCCTGTTCGCCGTAGTTCGGCTGGCTGACCAGCAGGTCGTCGAGTTTGACGCCGATCTTTTCCGCCCAGGTAGGATCGAGCGCGTGTTCCGCGTCGATGAAGGCGACCACGCCGCCTTCTTTCTGCGCCTGCGCCGCGATCGACAGCGCGAGGGTGGTTTTACCCGAGGACTCCGGGCCGTAGATCTCGACGATACGACCGCGCGGCACGCCGCCGATGCCGATGGCGAGGTCGAGGCTCAGGCTGCCGGTGGAGATCGAGCCGACTTCGACCTTCTCGAACTGGCCGAGACGCATGATCGAACCCTTGCCGTAGGCCTTGTCGATCTGGTCGAGCGCCGCTTCGAGGGCTTTCTTCTTGCCCGGATCGGTCGAGCTGTTCATCGACAGCTTCGGATCGGTCGATTTGTCGGTCTTCTCGGCTTTGTCGGCTTTGGTGTCAGCGGCTTTGGGAGCGGGGGAATTCATGGGGTTTGGTCCTGGTACGAGGTGTGGTTGGTGAGTCAGAAAAAGAGTGCGGGTTTAGAACGGCGCGGGTGGCGCTGCTTTGCTCGTGGCTCGTAGCTCGTAGCGCGTAGCGCGAATCATGCGATCGTGCGGTAGACGAACGCCAACGGCCCGACGATCTCGACGCTGGCGGACAGCGCCTTGTGCACGACGAGCGGTTTGTAGTTGGGGTTCGCCGGGATCAATTCGATGCGGTCGTCGTAGAAGCGCACACGTTTGAGCGTCGCCTCGCCATCGACCACCACGGCGGCGACCTGGTTGTCAGCGACGGGCGCACCGTGCTGGATGACGGCGTAGTCACCGTCGAGGATGCCGTCATCGATCATCGAATCGCCGCGCACCTTGAGTGCGAAGCGACCGGGATTCGGCGTGAGGTCGGAAAGGTAGCCCGCGTGTTGTTCGCTCGCCAAAATCGGCACACCAGCGGCAATGGCGCCGATCACCGGCACACCTTTACTTGCCGGGCTACGACCGATGGCGGTCCAACCGGCTTCGGTCAGCGAGACGTTGCGCTTTTTCTCGCGATCGGCGTGCAGCAGGCCTTTGCGCACCAGCGCATCGACGTGCTTGCTGACCGCTGAGGGGAAGGCGTAGCCGAAGTGGGTGGCCACCTCGGCACGGCTGGGCTGTCGCCCCTCGTTCTGCGCATCGGCGAAGTAGTGAAGGATCTTCGACTGCTGGGGAGGGAGGGCGCGGCTCATGGCGGGGGACTATGGGGTGGTGCTGACCCATGTCAATACAGACACCACAAGGCAGTCAGGGGGGTTCGTACAGCCCGCGGCGTCGGCGCTGGAAATGCGTGTTTTTCCGCGACTTCAGAAGAGTCGTAGAGCGATGCAGCTGCCTGGCCGAGTTGACTGTCAGCGTGGGCCTGCTCTCAGGAAGTTGGTTGAATCCAGCCCGCCTGTTATATCGTTGTTATAACAACGAAGGGCAAGCCATGGGCACTAAATGGAAGGAATTCGCTGCCAAAGAGCACCTGCGCGCGGTCGGTCATTCGAAGGGGTACATCTTCAAAAACGATCTGCTGGCTGAGGCCGGCGTGACTCCGTCCGAAGAGTTCCGCGTGCTCGTCACGGCGCGTAAGATCATCTTCGAATATCCGGAGCCCGAAAACGCCGGCCCAGTCGTGCCGCGTCCACTGTCGTATTACTTGAAGAAGCGCGTGGCAGCAGAGGTACCAACCCAGGCAGATGAGATCTGGCCCGACGATGCGCCGCGCGGCAAGGAACGCCTCGGATGACTGGCCGCGGCTTCCAGGCAAAGACCAACGCCGCTCCCCGGCTTCGTGATGTGCTCATGTTCGACTTCTCGCCGCACCACGGCAAAGAACCGCCAGACACACATCCTGGGGTAGTGATGTCGGAGCTGGCCTTCAATCAACTCGGTCTTTGCCTGGTTGTTCCGGTCACGCATTCGTTGCTCGGCAATAAGCTGGCGGTCGAAATCCCGACGACCAGAAAACTGGGCTTTGAAGGATTCATTCACCCCGACCGGATTCGTGGACTCGATCACGCGAAGCGGATTGTTGGAGAACGGTTGGGCGTCTTGCCAGATGACATCTACAATGAAGTTTTGAGCCGCGTGGCCACCATCATCGACCCGCTTCAGCGGGTGTTCCGGCAAACGCCATGATGCCGAGATGCTCGGGTCTTGGGTTGAACCGTGATGGAAGGTTGTGTGTCTACTTTACTTTCTACCGATGTCACCAGTTCGACGGTTCGACGGACAGCCGTTCGATCCAGCGGAACGACCCGCCGAAATTATAGGAATGCGTACGATAGCTGCCGTTCCAACTGGCCATTGTACTTTCGTCGGCGGGGGCGTCATCGGAGTAGTGTTCGCCAACGTTTCCCCCTGCGGCGGGCGACCATTCGGCAGCGAAGAAGAGCCGGGTTTCTTGCGCTTGAAGCTGGGCAAAGAAGGCCGGATCGCCGTTGAAGCGTTCTTGCTGGTTGTCGTCAGTGACTTCAGACCACGAACGGTAGCCGCCGGTTGCGCCTGCGCCGCAAGTGATGGTGAAGATGGCCGGAGACCACGTCAGCGCGGCCTGACGGCCGTTTAAATCGCGATGGGCTTGGCAGTCAGCGCGGGTCATGCGGTAGACTCGGAACCAGGCTAGGTCGAGCGAGGACGTGCGTGGTCGTTGATCGCCAGCAGTGAACCGTGCCATACCAGATGCATCCATATCGCCGGTCAACGTCACTGCCGGCTGCGGGTCGGCTTGTTTGAAACGGATGAGGGTGGCATAGCCCTGGGTGCAGGCTGCATCCGGCAGCATCGGATTGTAGGCGAAAGTCACCGCGGTGGCATAGGGCGGCCGTTCCATCACGTACATCGGACAGCGCGCAGCCCGTCCTCCTGTGACGGGGAAATACGCACCTGCCGATCCTGTTCCGTCAGGTGATGCTTGGGCATCATTGACTGCAGCGCTGGGATCGGTGGCGAGCATGCGCTGTCCGGTGACATCGCGTGGACCCACTCCGCCATCGCGTACGTCGATCCAGCCGAAGGCCTCTCGTGGTGTGATTTCTCCGCTACTGCGCAGGCCCCAGCCAATGCGCGAGGTTTCTTGCACATACATCAATCCGGCATTCAACATCACCCGCGCCTGGGCCTCACGCCACAGCAGCATGCCCTCTTCTGCATCGCTGCGCATTCGCGCCAAAAAGGCGATGGCCAAACTGGCTAGCAAGGCGGTTATGCCAGCGACCAGGATCAGGATGGTGCCGCGCCGGCAGATCACTGGTCGAGTCCGCGTTGCTGACGGGCACCGCGCAAAGTCGAACCGGTGGCAGAAAAGCGCACCAGTTGGGATTCGCCAGTGAGAGGGCTGGTGATGGTCACGGCGGCCACGTGATTCTGGCGCGTGTAATGGATGTAGTGCAGCACCGTGGTGCGCATGGTCGGCCAGTGTGACGGCCCATTGTCGAGCGCTACGCTCCCAGAGATGGTGCAATCATTGAACATGCGGGTGAAGGTGAACTTCTGATTGACGTAGGCGACGCCACTGTTCGCCACCTCGCCAGGCGCAAGGAATCGTTCTCCTTCTTCCTGATAGATGTGCCGGTTAACATCGGCGGGAGTATTAACGACGCCCTCCTTCGCGCTGAAGGTAATGGCACCAACGCAGGTCATCGTGCAGATGTCCTTTGGTCGCGCGCCCTTCTCCCACCAATAGCCGGCGCCGGAGTTGTTGGCATACGTAAGTAAATCCGTGGCGGCATCGGTCGGATTGGTCAAACGCGCAAATTCATCGGAGTTGACGCCGTTTTCGCCGGTATAGAAAGCGTAGATCAGGTTTCCTGGCAGGTAATCGACCATGCCATAGAGGCCCAAGCGACGGTCGAAGCGGTCAATGGCCTCGGGCAGTGCGCGACGCCAATCTAATGCATGACCGGTACGTGCGAATTGGCTGTAATCGCCTCGGCTATCGCCCTTGGTGAACAAGCCTTGTCCTCGCCACCAGGCACGGGGATCGTGCTGGCCAACGTTCAAGAAGAGCGCATCAGGATCGTTTACGACATCTCCTTCGCGCAGCGGACGAAAGGGATTGCTGTACGGCCGAGTGCGCAAGGGCTGGGCGGAACGGTCCTGAGGATCATCATAGGCGGTCCAGAAATCGAGTTCTTCGATCCCAGCAAACACCCCGGCGCGCAGCAATTGGTTCTCGACCGCCAGGCGATTGACCATGGTGATGGTCTGGGCTGTGACGCGAAACCCAGCCATCGCGGTCAAGACTATGATCAACGACAGGCTGACGGAGATCATCAGTTCGATCAGGGTAAAGGCGTGGCGCGGAATCGACATGGCGGGCTCCTAGTAACGCAGTCCCAGACTCAGGCGTGGATCATAGACGTTGAAGCGGGCGACCGTAGTGGCGCGCATGCGCACCGAACGCGGAACGGGTCCGCGATCAAAGAGACCGTTGTTATTGCGGTCGGCGCCCTTGCTGTTGAAGAACAATTGCCGACTGCGTTGGTTGTCCTGATCGATCGGAATGTCGCTCTGCGGCGCGGGAACGTCGCCTGGATAAAAATGCCAATCGAAAGGATAGGTCAGGGTTGGATGACCGCCCGCATTCAAGCCGGTGATCGGGTCGAAAGCGATGTAGCTTTCAGGATTACCGAAACGTGGGGCATGCCAGTAGTTGGCGTATGCCCCGCCGGCACCGAAATACGAGCGTGAGGCATCGATCGGCGCGCTCGGCAATTCCTCGAAATCTTCATACGATTTCCAGTCCGCTGCCCAGAAAACGATCTGACGACAGCGTTCCGCGGCATGGAAGGGCTGAGTCAGATTGAATCGTGTGTGGTCCCCCCAGCGTGTGCGTGGATCGCCTAAGCTCATCGCCATCGCTCCGGTGCCGCTGCCGACGTAGGTGTTGGGATTGCGATCGGCGGGCAGTCCTGCGATCACTCGCCAGCTTCGGTCGGTAGAGCCGTAAGTGATCAGCCCGCCGGTGGGCCGGGTGATGTCATATTGAAGCAGGGGATTATCCCACGAGGTCTGTCGATTGAGCGGGCGCTTGCAGCCCCAGTCATAGGGATTGGTCGAGGCATAACGCATCACCCACTCCAGCGCTGCTTCGTGGCAGTGGGCGGCATAGTCCTTGGCTGCTTGCTGTTGCGTTGCGGTGAGTTCGCTCATTGGCCCTGGGGCAGTCAGTCGTGCGGCCGCGTGTGCCAAGTAACGGATGGCCAACACGCGCCATGGCTTCGGAAACACCGATTCTTCGCTGTCGGGAGGAGTCGTGCGGTAGACATCGCTCCAGGGTGGTAAGGGCGCCGGTGGCAACGCGGGTTGACCCGCCATGGGCAGGGATGCACCCAGCGCGCCGGGCAGGCTGGGCAGAGGCAGGGGATCGGCGAGGCCGCCTATGCCGACGCTTACATCGGTGCAGGTGATCCGCATCGCCGGGTCCCGCACCAGATCAATGCAACGTTGCAGGTACTCAGCGCAGAGCGCCAGATCAGCCCCATCTGGCAGTTCGGTGGTGCCGCCGGCCATCGTTATGCGCCTGCGCACTGCGACCGCAGGGAAGCCCATCGCCTGCCATTGCTGGTCCTCCCACTCGTCGGGTGGTGACGGCCAGAAATCGTAGTACGGCCAGGCCATGATCGGATGGGTGTTGAGCGCATTCTGCTGGGGATAACCGATCAACGCGTAGACCAAACGTTGAGCTTCGTTGGGCAGGGCCTCACGCTGGGTGTGGACCACCGATCGGCCCTGTGGCTGAGGATCCGCGTAGAAGAGATAACCGCCCTGATCGAGTACCTGCTGGATCTCATCGCCATCGCTGTCGAGACGCCGAGCTATCGCCAATGGAACCGCGAGCGAACCATTCCACGGATTACAGGTTTTCTGCTCGATGTCGGGCGCATGCGCGCAGTTGTTGACCGCGCACATGCCAGCTGACTCCACTTGGCAGGCGGTGAATTCGCGCGTGCCTTGTTGGACTTGATCCATGATCTCCATCACCTTGGCGGATGCATAGATCTGGGAGCGCGCCAGTTGCTGAGCCTTGATCCCGAACGGCATCAGCATCAGCACGCTGATCACGCCGAAGGACACCAGCACCAACGAAATGGACACTTCAAAGAGGGTGAAGCCCGTGTTCCGCAACAACCGCTGCGGATCCACACGACGGCCAGACATGATCGGGGCGAGGTTTTGTGAAACGATACGCGGCTGCATCAACAGGGGATCTCCCGCCTCACACGCTGCGTTACCGGATTTTCCTCGCGACATGATCCGTCCTTCGGACTGAAAATCTGATGATCATCCATCAGCACGTCACGTTGACTCAACGTGAGAAGATTAGTGGTCAGACTAGTTACCGAACGCGGCGACCGGAGCGATGATCACCATGAGGGCTGGCACGATGAGTTTCATGGAGCACATCATAGCGCCCGGCACCCGCGCCGCGCAACCAGAATGTGGCTGTGTATTTCATCCCGCGTGATCGATATTTTGTCTTGTCATGTCCGTTCTCGTTTCTGGTTTCATGGAAAACGCTGGGGGTTATACGCAGGCTGAATCGATGTATTGTGCGCAGGCGACTAGTGCTCCGTCAGACACAAAATGCCAGACACGCATTAACGAAGTCCATCCATCCTCTGCTCAATTCAGCAAAGCGACGGATCGTCCCGGCAGTACAGTCCGCTGATGATAAGACGCTCATCCTTGCTCACGACGCGTGCCGCATGGCAAGTCGCGCAGGCGAAGAGGATGCCAAAAGCCAATCGTCGCGACAACGCGGCAATGTCCGATGCCAACAGCGAAACATCCAAAGGAGAATGCGGCAATCCGCGCAACGGCCCGCGTACCTCTCCGAAGAATCGATCGAAGCCTGTTTCGCTGACGATCAGACCGGAAAATCTCGCACTGTACCCGGCCCCGCATCGGCAGGCCCTACGTAGGATGGATGTTTGTCGAAACGAAACGGCGACGGCGGCTCAGCGAATGAAATTATAGGATGCGGCTGCTTCTTGGGCCAATCACCTGCATTAATCGCACCTCATAGTGGAGGTAAGGAGGTGATCCAATCGCCTGCACAGGCGCTCTTCGCCATATTTGCTGTCAGGTGACCCTCGCTACCGAATATGACAAAGCCTGGTTCGTTGGCTTCGATGGGATCCCATGAAGCGAAGTATTTCCCTTCGCGTGAGCGTACCCAGTACCGGCCCAAAATCTGCCCCAATCGGACGCAAGCATCTGAGCGCCATGTTTCCTGCTGGCCATCTACAGGGGAAAACTTTAGTTGATCAAACATGAGGGCTCTTCGAGGATAATAGCGCCAATCA
Source organism: Planctomycetota bacterium (assembly GCA_031426335.1). Taxonomy (GTDB): domain Bacteria; phylum Planctomycetota; class UBA11346; order UBA11346; family UBA11346; genus BOG-1363. Next base: position 9,255 of record JANPLC010000279.1, read on the forward strand.
TCGCTCGGATCATCGTCATCGCGGTCCCAGTTTTCTATGAAGTCACAGATTGACGTGAAGGGGGAGGGTCCGCGCCCGAGAGTGGAAAACCCCGACCGTACGGACTGCTGGAGCGGCTGCATCACGGCGATTGCTGATCACTGAGGATCGAGGTGAAAAGTTGCGCCCCAATTGCGCCCCGCCAAAGTCATAAAGTGGTGCGCTCGCTGGGATTCGAACCCAGGACCCACAGATTAAAAGTCTGTTGCTCTACCAACTGAGCTACGAGCGCGCACGGATGCGGGTGGGGTGTTTATCGGGTACGGCAAAAGGCACAACCCCAGGGATGGGGTTGTGCCCGCTTCGCGTCGATGCTTGGCGGGTGACGGATGCGCCGCTTGAAAACCGGTGGTCCCGGGGGCGCTTAGGCTGGACCCGGCTCCACTTGGCTTTTCTTGATGAGCATTGAGATCGCGTTGAGGATCTGGTCCTTCGAGTACGGCTTCGCCAAATAGTCACTGCAGCCGGCGGCGCGGCATTTCTCGTCTTCGCCTTTCATGGCGTTGGCGGTCAGCGCGATCACCGGCAGGTTCTTCAGCTTGGGGTTGGCGCGGATGGCCTTGGTCGCGTCGTAGCCGTTCATGATCGGCATCATCATGTCCATCAGCACCAGTTTGAACTGGCTCTGGTCGAGACGACGCAGCGCCTCGGCGCCGTTTTCGGCCACCTCATAGGTGTAGCCGGCTCGGGCGAGCAGGAACGCGATGAGCTTTTGGTTCACCGGGTTGTCTTCGACGATCAGGATGTCGGACATGAACCTGCCTTGCTGCGAGGGACTCGTGTTGAGTCTAACCTACGAATGCCATGCGGGCAAATCCGGCTTCCCCGGCCTCCGCAGAGCGCGGCATTCAAACGGCGGTGGGTCTGGGACAAGAAAAAGGTGCTAAATCGCAGGGGGATAGCTGGTTGGATGCGATACACCGCACCAATTCGGCGGTTACCGGCGCCAGCAGGACGCCGTTGCGGAAATGGCCGGTGGCCACGATCAGACCAGGACGCAGGCGCGTGATAACCGGCAAACCATGGGCGATGCGTGGACGCAGGCCGGTCCAGTGTTCGACGATGGGGGCGTCCGCTAGGGCGGGAACCAGCCGGCGGGCACCGGCGGCGAGCCGCTCGATCGCGCCTGGATCATCGGCCTTGTCGAAGCCGGTGGTGACCATGGTGGCGCCAACGACCAGCCCCAGGCCGGTGCGTGGCACCAGGTAGGCGTGCTGGCAATGCACGAAGTGGTTGAGCAACCCATCAGCGGCGCGCAGCCGCAGCATCTGCCCTTTCACTGGCTCGCCTGGCAGGTCGACACCGGCGAGCGCCGCGAGGCCAGGTGTCCACGCGCCACTGGCGAGGACCACCTCATCGCTGGGCAGGAGTTCACCGCCGTTGGCGATGACGCCGTCCTTGGTGATGGCGGTCACCGCGGTGTGGTAGCGGATGGCCGCGCCAGCAGCGCTCGCCGCGGCTTGCAGGTGAGTACACACCAGTCGCGGATTGACCTGTCCGCCGGGCAGCAGCAACGCGCCAGCACAGTCACCAGCGAGAGCGGGTTCGTGCTGGCGCAATTCGTCGGGGCTCAGCCAGCGAGCGGCAACACCGTGCGCGCGGAGGAATCCTTGGCGACTGCTGGCTTCGACGGCATCGTCGTCGTTGAGCACCGGCAGCAGTCCGCCAGCCAGGTGCAGATCCACCGCTGCGGGTGCGATGCCGAGGTCTTCGACGAAACCTGGCCAGCGCGCCAAGCTGTCCACGCCGAGCCGCCAGAGTGGGCCAGGACCGTGCGCTTCATGGTGCGGGGCAAGCATGCCCGCGGCGGCCCAGCTCGCTTCACGCGCCTCTGGTGCGCCATCAAGCAAAGTCACGCGCCAGTCGTCGCGCGCCAAGCGCCAGGCACACGACAGGCCGATGATGCCGCCGCCAACGATCGTAACACGTCGCGTCATTGCTGATGCATCAACGACCAGACTTTATTGAACAGCAGCGTCAGGATGAAATTGGCGATCATGCACAGGATGCTGCCGAGAACCACACCGCGCGTGCAGGCCTGGCCGACGCCGGTGGCGCCGCCGGTGGTCATCAGGCCGGCGCGGCAGGCGACCAGACAGACGATGCCGCCGAAAACCAGGGTCTTGCTCAGCCCGACGAACGTGTCCCACGCGTGCATGAAGTTCTTGGTCTGATGCCAGTACGCGCCGCCATCGACGCCCCAGATGTCGACCACCAGGATCTTTGCCGAAATCATCCCGGCGATGCAGGCGATGGCGGTCAGCACCGGCAGCAACAACACGCAGGCGAGGAAACGCGGTGCGACCAGGTAGGCGATCGGATCGGTACCCATCACGCGCAGCGCATCGAGCTGCTCAGTCACCTTCATGGTGCCGATCTCGGCCGCCATGTTCGAGCCGACGCGGCCCGAGACCATCAGCGCAGTGAAGATCGGTGCGAGCTGGCTGACGAGCGCGTAGTTCACCAGCGGGCCAGACATCACCTCAGCGTTAAACTTCACCAACGTGGCATAACCCTGCACGCCCATCACCAGACCGATGGCGACGCCGCTGACGATCACCACCGGCAGGCTGAGGTAGCCGATGTGGTAGAGCTGCGTGGCGATGACTTCGCGCCGCTGCGGTTCCTTCCACAGGGCGTACACCACCGCCACCAGCAGCCGGCCGAGTTCACCAGCGGCGTTGAGTCCCGATACCACCAGTCGCCCGGTGAGCACCGAAGCGCCACGGGCGGTGTGGCGCGGGCGGATATAGGTGAAGGGATTGAGCGGGACCACGTGGGCGTTGTAGAAGTGGTTCGCAGGTCCGGAAGTCCGGAAGTCCGGAGGTCCGGAAGTCGGGTGATGCGCAGCGGAGGTGCGGTCAGACGGTGGCGGAGGGGACTTCCGGACCTCCGGACTTCGGTTATCGAAGACCATGCCCGCGCGTGATTTCCTCCTCTGGCTGATCGATGATGGTGAATCGAACCACCAGTCGGCGATCGCCACCGTCGCGTCCCTGCCGTGGGTGCGGCTCGAACGGTTTTATACCGGTAGCGAGGCGATCGACGCCTTCACCAACATCGAAGCGCAGGGTGGCCGCGCGCCCGATGCGGTGTTGATGGATTTTTTCTTGGTGGGCGAACGTGGAGATCAGATCACGGCTGACCTGCGTCAGGCAGAGGTCCGCTCGCGACCGGTGATCATCGGTTATTCCAGCGTCGCCAGCGGCAGTGCTGCGATCGTCGCGGCGGGTGGTGATCTGGTGGTGCGCAAACATGCGGATGATCGCGGGGTGAATCCGAGTCTGGCGAATTGGCTCAGAGGACTGCGTCGCGGGTGACGCCCCCCCGGGAGAGGTGAGCAGAGGCGAGCACCAGCTCGCATTTGCCTTTTGAACCACTTCATTTTGAAACAACGACGAAGGCAAAGGCGAGCTGGGGCTCGCCTCTCCC
>JANPLC010000280.1:0-5273 GCA_031426335.1 Planctomycetota bacterium
CGGTGCAGAACGCGCGTGGTGAAACCATGACGAGCTTCGCCAATGCTGAGGGTGAGGAACTCGCCGGCCGACCGCTCGGCGCCCATGAAGTGCACGCGTTCACCGATCTGGTGAGCACCGTGGGATGGCGAGGTGGATTCTACCTGTCACCGGTGAAGGTACGCGTCGGCGCGGACCTGGCCATCGGCCCCAACACCGCCGGCGAAGATACCACCACACTGATCTCTGGCGGCCATGCGGCACTGCGTTGGAGTGACCTCCACCACGGCCTGGGACGCGGTGACGTGGAGATCGTTGTCGAACTCATCGCCCGCGATTACGAGGTCGATGACTATACCGATGATCCAGACGGAACGCCGGTCTCAGGCGATGAAACCACCTACGCTGCCGGGTCGTTGCATGACGTTGGCCTGGTGGCCCAGGTGGAGGTCGGCTTGGCGGCGACCTGGTCGGCCGGTCTGCGCTACGAACAAGCCACCGGCAGCGGCGAGAGCGTTGGTGGCCGTGCGGCGGATCCGCTGCGCGATGATCGTTGGCGGCTGTCGCCACTCATTGCCTGGCGACCACTGGAGACCGTGCGTCTACGCCTGCAATACAACCTCGACCACGCTCAGCACCTCGACGAGGACCTCGTCCACACGGTATGGCTTGGACTGGATGTCCTGGTGGGGCCGCATTCCCATCGCGATTTCTGAGGTCCAAATTCGGCCGATCATTGTCGTGGCACCACGGTCGCAGCCTGATCGTTCGGGTGTAACGCCGCATTTCACCGGCGCGTGGACCTGCATCTGACTCGCGCCTACCATCGGACTGTACCACTGCCCAGGGGTGCGGGTGCTCAGGCCTGCCATTGCATCAACGTCTCATGAAGCGAATGGTACGTCCTCTTCCATTTCGCCACCCTGATCACCGGCCTCCTGGCCGTTCGGAGCTTTCGATGCCCGCCGATAATCGGTTCGCCATGCCGTCGCGTCTCATGCTGGTGCCCACCATGCTGGTGCTGACCTGTTCACTGTCTGCCGCAGAGGTTCAACCGCCCAGCGAAGTTATCCAGGTCAACGCCACCAAACAGACGGTGGAGCAGCACCGCTTGCCGGCGTCGGTGACGCCGATCACGCGTGAACAACTCGACCAGCGCGGTGCGCATTCGTTGGCGCAGGAATGGCAGCTCACGCCCAACGTTTCCCAGTTCACCGACAAGCCCAACGGGGCCTTGTCGGTGCGTGGTGTCGGCAGTGGCGAGCAACCGCGATTTGGTGGCGAAGAGAATCCCACGCGCGGCCGCAATCCGGCCGTGGTGCTCTATGTCGACGGTGCGCCGGTGGACGCTGAACGTGGCTTGGCCGCGGTCGATGATCCGCTCGACCTGGAGCGAGTCGAACTGCTGCGTGGTCCGCAGGGCACGCTCTATGGCCGTAATGCGCTCGGTGGCGTGGTCGCCATCACCAGCCGTGATCCCGGCAAACAGGCCGAACTCGATGGCCGGGTGTTCTACGGGACCGACAATGAATTCCGTGCGTCTGCCGCCGGTGGTGGTCCGCTGGGCGACCTCGTCGGCGTACGTCTCGCTGGCGGTTATAGCCGCAGTGATGGTTCGCTGAAAAATATCACCACTGGTGATGATCAGACCGCCGCCTGGGATCGTCTGCAGGCGCGTGGCAAGGTGCTGCTGCATGCCTCCGACGCGCTCGACCTGCGGTTGACCGTCGGTGGCTCCAAGTACGAAGGCTCGACCGATGTGTGGGTACCGTTCGCCACGCGTGAGGACCGCGAAACCGTCACCAACGCGCCGAGCGATGACACCATCACCGGCCTGACCAGTGCGCTCCAGGCGGATTGGCACTTGGACAAAGCGACCACGCTGACTGCGGTGCTGGGCGTGTCGCAGGCGAAACAGGAGGTGGAGTACGATTCCGATCGCTCGGCGTTCGACCTCGGTCGGACCGATGGTGCCAATACCGCCAACAATGGTTCACTGGAAGTTCGTCTGGCGCATCGCGACGCGGGTCCGCTCGACTGGCTGGTGGGTGTCTATGCCGCGCAAGACCGGATCGACTACGACACCAATACGCGTTTCAGCGACACGCTCATCCCCACCCAGTTCGGGCCGCTTCCATATTATCTTTTAATCCAACAGCCCGAGCAGTACCACAAAGAGAGCGAAACGAGCGCTAACAGCTTGGCCTTGTTTGCCGAAGGAACCTGGGACATGAGCGCGCAGTGGGCGCTGACGCTCGGAGTGCGCCTGGGCTACGAATCCAGTGACCTCGATTGGAACCAGCAGCAGCAATCCACCTTCCCGAATGCGGGGGCTCCGGACGGTTCCTTTGCTTGGTCGGGTGACCGCGACGAGACGGTGGTCCTGCCCAAGGCGGCACTGGCCTACCACGTCGATGACGATCGCATGGTGTACGGCAGCGTCACGCGCGGCTATCGTGCTGGTGGGTTGAACTCCACCGCCACCTCGCTGGCGTCGGCGCAGCTGGAATACGACGCGGAATACACCTGGAACTACGAACTCGGTTGGCGTTCCTTGTGGATGGAACGTGCCGTCGCCTTCAACGTCACGGGTTTCTACATCGACTGGCGCGACCAGCAGGTGTTCACCGAACGGGCGCCGTACGACGTGGTGCCGACCAATGCCTCGCGCTCCCACGTGCTGGGTGCTGAAGCGGATCTACGTTGGCGCAGTGCCACGGGTCTGTCGCTGTGGGCCAATGGCGGCATCATGCAGGCGGAGTTCGACGACCGCACGGGCCAGGAATTCCAGCAGACCGGCCAGAACACCTTCGTCACCAACACCATCGAGTACGACGGCAACCGCTTTGCGCATATTCCCGAATGGACCTGGGCGCTCGGGTCCGCTTACGTTCATTCCAGCGGCGTGTTCGCTCGGGCGGATTTCCATGGCCACTCGTGGACCTACGCCGACGACAAGAACGAACATCAGGCCGATGGCGTGGCGCTCATCGATCTGCGGATCGGCTACGTGAACCGCTGGTGGAGCGTGGCGCTCGCCGGGCTGAACCTGACCGACGAGACCGATATCCTGACCAGCATCACGCTGCCCGGCGACCAGATCTTCACCACCAGCGACAGCACCTACGTGCGCTTGGCCCCAGGCCGTACGCTGGGTGTGGAAGTCAGCGCCTGGTGGTGAGCTGACGACCGCACGTGCTCAGCGCGCGTGCGGTCGACAATGTCAGAGTTCTGCTGGTCGGCGGCACCGACCACGTTGGCGTATACGTTCTGAGCCTTTCCCTGAGAGGGCAGCCGAGCGTCAGCCGGCGTGGAATGAGGTGTTGGCGGGCCAGCGGCGCCAGCGGCCCGCGCTCCCGAGGAAAGGCATCGGACATCACGCCTTCTGCGCGAGCATCGCCTTGCGTTCGACCTGACGTTCCCGTGCCGCCTGCGCGGCGAGTTCACCTGGAGCATGATTCGCCGCAGCCGCGGCGATCACCGCGTGCACGTCAGCATCCTTCGCCGCGAGGATCGATTCCGGCAACGCGCCGCCGGCGGCGCCGGTCTCGGCGACGTACTTCGCCCACGCGGCGGTGACGTCCTGGCTGTTCTTGTACGAGCAGAACTTCGGGCCGCACATCGAACAGAACTCAGCGGTCTTGAACGCGTCGTGGCTGAGCGTGCTGTCGTGTTTCTCTTTCGCGCGCTCGGGATCCATCGCCAGTTCGAACTGTTTGTTCCAGTCGAACTTCCAACGCGCGTCGCTCATCGCATCGTCCCAGTCGCGCGCGCCTTTACGGTGGCGCGCGATGTCGGCGGCGTGGGCGGCGATCTTGTAGGCGATCACGCCCTGGCGCACGTCTTCCAGATTGGGCAGGCCGAGGTGTTCTGCCGGCGTGACGTAGCACAACATTGACGCGCCATGCCAGCCGGCGATCGCCGCACCGATGGCGCTGGTGATGTGGTCGTAGCCGGGAGCGACGTCGGTGGTGAGGGGGCCGAGGACGTAGAAGGGCGCCTCATGGCAGACCTCCTGTTCCTTCTTCATGTTCATTTCGATCTGATCCATCGGCACGTGGCCGGGGCCTTCGACCATCACCTGCACGCCGTGTTCCCAGCACTTCAGCGTCAGTTCGCCGAGGATGCCGAGTTCGGCGAACTGCGCTTCATCGCTGGCATCGGCCAAGCAACCCGGACGCAGGCCGTCGCCGAGCGAGACCGTCACGTCGTACTTCTTGAGGATCGCGCACACGCGGTCCCAGTGGGTGTAGAGCATGTTCTCTTGATGGTGGTGCATCATCCATTCCGCCATCAGCGCGCCGCCGCGGCTGACGATGCCCATCTTGCGTTTGCTGATGTAGGGCATGAAGCGCAGCAACACGCCGGCATGCAACGTCATGTAGTCGACGCCCTGCTTGGCCTGGTGCTCGATCACTTCGAGGAAGCCCTCGATGGTCAGATCGGTGACCTTGTCGACCTGCTGCACCGCCTGGTAGATCGGCACGGTGCCGAGCGGCACTTTGCTGTGTTTAATCAAGGTTTCGCGGATCGCATCCAGCCCACCGCCGGTCGACAGGTCCATCACCGTGTCGGCGCCGTATTTCGTCGCGACGGTGAGTTTCTCCAACTCGGTGTCCTCATCGCTGGTCACCGCGCTGTTGCCGATGTTGGCGTTGATCTTGCACTTGGCTGCGATGCCGATGGCCATCGGGTCGAGGTTCAAGTGGTTGACGTTCGCCGGGATGACCATGCGGCCGCGGGCGACTTCGCTGCGCACCAGTTCCGGTGCGAGCTGCTCGCGTTCGGCGACGCGTTTCATCTCCTCCGTGATCACGCCCTGACGGGCGTAATGCAGTTGGCTGATGTTGGGTTGGCCGTGACGGGTCGTGGTGTAGGTGCGCATGGAAACCTGGATGGTGAGGGTGTTGAAAAAATGGAGGAACGACCGGGCTGACAACAGCGGTCGAGTGCTACGACATGGGCATATGAGAAATCCTTTTCCTACGCCGGCATGACCCGGATCAGGTGCAGGGGTCACCGTCGGTGCTGCTACGCAGCTCGGACGGACTCTCAGGCCTCTCAACAGGCCTCCCCCAGGAATGCACGGGAGCATCCAAGTGTTCGCGACGGTGCAACTGGTCTGTCTGCGCACGTCGGTGCCGTACCGATCGACCTAGCCAAGCCGAACCGCACTGAGCAAAGCAGAACCGTCGGGAGCGCGGCCGCCCTCGGCCGCATGCCTTGGCTCGATGAACGTCAACATGGTACTCCATCACGGTCGAAGGCGATGAATACGGAATGCGGCCGAGGGC
>JANPLC010000281.1:0-18008 GCA_031426335.1 Planctomycetota bacterium
GGCGGCGGGGAAATATCCCGGACTGATCCTCTATTCCGAGATCTTCCAGGTCACCGGCCCGATCCGGCGCACGGCGGCGATGCTCGCTGGCCACGGCTTTGTGGTAGCGGTGCCCGAGGTTTATCACGAGTTCGAACCGCCGGGCACGGTGCTCGGCTACACCGATGCTGGTTCGGCGCGCGGGAATGCGTTGAAAATCGCCAAGCCATTGGCGAGCTACGACGCCGACGCACGCGCCTGCATCGCGTTCCTGTCCGCTTACGAACACTGCACCGGTCGCCTCGGCACGGTTGGCATGTGCCACGGCGGACACCTTGCGTTCCGCGCTGCACACGAACCTCAGATCCGTGCCGCCGCCTGCCTCTATCCCACGGACCTGCACAAACGCGGGCTCGGTCAGGGCATGAACGACGACACGCTGGCGCGTTGTGGCGAGATCAGCGGTGAACTGTTGATGATCTTCGGTCGTCAGGATCCGCACATTCCAGCAGAAGGGCGCGCCATGATCTATCAGGCGCTCAGTGCTGCCGGACGGTCATTCGAATGGCATGAGTTCAACGCGGCGCATGCGTTCATTCGTGATGAAGGGGCTCGCTACAATCCGGAGCTGGCGCGTCTCTGCCACGGAATGATGGCTGACCATTTCCGCCGCCTGCTCGCCTGACTGGCGTCTCAGACGAGTGGCAGTACAACCTTCAACACATGAGCTACGACCTGAATTTCTGGCGCTACCAACCCCGCATCCGACTCGACCATAAAGCCGTGCATAAGCAGCTGTCGGCTGGTCAACACGTCGATGGATTGGAAGACCTGCCGATCGAGGACATCGTGCGTAAGGTCAGTAAAACCTTCGCCGGGTGGAAGAAACTCGATGACGTCACGTTTGACGGTGGTGCACGGGGCAGCTTCAAGCTCTTCACCACGCCCCAGTTCTTCCGCGTCGACGGTTCTGGCCTGAGCGATGATGAGCTCAACAAGTTCATCGATATCGGCAGCGAGTTCGGCTGCCCGCTCTACGATTCTCAGGCTGGGCAACGCTACGAAATTCAGTAACCGCGCGTCGCAATGGACGGGGTAAGCGGAGCCCCTCACGCCTGCCGATGTGACGTCCGCCGATACGCCGCCGGTGGCAGGCCCATCCGTCGCCGGAACATGCGGGTGAAGTAGAAGCGGTCGGGGAAGCCGCACTCAGACGCGATGGCATCGATGCAATCATTGCCGAACACCAGGCGTTCCGCGGCGCGATTCAGCCGGCGTTCGAGCACGTACTGCGCTGGCGTCTGGTTCAGCCGACTGCGGAACAACCGTACGAAATGGTCGACGCTGAAACCGCAACGTCTCGCCAGCAAGGCGTTCGGCAGATCAGCACCGAGATGTTCGTCGATGTGGCGCAGCGCCTCGGCCACTGGATTGTCGCCGCTGGTATGTTGAGCAATGCGCTGGGTCCGCTCGGGATCGAGGTGGGCAAACAGCGACGACAACGCGCGGAAGATTGCCGATTTCATCAGGCAGGTGACCTGCGGCTGACTGCGGTCGGCGCCTTTGCTCACCAGTGGGCGCAGGGCTTCGCACTGCGCCTCCAGATCGGCGTCTGCCGGCAAGGTGATCGGCTCAGGGAAACAGGTACGCACGACGATGCCGGGCAGGCCGACCAGATCAAAGTGGGCGAAGAGGTGCTCGATGGTCGAGGTGTTGTGGCAGGTCCAACGTACCCAGGCCGGGACGAAGTGGACGCGGTGCGCCGCCAACGGGTAGCGCTGGTCGGACATCACCACGGATGCGCCAGGCCGTGAATTGACATAGAAGCGCCAGTAGGGGCTGCACACGTCCTCGGCGTTCCAGGTGTGGTCGATGGTGGTGTTCACCGCCTGGTAGAGGCGGATGTGCAGGTGATCGAGTTCGGGCTGGGTGCGTTCGACGTGTTTCATGTGGTAGTCGGACCATCGATGTGGTGCGCGAAACGGCTGTCCCCTGGGAGCGCCGGCTGCCAGCCGGCAGGGTGGGATCACCAGGATCGTTCGTTTTCTGGAGAGCGTTGGATGTGGATTGCCCTTGGCCGGCTGGCAGCCGGCGCTCCCAGGGGAGAGGGCTACCGCGCGTTGGGGCGCGCGTTGATCTTCATGCGGAAAAGCAATGACGTGAAAAGACATAAGTCGAGCGACTTCTCCCATGGTCGGCCAGCGCTGTCGGGTATGCTACCGGCATGTACCAAGCCCTGCGCCTGTTGTTCCTGTCGTCCACGGTCGCGCTGGTGGTCGCCGCTGATCCGGTCACGGATGCTGACGGCCTGGCCTTCTTCGAAGCCAAGATCCGCCCGGTACTGGCCGACAAGTGCTACGAATGCCACAGCGCCGCGAAGAAGGTGAAGGCCAAGCTGCACCTCGATTCGCGTGCGGGTGTGCTGGAAGGTGGCGAGTCTGGTCCGGCGATCGTTGCTGGGCAGCCGGAGAAATCGCTGCTGATCAAGGCCATCAGCTACCACGACGAGGACCTGGAGATGCCGCCGAAGGAGCGCCTCGCTCCGGAAGTGGTCGCCGACTTCGTCGCGTGGGTCAAACGTGGTGCGCCGGATCCACGGACTCAGGCTCCGACTGCGACCGCAGCGGCCAAGGGCGTCGACTACGACGCGGCGAAAAGCCACTGGGCCTACCGCGCGCTTACGAAACCGCCGGTGCCAAGCGCCAAGGACACCACCTGGCCACGCACACCGATCGACCAGTTCATCCGCGTGGCGCAGGAACGTGCCAGCGTCGCTCCCGCTGCACCCGCAGAGCGCCGCGTCCTGTTGCGTCGCTTGTCGCTCGATCTGCTCGGCCTGCCGCCAACACCGGCTGAGGTCGACGCCTTCGTCGCTGACACCAACCCACAAGCGCTCGAACGCGTGGTCGATCAGTTGCTCGCCAGTCCACACTTCGGTGAACGCTGGGCACGGCACTGGCTCGACCTCGCGCGTTTCGCCGAAAGCCATGGTTACGAACAAGACTACGACCGTCCATTCGCCTGGCATTACCGCGACTTCGTGGTGAAGGCGTTCAACGAGGACCTGCCGTGGACGACCTTCACCACGTGGCAGCTCGCCGGTGACGAGGTGGCACCGGAAAATCAGTGGGCGGTGAAGGCCACCGGCTTCCTCGCCGCCGGTGTGTGGCCGACGCAGATCACCAAGAATGAGGTCGCCAAGGCGCGGTACGACGCGCTCGACGACATGCTCGGGACGACGTTTACGGCGATGCTTGGTACCACCGTGGCCTGTGCGCGCTGCCACGACCACAAACTCGACCCGATCCGCCAACGTGATTACTACCGCCTGCTGGCGACTTTCACGACCACTGTGCGTACCGAAATCGAGCAAGACGCGACGCCGCCTGATTTCGCCGAACGGTTGGCGAAGTTCCGTGCCGACCAGGAGCCACTGGAGGCGGTGCTAAAACGTTATGAGGAGAAAGAACTGCCAGCGAAGTTCGCCGCCGCCGAGGCCGCCATCGATCCCGCCAGCTTCCGCTGGATCGTCACCGTTCCGCAGCAGTCGAAGTCGTCCGGTGGCGCGACCATCACGCCGCAGGAAGACGGATCGTTGCTGCTGTCGGGCAAGAACCCCGACCATGAGACCTTGACCGTCACCTTGGCCACCGACCTCCCGAGTGTCACCGGACTGCGCATCGAAGCGTTGTCGCATCCGTCCTTGAAGAAGGGCGGGCCAGGACGCGCCGACAACGGCAACTTCTGCCTGAGCGACCTGACGGTAGTGGCGAAACCCAAAAGTGGTGGCGACGCCGTTCCCGTCACGCTGACCAATCCCACGTCGACCTTTGATCAGCAGGGGCTCGGTATCGCGCTGGCGATCGATCGCGATGGCACCTCGGGTTGGGCGGTCGATCCGCAGTTTGGCAAGGACCACGCTGCCGCGCTGACCTTCGCCCAGCCGGTCGGATTCCCAGGCGGCACGCAGTTGACCGTGACCATGCGCTTCACCAACAACCTGCGCCATGGCATGGGCCGGCCGCGTTTCTCACTGACCACCGGCAAGGTGTCGCTCGAAGGCGCCGCGCTGACCGCTGCCGTGGCGGAAGCCTTGCGCGTTCCCGCAGCCCAGCGCAGCGACGCGCAACGCGCCACGTTGCTGACCTGGTGGCGCACCAGTGATCCCGGTTGGAAACAACTGCGCGAGGCCGTCGATGCACATCAGCGACAAGAACCCAAACGCGAAATGGTGAAGGTACTGATCGCTAGCGAAGGCCTGCCGGCGGTACGTCTGCATACACAGGGGAGCGATTTCTTCCCCGAGACCCATTTTCTGCGTCGCGGTGATCCCGATCAGCAGATGGAAGTCGTGACACAATCGTTCTGGACCCAGTTCACCGACGCCAAGCCAACGCGCTGGCAGGTCACCCCGCCGTCCGGCGCGCGCACCTCGCACCGACGCGCGGCCTTGGCGCGCTGGATGACTGATGTCGATCAGGGTGCTGGTCGTTTGTTGGCGCGTGTGGCGGTGAACCGCGTGTGGCAGCATTTGTTCGGCAAAGCCATCGTCGCCACGCCGAGTGATTTCGGTTTGAAGGGCGAAGCGCCGACCCATCCCGAACTGGTTGATTGGCTGGCTTCAGAGTTCATCGCTGGTGGCTGGCGGGTGAAGCCGCTCATCCGCTCGCTGGTGTTGTCGTCGGCCTATGGTCAGTCCGGTGTCGCCACTCCCGCGTCGTTGGCCGGTGATCCGCAAAATCGCCTGCTGACGCGTCATCATCGTCACCGTCTGGAAGCAGAAGCGGTGCGCGATTCCATGCTCGTCATCAGCGGTCTGCTCAATCCGGCCCTGGGCGGAGCGGGCACCCGTGACGAATCCAGCCGTCGGCGCTCGCTCTATTTCACCATCAAACGCAGCGCGCTCGTCCCGTTCCTGACCTCCTTTGATTTTCCGGATCCGCTGCAAGGCGTCGCCGAACGTCCGGCGACCACCGTGGCCCCGCAGGCCTTGGCGTTGCTGAACAATCCGCAGGCACGCGTATGGGCGGAAGGATTCGCCAAACGCATCTCGGGTGCGGGAGATGACGCGGCGACCGTGACGGCGGCGTGGCGCATCGCGCTGGGGCGTGATCCCAGTGCCGCTGAAAAGACTGACGCGGTGGCGTACCTGGTGCAGCAGCAACGTGAACGAGGTGATCGTCAGCGTGCGCTGGCCGATCTCTGCCAAGTCATCATGTGCCTGAATGAGGTGATTTATGTGCAGTGAATTGCCACGGTCCGGAAGTCCGGGAGTCCGGCTCTTTCGTGAGTCAGCCGGAAGTCTCGTACGAGGTGAATCGATACTGCGGAGGAGCCTGTGATGTCAGCTAACAAGACTTCCGGACTTCCGGACTCCCGGACTTCCGGACCGCTGAAATTGACCCGCCGCTCTCTCCTCGCCCGCGCCGGCAGCGGTTGTGGCATCATTGGTCTCGCTGCGCTGTGCGACCAACTCGGCCTCCACGCCGGCGAAGGTGCCAATCCGCTCGCGGCCAAAGCCGGACATTTTCCGGTCAAAGCCAAGTCGGTGATCTGGCTGTTCATGAACGGCGGCCAAAGCCACATCGACACCTGGGACTACAAACCCGAACTGGAAAAACGCGACGGCCAGGAACTCGCCGGACTCGACAAGGACACCGGCTTCTTCACCGATCAGGTCGGTCCGCTGATGAAGTCGCCGTTTACCTTCGCCCAGCAGGGGAAGAGCGGTTCATGGGTGTCAGATATTTTCCCGCAGCAAGCCAAACACGTCGACAAAATGGCGTTCATGCATGGCTGCTGGACCGACTCCAACAACCACGCGCCGGCGTTGCTCAAAATCAACTCCGGTATGGCACGCATGGGTTTCCCCAGCATGGGGTCGTGGATGACCTACGGCCTCGGCAGTGAGAGCCGCGATCTGCCGGCGTTCGTGGTGATGACCGATCCGCAGGGGCGCGGCGTGCCCAAAGGCCATTCCGGCAATTGGAGCGCTGGTTTCTTGCCAAGCGTCTACCAAGGCACTGGCCTGCGTCCGCAGGGGGTACCGATTGTCGATCTCGATCGCCCCAAGGGCGTTGACGCTGGCAGTCAGCGGGCGCAGCTTGATCTGCTCGGACGTCTCGATCGCCGCGCGGCGGCGGGTGACAACGAACTGGAAGCGCGCATCGAGAGCTTCGAGTTGGCCTTCCGTATGCAGACCTCTGCTCCGGAAGCGTTGGCGATCGACAGCGAGCCGGCGCACATCCGTGCGCTTTATGGCCTCGATGACAAACGCTGCGCTCACTACGGCCGCCAATGCCTGATGGCGCGGCGTCTCGTCGAACGCGGCGTGCGCTGTGTGCAGATTTACTCCGGCGGCATGGAGAACGAGAAGAGCTGGGACGGCCACGTCGATCTCGCGGGAAACCACCGTGGTTTCGCCGCAGAGACCGACACGCCGATCGCCGGCCTGTTGGAGGACCTCGCTCAACGCGGCCTGCTCGACCAGACCTTGGTGATCTGCTGCGGCGAGTTCGGTCGGCTGCCGGTCGTGCAACGCGCCAAGGACAGCAAGGCCACCGGCCGCGACCACAATCCGCACGCCTTCACCACCTGGATGGCCGGTGGCGGTACGAAAGCCGGCGTCCACCACGGTGCCACCGACGAGATCGGTTTCAAAGCTGTCGAGGGCCGCGTCAGTATCCACGACCTGCACGCCACCATCTTGCACCTAATGGGCATCGACCACGAACGTCTGACCTACCGCTTCAACGGCCGCGACTACCGTCTGACCGATGTGGAGGGGGAGGTGGTGAAGGCGGTGTTGGCGTGATGTTGTTATTCGTGGCGTGGTGAACTCATAGCACTTTGACCACCTTGGTCCCCGCAATCAGGTCGTGCACGCAGCGTTTGTCAGCCCGGAAAATGAAACAGATGTTGATGAGATTGATGAATCCACCGACTATTGGGATCTGGGCAACCAGCCACTGCGGCAGGTAGCGTTTGGCGATGAGGGGTAGAAAATCCGGTTTGCTGCCATCGAGGTTGGCGATGCGGATCTTGAGTAGGAGCTTGCCGATCGTCTGCCCGTTTTTGGCCAATAAGTAGCCATGAAGTACGAGGAAGATCGTTACCCCCATCACCATCAACATGGCCTGGGTCGGCAGATCGGCAGTTCCCAATGCCTTCAGGTCATAGCCGAGCACCAGTAAGGTGATGCTCATGGAAATGCCGCCACCGATGAACGTGTCGATCAAGGACGCCGCAAGCCGGAGCCAGCGGGACGCCAATTCAGATTCTCCTGGCGGTTTTTCACTGACGGTTTCGTTGACCACGGGTTTGGGTGGTTCGTAGGGATTATCCATGATGTCCTGACGGGATGGGGAAGGTGCTCGTGACGTTCGCGTTGCGGGAGTGACAGGCAAGGGTCGCAGCGAGTGACGGTCCGGGCTTTCCCGCGTGGCTTCGCTGTGGCGTCCACCTCTCACCAACACGTGGCAGATTGCCTGTAAGAGTCGGGAGATTCCACCATAGGTGGCGCATAGGAAAATCTGCATGGCCATCCGCTCATTCCTGCTGCTCCTGGTCGTCTTGACGCTGACCGCCGCCGACCGCCCCAACGTCGTGTGGATCGTCAGCGAGGACAACTCGCCCAAGCTCGGCTGTTACGGTGAGGCTCTGGCGCGCACACCGATGCTCGATGGGCTGGCGAAGCAGGGGGTGCGTTACACCAATGCTCGTTCGGCGGCGCCGGTGTGCGCGCCGTCACGTTGTTCGATCATCACTGCGCGGTTCGCCACCGCGCTGGGTACGCAGAACATGCGCAGTCGTTGGCAGATTCCCGACGGCGTGCGTTACTTCCCGGAATTCTTGCGTGAGGCGGGGTACTACTGCACCAACAACCAGAAGACCGACTACAACATCAGTAACGACCGCATCGCCCAGGCGTGGGACGAGAGCAGCAAGAAAGCGCACTGGCAGAACCGTCCAGCGGGCAAGCCGTTCTTCGCGGTGTTCAATATCGAACTGACGCATGAGAGTTCGCTGCACAAACGCGAGAAGCTGATTACCGATCCGTCGGCGGTGCGCGTGCCGGCCTACTTGCCGGATCTGCCAGTGGTGCGCCAGGACATCGCCCAGTACCACGACCGCATCGCGCTGATGGATGCCAAGGTCGGTGAGGTGCTGAAGGAACTGGAAGCCGTCGGCCTGCTGGACAGTACCATCGTGGTGTACTACTCCGATCACGGCGGTGCTATTCCACGTGGCAAACGCTTCCTCTACGATTCCGGCACACGTGTTCCGTTGATTGTTCGGGTGCCGGAACGCTTCAAGGAACTCGCGCCGCAAGCTGCCGGCAGCGTCTGCGATGACCAAGTCAGCCTGATCGATATGGGTCCGACGGTGTTGTCGTGGTGTGGCGTAGCGTTGCCGTCCGGCATTCATGGCCGTGCTATCGCCGGTCCAGCACGTTCGCCAGCACCAGCGGTGGGCTTTTCTTTTCGCGACCGCATGGATGAGCGTTATGACGGCTCGCGTGCGGTGTACGACGGCCGCTATGTTTACATCCGCAACTACCATCCGCTGGTGCCCAACGGCCAGTATCTCGATTACTTATGGAAGGCCGCGTCGATGAAGGCCTGGGCCGATGCGTTCGCTGCCGGGTCGCTGACGCCGGCGCAGGCGTTGTTCTTCATGCCGAAGCCGGTGGAGGAATTGTTCGATGCGACCACTGATCCAGACAATGTGGTCAACCTCGCTGCTGATCCCGCACGCGCTGGCGACCTGGCGCGTCTACGTTTGGCATTGCACGATCGCTTGCTCGCCATTCGCGACACCGGCTTTCTACCCGAAGCGTTGCTCCTCACCCTGCGCGCCGATGAACCAGCAGCCACCTACGCTGCTGACGACACCCGTTACCCCATCGCCCAGTTGATCCCGCTCATCGACCGCATGCAGATTCAACGTGATGCCGCGTCAGTGGACGCCGCGGTTACCGCTTCTCATCCGGCGATGCGTTTTTGGGGCGCGTCGTGCGCCGCGTTGTTGCCACAGGAACCGGCAGGTCTGGTTGTGTTGTTGCAGGACAGCACACCCGCCATCCGTATCGCCGCTGCGGAGTCCATCCTGCGTCGTCGTCAGGATGCGGGCGCCATCGTGGTGGTGAACGCGGTGCTTACGTCGAAGGCGGCATGGCCGGTACGTTTGGCCGCCGCCAATACGGTGTCACGCCTCGCCGATCGCGCGCCATTCAAGGCGGCCCTGGGGGCGACCGAGCAGGATGAGGAGTACATGAAACGGATTGTGCCGTGGTTGCTGGGTCGACCGGTGACGAAGTGAATCTCAGTGACTGACGGCCACAGCGGCGGTATAAAACGCCGTAAGTGACCAATCCCAGCAGAATTTGGCACCGTGGCGGCGAGATTTTGACCTGTCGGTCCAGGTGGACGGTTCGCCATCAGCGGACTCACACACCACGGTGAGGTGTCGGTTTAGCTCCAGCGATCAACGGTCGTGGGATCTGCATCTCCGTGGCTAAACGTCTATATGCGCTCGATCAGGCACGTGGTCATGCAGTTAAGGCTCTGCTCGCTGGGCCGACTCGCGTGGGGGTGGTGCCTGCTGGTGGTCGTGGGAGCGTCCCTCACGGCGGGTGAATCGCCCGTGGCGACCGTGAACTACGAGAAAGACCTGAAACCGCTGCTCGCGACGTACTGCTTCGAATGCCACGGCGACAAGAAGCAGAAGGGCGAACTGAACCTCGCCGCCATCAAGAACGATGACGCGGCGCGCAATGCCAACAAGATCTGGCGCGGCGTCTTTGATCGCGTGCGTATCCGCGAGATGCCGCCGGAAAAATCACCGCAGCCGACGGCGGAGGAATTGCAGCGCCTATTGAAGGGGCTCGCGATCCTCAAACGCCCCATCGGTCCGCCTGACCCCGGTCGCGTAACCATTCGTCGGCTCAACCGCAGCGAATACGACAACACCATCCGTGACCTCGTCGGGCTCGATCTCAAACTGGCGGCGGATTTTCCGGCTGATGATGTCGGCGATGGCTTTGACAATATCGGTGACGTGTTGTCGCTGCCACCGATCCTGCTGGAGAAGTACCTCGCCGCTGCCAGCCAGGTTCTGGATAAGGCGATCGTCGAGGAACAGCTCGCGCTGAAGTTGACCGGCGAGCAGTTGCCGGCGCTGATTGAGGGCAAGCCAGTCGAGGGCAAGCCAGGCAAGACCGATGGCAAAGGCCAGACCTTCACGGCCATCGGTGAGAGCTATCTCGACATCGCGGTGCCTTCCGACGGCAAGTACACCCTCAAGATCAAGGCCGGCGCCGATCAGGCCGGCAGCGAACCGGTGCGCATGGTGGTCAAACTCGGCAATGAACTGGTGAAGGAGTTCAAGGTCACCGCGCGCAAAGCCTCGCCTGCTGCCGTATCGCTGTCGCTGTCGTTGGTGAAGGGCCCAAATCGTATCGCAGTGGCGTTCGCCAATCCCCATACCGAGGCCGCACCAGCGGCGACCACGCCGGCGCGGCCAGCCGCAGCTGCCACGGCCAAACCCGGCACCCGCGCGTTGTTCATCGAGCAGATCGAAGTGGTCGGGCCGCCGGGGCCACCACTGCCCGAAAGTCACAAGCGTATTTTCATCACCAAACCCGGACCAGATCTGAGCCAGCGCGACGCCGCGCGCGCCATCATCGAACGTTTCGCCACCCGCGCTTTCCGCCAACCGGTGACCAGCGCCAAGCTCGACCGGCTGCTGACGTTGTTCGATCTCGCCGAGAAAGAGGGCGAGACCTTCAACGGCGCTGTCAGGGTTGCGCTCGAAGGGGTGCTCATCTCGCCGTATTTCCTCTTCCGCCTGGAACAGGAGAAGTCCGGCAGTCCGGGTGGCGTCACCCAGATCAACGATTGGGAACTGGCCTCGCGATTGTCCTACTTCTTGTGGTCGTCGATGCCCGATGACGAACTGTTCGACTTGGCGAAGGCTGGAAAACTGCGCGATCCGACGACGCTCGACCAGCAGGTCAAACGGATGCTGCAGAGTCCCAAGTCGCGTGCGCTGGTCACCACCTTTGCCGAGCAGTGGCTGGGGCTGCGCGGTCTCGACCGCCACGAACCGGATCCGACCGAGTTCCCCGACTTCGATAAGGCCTTGCGCAAGGCGATGTACGACGAAGCGACGATGTTTTTCGAGTCAGTGATGCGCGAGGACCGCAGCGTCTTGGAATTCCTCGACAGCAACTCCACGTTCCTGAATGAACGCTTGGCGAAACATTATGGCATCACCGGCGTCACCGGGCCTCAGATGCGCAAGGTCACGCTGAGCGACCGCAAGCGCGGCGGCGTCATGTCGATGGCGAGTACGCTGACCGTTACCTCAGGCCCAACCCGCACCAGTCCGGTCAAACGCGGCCAGTGGATTCTCGATCAGATCCTGGGGGATCCGCCACCACCACCGCCGCCAGGAGTGGCTCCGCTGCCAGCGCAGGACAAAAAAAGCGGAGCGGGGTTGACGCTCCGCCAACAGATGGAGCGGCACCGCGCCGATCCGACCTGTGCGTCCTGTCATCAACGTATGGATCAGATCGGCTTCGGCTTCGAGAACTTCGATGGCATCGGTCGCTGGCGTGACCGTGAAGGCAGCGTCGCAGTCGACGCGTCGGGTGCGTTGCCGGGTGGAACGGCGTTCAATGGTCCGGTGGAATTCAAAACCATGTTGCTGGCCAACAAGCAGGACTTCGCCCGTACACTTAGCGGAAAACTGCTGACCTTCGCCCTGGGTCGCGCGCTGCAAGACCACGACGACGAAACGCTGGATAAACTGGCTGCGTCGCTGGAACGTGACCAGTTTCGTTTTTCAAGCTTGATTGGAAACATCGCCACCAGCTTTCCGTTCCTCAATCGCCGGGCATCAAAATGATGAACGGCCGACACCCGATCGAACCGCAGAGACGCAGAGGTACGAAGAGGGCCCCAGAGATGAAAGCCGCTGATCCTTCTGCTCTGCGGCCCTCCTCTCACCTCTGCGTCTCTGCGGTTACTGTGCTCATGCGCAGTGATCAGCGTTCCCATCGAATCATTGAAGGAACCCCCCATGCGTAAAAACTGGCTCATCGATCGTCGCACCATGCTCAAAGGCGTCGGCGTCGCTATTGCCCTACCGTTGCTCGAGACCATGGGGTGGGCTGAAACCCCGGCGAAGGGCGGCGGCGGACGCTCGCCGATCCGCACCGGGTTCTTCTTCATCCCCAACGGGGTGGTTCAGGACGCGTGGAAATATCGTCCGGACATGACCACGCCGCATCCGCGGACGCTGATGCCGCTGGCGCCGTTCATGAACGACATGCTGGTGATCAACAACCTGCGCCACGACACCGCGCGCGGCAACGGCACCGACCAAGGCATTGGCAACCATGCGATCGAGGCCGGCACTTTCCTGACCGGTTCGATGTGCTTGACCGAGAACAACGAATCGCGCTGCGGCACCTCAATCGACCAGGTGATGGCACAAAAGCTCGGTGCCTACACCTCGCTGCCGTCACTCGAACTTGGTCTCGAACCGACGATCCAGGGCCACTGTGAAACGCCCAAAGGCTGCATCTTCCAGAGTAATATTTCGTGGCGCACCCCGACGTCGCCGATGGGCAAAGAGATCACCCCGAAGGCAGTGTTCGACCGCATGTTCGCTGCGCGCAAAACCAAGCGGACAAAAAACCCACAAGCACCACAGGTCGATGCCGGGCAGTTCGCTGGTAAACCTGGGGAAGAACGGTCGCTCCAGCAAAGTGTACTCGATTCGGTGCTCGCCGACGTCAAAGATGTGCGCGGCAATGTCAGCGCCAACGATCAGCGCAAACTGGATGAGTACCTCGACTCGATCCGGGCGCTCGAACAACGCATCGTTCATTCCGAACAAGCGGCCCGTGAAGCGGCCAAGCAGGAGGCGGACAAACGTCCTGGAAACTACTCGCCGCTGATCCAGGTGAACGTCCCGGCCGGCATACCGCAGCTCTTTGCCGAACACGCCAAGCTGATGATGGATCTGATCGTGCTCGCCTTCCAGAGCGACACTACCCGTATCGCCACGTTCATGCTGGGAAATGCCGGCTCCGACCGCATCTTCCGTGAACTGGGCGTGACTGGATTCCATCACCTGACCACGCACCACGGCAACGATCCGAAAAAACTTGAGGACGTGACCAAGATCAACGTCCATCACAGTGAGATGTTCGCCTACTTGCTGCAAAAAATGAAGAGCATCAACGACGGCAAGGGCACGCTGCTCGACAACAGCATGCTGCTCTACGCCGGGAGCATCAGCGACGGCGACCGGCACAACCACGACGACCTGCCGGCCTTACTTGCTGGTAAGGGCGGTGGCACGATCAAAACTGGTCGGCGTCTTGACGCCAAGGGCAACATGTGCGATCTGTTCTTGGGGATGGCCGCGCGCGCCGGCTGCCCGCTCCAGCAGTTTGGCGACAGCAAAGGAATGCTGGCGGAAATGTCGTGAGCCAAGGGATCGGGATGAGCGAACTACGAAAAAGGATCATCGCGATGTCAGGTCCCGTCATCCGTGGCACGGCAGTTGCCATGACCGTGATGTGCGCAGTCGTCAGCGCACCGGCTCTGCTGGGTGCGGAGAAAAAGGCGCCCAAAGAAGCGCCGCTGCTGCTGGTGGAGGATTTTGAAACCACTCAGCCGGGCCAGATCCCCAAGAACTACAGCAAAACTGGTGCAATCGGCGTGGTCGACGAGGTCGCGCATAGCGGCCGACAGTCGTTGCGCATGGAGGCGGCGGTCAATGGGCCACGTCGCATCACCGTGAGCGATAAGTCGCTGATGGCCACGCTCGGTGGCGAGCATTGGGGCCGCTTGTTTTTCAAGGTCCAGACTCCGACGCCGGTACCTGCCGATGGCGTGGTTCATTCGACGCTGGTGTCCGGCATGGCGCAAAGCCCGCAGTTCAACGACCAGATCGAAGTGCGCGTGTTGGACACCATCCTTAACCGCGATGCCGCATTGTCGTTCATCTACAACGTCCAGCCGAAATCGCGCGGCGAGTTCGCCAATGGCAGCCGCGGCGACTACAAGTTCAGTGCGGAATGGACCATGGCCGAATGGCACGTCAATTTCTCCACCCAGAGCTACACGTTGTTCATCAACGGGATGGAGGTCCCAGGGGCGAGCATGAGCAAGGGTGCAGGCAAGTTTGAGAAATGTGAGATCCCCGAATTGTTCGAGAGCCTCTCTTTCGGGTGGAACAACTATCAAAAAGCCGAACCCAACGGTTTCGTCGCCTGGATCGATGACATCGCCCTGTCCAAGGAACGTGTTGGTCTGCGCGGACTACCGCCTCCGCCGAAAAAACCGAAAAAGCGTTAGAGATGCACATGAACCTGCGTTGTTGGTTGCTGCTGATACTCTGCTGTGCCACGGCCACGGCTGCTGACCAAACCAAACCAGGCAAGCCAAACAAGTCTGCGTCGGACGCGTCGGAATTGCCGAAGCTCGACGATAAGAACTATAAAGCGACGCTCGACCTGGTGCGGCCGACGCCCGAGGAACTGCGCTGGAGGGACATCGGTTGGCGCAATGACCTGATGACTGCGGTGGCCGAGGCCAAGGGGCTGCAACGACCGATCCTATTGTGGTCCGACCAGGGCAATCCGCTCGGTTTGCCCGACTTCGCGCCGTCGATCAACACCATCGTAGCGCGCAAAGAGGTGTGGTCTGATCCCGAGGTGCAGGAGTTGTGCAAACACTTTGTCTGCACCACGGCAGAGGTGTGGACGCTGGCTACCGGTCGATCACCGGCATCAGAGTGGTTCCATGCAGCTGGCGGACCGAGTGCCGGCGGAGCCGCGCACGGACTCTACATTTTTGGACCCGACGGTCAGAACCTGGGTTTCCACTTCATCTCGCGCCCCAAACCACCGGTGGTGACGTTGATCAAAGCGGCGCTCACCAAGTGGGAGGGCATCGTCAAAGAGAAGGGCTATAAGCCCAAGCCGATCCCGACGCTTACCCAAGGACCGACGTGGCCCGAGGTCGCGGCGAAGTCCGGTTTATTCCTCTATGTTGTCGGTCGCGATTTGCCGCGCGGCTTGTCTCACGAGAAAGCCGACGAGCGGCGACTGTGGAACCATCTCTACCTCGACTTGACCACCAAGGAGGCGCGCGACTTCCTGCCTGCGTCCGGTCTGACCAAGGGCCCGGTTGCCGAGACCACGGTCAAGCGCCTTGCGCGCCGCTACTTGGTCGACTTCACCAAAGGCAACAACTCCGGCTACAAGAGCGACGCGGCGATAAAGAGTGCGTGGATGACCACCGAAGTCACCGCCATCAACGGCAATCTCGTCACCGTGCGCCTGCACGGCGAAGTGGTGAGCGAGGAGGCGTCCGAGGGTTACGTGATTCCCAACAATTCACCGCCGCAATTGCTCATCTACGGCGACCACCGCATCGATGTGCCTGGGATCTACGGCTTCGCCTGCACGCTCCACGGCAAGGCGGTGTTCGACACCCAGGCCAACC
Organism: Planctomycetota bacterium; assembly: GCA_031426335.1. Taxonomy (GTDB): domain Bacteria; phylum Planctomycetota; class UBA11346; order UBA11346; family UBA11346; genus BOG-1363. The sequence goes on from JANPLC010000281.1 coordinate 15,507, forward strand.
GCTTTGTCTTTTTCGAACTGGTGGGCGCGGGAACGCGCAAAGGCGGGCGCGACAAAGACGATTATATGCCGGCACCGATGGGCATCGCTTTCATGCTCGAAGGCCAGTACGAAGTCCCAGTCGACGCCAAGAAGAAAAAGAAGAAGTAGGCAGTTCTACCGCTCGATCACCAGCCGCGGCCGCAGGATCGCTGACGCTTCACGGGTGTGGAAGCCGACGATGGCGTCGGGTTTTTCGCCCTCGTCGATATGCAGGCAGAGATTGATTACTTTGCCAAGGTTGGCCGCCACGACGGCGGTCAGATCAATGGCGGTGTCGTTGCGATCCGGCGTCCAACTCGTCAGCGTTTCACCCCGGGCGGGGCGATTGTTCCAGGTAATGACGGTTTCTTCCCACGGCTGTTCGACGCGTGCGAGGTGCAGTTTCAAGCCGTTACTTTTTAGGAGCGTCAAATGCAGGTGCAGGTCGGCGTGTGCCGGGGTTTGCTTCACGTCGGTCAGATCGAAGCGCAGGTAGTAGTCACGCCGTTCATCGGCCTTGGTGCGTGGACTGGTGACCACGTGGCTTGAGCGCAGACCGCGATTTTCGTCACCGTATTTTCCGCCAACCACCACGGCGTCAGCCGTTGGTTCCAACACCAGCGCCTCCTCAGGCAATGGTGGGCGGAGGGGACGCAACGACATCTCACCTGGACCGACATCGACACGGCTGCCAGCGCCGACCTCGACCTCCTTGCCGTCGGATTCGCGCTTAGTGCGCACGCGGCCTTCGGTGACTTCGACGCGGGTACCCCACGGGTACTTGGTGGCGGTGAACTTGGTGCCCAGCACGGTCAGCAGCGCTTCTTTGGTCTGTACCTGGAAGTGTGAGCCCTGCGGTTGTTTGGTGACTTCGGCGCTCAGTGAGCCGCTTTCGAGCGAGATGCGCGCGCCGCCTTTATCGATGCCGGACAGGCGCACGGCCGAGGTCGCCCCTAGATCCATGCGCGTGCCGTCCTTGAAATCGACCTGTGCCTCCTGATTGACGTTGAGCGTCAGCAGGCTGCCGGTTTTCATGTCGACGCGTTCGCTCGGCGTGTTGATGCCGGCAGCTACGTCGGCGGTGACGCCGGTCGCGCTGGGCAGTGGACTGTAGGCGACGAACACCACCGCCGCCAGACTGGCCGCCAGTGCGGAACCGGCAACCCAACGCCACCAAGCGTATCCCGGTCGGTTGGGCAGGCGGGCGATCACGCGATCGGCCAAGCCGGTGGAGCTACCCAACGCGAGGGCGTTCTGCACGTGACCGAGCAATTCGCTGCCGTCCTGCCGCAGCAGCCCGCCGACGCGGCCCTGGAAGCGCAATTCAGCGATGAAACGCCGGGCAAGTTCCTGGTCGTTAGCCAGACGCTGGCGTTCCTCGAATGACAGCTCGCGGTCCAGGTAACGGTCGACCAGCAGTGCCACGGTATCGTCACCGCGACCGTCGTTGGTTGTCGTATCGAGGTTCGTGTCGTTGTTCATGTCGCCCGCTCCACGCAGCGCTTGAGCTGCTGACGCAAACGGAACAGCGTCACGCTCAGCGTTGCGGCCGAACGTTTGAATTGCTGCGCCAGCAGGGCCAAGGGTTGCTCTTCGCAGTAGCGCCGTTCCAGCATGGTGCGCGCCCGTCCAGGCAGACGTTCCAGGCATGCGGCCAGTCGCGCGCTTTCTTGTTCGTGACGTTCGTCGTGGTGTTCCATGCCGTCGAGGCCGTCATCGGCGATCAAGGTTTCTAGCAGGTCGCCATCGACCTCGGACACGCGTCGGCGTTCACGCCAATGGGCGAACAGGTGATTGCGCGCAATGGTACGCAACCAAGGACGCAGGGTGCACTCCGGGCGGTATTGGTGCAGTTTCTCGAAGGCAGTGACGAAAGTTTCTTGCAGGACCTCTTCGACCAGCTCGCGTGATGCGGAGTGCGCCGCGACGCTGATCGCCAGCTCACGCTGGGTGGCCAGCACGATGTCGCGGAACGCATCGCGATCGCCGGCCTGTGCCTTGATCGCCAGACAATCGAGTTCGCTCGGGGTCATTTTTTAGCTTTCCCTGGGAGTGGGCCCGCAAAGGGAGGTGTCTCGAAGAGGACACCGTTGTCCACCACCCGTGGATCCCCGGTTGTACGCAGTTCGGCCATCAGCCGCTGGTCCAGGTCAGCTCTGAGCGTGGCGTATTGCGGTTCATCGGCGACGTTGCGCACCTGGTGCGGGTCGGAAGCCAGGACATAGAGTTCGACGCGGGGGCGTTTGGCGAAGGCGCGCGCATAGTACGGCGCCCACTGCGGTTCCTCCCGATGGAATACCAGCCAGGCCTTGGTTGGCCCGGCGTCCATGTCGGCGAAGGTGATGCGGGTGTTGTTTTCCAGATCCTTCATCGCAGGAGTCTGTTGTGGTCCTAGGTTGAGCGGATCGCCCATGGGGAAGCGTTCGGGTGCGAAGTTGATGATGTAGAGGTAGTCGGCCGTGCGGATCGCGCGCTGCGGATA
>JANPLC010000282.1:0-34432 GCA_031426335.1 Planctomycetota bacterium
GCGACCAGCGACGGCACCCTCTACCCAGGAGGCCCCAACAACGGCAACGGCTCTGGCGTCAATGGCGCCAGCGACACCAACGTCGTACTCGACGATGCCTTCATCAAGCTCAAGGACTTCCTGAACTACCGCGAACTGGCGATCGACGCCGGTCGCATGCCGGTGTCGTGGAATCTGCGCAAGGACCACGCGGGCTTCCTCTACGACAGCCGCGCCAATTACCCGACGATCACCAGCTGGGACGGCATGCGCGCGTCCTACAACCTCGATACCATTGATATCACCCCGTACGTCTACCGTCTGCCGGATAACAGCCAGCTGTATGGCATCACGCTCGACTGGGAGCCGGCGAAATCCGGCGACGATCGCCTGTTCTTCACCCTCTCGGCCAACCTCGAACGCGGTGTCGCGGTGGACGGTGTCGCCGATGTCGGCGACAAGCTGGAGACCTACTACGTCGGCGGCGATGCCGACCTCGGTGACTTCGAACTGTTCGGGGAATTCGCCCTGCAGCGCGGCAACCAGGACGACAACACGGACTTCAACGGTTTCGCTTTCAGCGCCGGTCTCGACTGGCATGCCGACCGCATCGTGCTCGGTTTCCAGGGCGATTATATCACCGGCGACAACAATCCCACCGACGACAGCAACGATGCCTTCATCAACAACTGGGAAGGCGTCAGCGACACCTACATCGTCGAGAACGAGAAATACGGCGAACTGAGCCGCCTGGTCAGCGGCAACCTGCAGGCCTACAAGGGCAAGTTTGAGATCGCGCTCGACGACAAGAAGCGCGTGCGCGTGAAGTCGATCTACGCGTTCTACAAGAACACCGAAAAACTGAGCGGTGCCGACGGCAAGAATTTCGGCCAGGAAGCCGACCTGCACCTCCAGTGGGACTACACCCGCAACGCCACCATCACGCTGCTCGCCGGTTTGTTCAAACCGGATGATGGCTACAAGGCCTCGTCGCTGGCCGGTGCGTCGGCGGGTGATGACCTCATCTACCTCTTTGGTGCGAATCTTCTGGTGAAGTTTTAGCGGAATGTGCGCCCAGCCAGACGGCTGGGCAACACCGGCTTTGCCGGTGTGTTTCGCTGCGCGACATCACATTCCGTCCCCGCTCGCGCGCGCAGGCGCGCTCGGGGGATTGCTGTTCGCGGGGCGCTGCCCCGCTACGCCCCGCCATGGCCTCCGCCGGCCCTGGACCCGCACCATACCCCTCGCGTTCCACACGCAGGCTGCCGCCGATGGTGGCTGGCTGAGGCGCAGCCGGCGCTAGGCTGCCACCGACTACCGCCATGGCTGACTTCACCCACCTCCACGTCCACAGCCATTACACGCTGCTGGAGTCGCCGATCACCGTCGCGCGGCTGCTGAAGAGTGTGAAGGCGAAGGGGATGGACGCGGTGGCGCTGACCGACCGCGGCAACCTGTTCGGTGCCTACGAACTGTATTCGCAGGCGAAAGACGCCGGCGTCACCGCCATTATCGGCTGCCAGGTGAACGTCGCGCCGCTGGGCATGCGCGAGAAGGTGCGCGACTGGCATCAACTGGTGTTGCTGGCGCAGAACGAACAGGGCTACCGCAACCTGGGCAAGTTGGTCAGCAAAGGCTGGATGGAGGGCTTCTACTTCGAGCCACGCGTTGATCTGGAAGCCATCGCCGCGCACGCTGAAGGACTCGTCTGCCTAACTGGTGCGGGCAAGGATGGGTTCCTCAACCGTCACCTGATGGCAGGTGCGACGGAAGAAGCCACGCGGCAACTTGAGTTGCTAAAAGGAATCTTCGGCACGGAGCGCCTGTTCGTCGAACTCAGTGACCACGGCGCTGACGGCACGCTCAATCAAACGTCGGGAAATATCGCCCTGGCGGATGCCGCCGGCGTCGGCGTGGTGGCGACCAACTGGGTGCACTACCTCGATCAAAGCGATCACGACATCCACGACGTGCAGTTGGCGATCCAAAAAGTCACCACCGTCGACGACACGCACCGCAAGCGCATGCCGAGTCGCGAGTACTACCTCAAAACGCCGGATGAGATGGCAGCGCTGTTCGCCGCACGTCCGGATGCGATTAGCAATACCCGCAAGATCGTCGAGTTGTGCAAAGGGTCGAAGGTGCCGACCGGCACCTACTTCCTGCCGTCGTTTCCCTGTCCGGCGGGCGAAACCGAAGAATCGTGGCTGCGTGAACTGTGTGCGCGCGGCGTGAAAAAGCGCTACGGCGACGCGCCGAGCGAGGAGGTGAAACAACGCCTCACCTTCGAACTCGAGACCATCCTCAAGATGGGCTTCGCCGCGTACTTCCTGATCGTCGCCGACTTCATCAACTGGGCGAAGGATAGCGGCATCCCGGTGGGTCCTGGCCGTGGTTCTGCCGCCGGATCGATCGTCGCGTACAGCATGGGCATCACTGACATGTGCCCGCTGCGTTACGGTCTGCTGTTCGAGCGCTTCATGAACCCTGGGCGCAAGTCGATGCCCGATATCGATATCGACTTCTGCAAGGATCGCCGCAATGAGGTCATCGACTACGTGGCGAACAAGTACGGCCACGAGGCGGTGACGCAGATCATGACGCTCGGCACCATGAAGGCGCGCATGGCGATCAAGGACGTCGCGCGCGCCTACCATTGGACGCCGGAAGAATCGCAGGAACTGGCGAATCTGGTGCCGGAAGATCCCTCGGGCAAACACGACCTGCAAGTGTGCCTCGGTCGCAAACCACTCGACAAGGACAAGAACGAATTCGGCACCGTCGATGGCATGCTCAAGCGCTACGAGACCGACGAACGCACGCGCAAGGTCCTCGATGCGGCGTTGCAGCTGGAGAAACTCGGACGTTCGCTCGGCGTGCACGCCTGCGGCATGATCATCGCCCCAGGGCCGGTCAGCAATTACGTGCCGGTGTGCAAGATCAAGGACAAGGCCGCCACCCAGTTCAACATGACGCAGATCGAAAAGTGCGGACTGCTGAAGATGGACTTCCTTGGCCTGAAAACCATGTCGATCCTGAAGAAGGCCGCCGACATCGTCAAGGAAAGCGAAGGCATCGCCATTGATTACAACAGCGTGCCGCTCGCTGATCCGAAGACCTTCGCCATGCTCAGTGCCGGTCGCACACTTGGCGTGTTCCAATGCGAATCGTCGGGTTTCCAGGAACTCATTAAGCTCCTGAAACCGGACCGCTTCGAAGATCTCATCGCGCTGGTCGCGCTCTACCGCCCAGGCCCGCTGATGGCCGGCATGCACACGCAGTACTGCGATCGCAAACACGGGCGCGAGAAGGTCGACTATCCGCACGCCGTGCTCGAAGGGGTGCTTAAGGAAACCTACGGCCTCTACATCTACCAAGAACAAGTCATGTCGATCAGCCGCGAATTGTGCGGCTTCACGCCGGCAGAAGCCGACGACTTGCGCAAAGCGATGGGCAAGAAGGACATCAACGTCCTGAAAAAGCTGGAAGAGAAGTTCATCGAAGGCGCGTGGTCGAATCACCAGTTCGATCGCAAGAAGTGCAAAGAAATGTGGGAGAAGATCCTCGGCTTTGCGTCGTACTGCTTCAACAAATCGCACAGCGCGTGTTACGGCCTGATCGCGTATTGGACCGCCTACATGAAGGCCAACCACTATGCCGCCTTCATGACCGCCAACTTGATCTACGAAATGGACAACAAGGACAAGATGACGAAGTTCGTCGAGGAACTTCGTACCTCCGGCATTCCGGTCCTGCCGCCGGACGTGAATGAGTCCGGTTGGGAGTTCCGCGTCATCAAGAAACGGCTGGACGCGAAGGAGGAAGAAGCCTCGGCGACCATCCGCTTCGGCTTCGGCGGCGTAAAAGCCGTCGGTGAAGGCGCCGCGCAAACGCTTATTGCCGAGCGCAACGAACGCGGCCCGTACCTGAGCCTCTACGACCTGTGCGAACGCATCGACACCCGCACGGTGAATAAGCGTGTGGTCGAATCGTTGATCAAGGTCGGCGCGCTCGACAGCTTGCACCTGAACCGCAAAGCGCTGTTCGACACCCAGGACCGCGCGTTCGACCGCGGCAATCGTCTGACCCGCACCAAGGCGCAGAACCAGCAGACGCTGTTCTCGACCTTTGAAGAAGACGACTCCTTTCGCGAAGAAACCCGCGGATATCCCAACGTGCCGGACTGGACCGTCAGCGAACGCCTCGGTTTCGAGAAGGCCCTCACCGGTTATTGGATTTCCAGCCATCCGGTGACGGAACAGCATGGTGCCCTCGGCAACGTCGCGACGCACACCACCAATGACCTCGCCGCGCAGGCCAACGGCACCACGGTCGCGATCGCTGCGGTGGTCCTCGACAAACGCGTGATCCGCACCAAGGCCGGCAAGACCATGGCGATCCTCACGCTGGAAGACCAATTCGGACGTTTCGAAGGCGTGTTGTTCCCAGGGCGCGAGGGCCGCCGTGGCGAATCGCAGGTCGGCGCCTTCGAAAAGTTCGGCAACGATTGTGAGCCGGACATGGTCGCGTTGTTCTGCGGCACGCTTGATCGCCGCGAGCGCAAACCACAACGCCAGCTCGCCGGCAGCGGCGGTGGTGATGATGGCGGTGATGTGCCGCCAGCAGAAATGGACGAGGGCGCAGAACCGCAGGCAGAGACGCTGCCGAACCTGCGCATCAACGACATGATTCCCGCGTCGATGGCGATCGAACGCCTGACGCGCGAGATCGTCCTGCACCTCGACACCAGCGCGTACGCAGATCCGGAGACGCAGGCGCGCCTCTTGCAGCAGAGCGAAACGGCCTTCAAGGAACACGCCGGCGCACGCCCGGTGAGCATCCTGGCGCACACGCCACAGGATGTCTTGTTAACACTGACCCTGGGCGAGGCGTGGCGCGTCCATCCGAGCCACGACCTGTTGGAAAAATTGCGCGTGATCTGGGGCGCCGATAACGTGCGCGTGATCAGCGCTGGACTGGCAGAACTCCAGCGCTCGGAACAACGCGGCAACCACGCCCGCGCGGGATGAACTGGCACGGGCGCGTGGTTGTTATCGAACGCCAATCATCCCAGCGACTACCTTGCCACCGAGCACCCCCTGGGAGCGGCGAGCAGCGGCGAGCCACAGCTCGGCGAGCGAACTTGGCCAACTTATGCAGCCAACTCCACATCGCCGATAGACGCACACGTACTTTGCTCGGCGAGCTGGGGCTCGCCGCTCCCAGGGGCGCAGCCCGTGCCGGGGATCTCCAGCGTCTGGCGCAAAATGGCCGTGCCACAGATGACAAAAAATCCGGGGCAGGCCCATTGGACCTACCCCGGATTTTTATCCGTCGCTCAAAAGCGAACGTCGTTCAGCGCTTCGCTGTTTCAGCGCTTCGCTGCGCCAGCAGTGGCGAAGCAGCCTTGCTCGGCGATCAGGCTCTTGGCCTTCACGTCGACATCGGCGGTGGTCACCAACCAGCCGGTGACCTTCTGCCCAGGGTAACGGGCCTGGAGCTTGTCGCGCATCTCAACGAACGCCTCGCCTTCTTTGGGCGAGACTTTGCTGGTGCGACGCTTGATGTCGACGAACCACACGTCCTTGCGGCCGCGGGCGACGACGATGCGACCAGTACCTTCGATGCCGTAATTCTTGACGGGGACGGCTTCAACGCTCTGGAACACGGGCAGCCGGGTCTCCAATTCGCGGTCCACGATATCGCCTGGCAAAGGGTGGCCGGCGCGCAGGAGGCGAATGATGGCTTCCTCGGTGGCTCGGACGGCAATGCGCATGCTGACTCCTTATAGGGTTTTTAACGGGCGTTTTGACACGATTTTTAGCCGATTTGCGTGAGCAAAGGGCCTAGACCGCTGACGCTCATTTTTTGAGCGCTTTAATCTATCGATTGGGAACAAAACTCAAGGAACGTTTCCCATTGCGTTCAGGCTGATCCGCATAGGTGCCGCGACGCGTTGTTGTTAGAGCGTTGGACAGAGCACTGCCAAGTCGCGGAAGCAAGCGGCCTCAGGGTGCCGGAGGCCGTGGTGACGGATCGAGGCGCAGGCGGAAGAGGATATCCTTCCGCCTGTCTCCACCGTCATCCACGCCGTCAGGCCCGACACTGTAGGCACCAATCGACCGCCCACTCTGCTCCCACCGACGCAGCGGAGCACCACCGCGATCGCACAGGTCGACCGGCCACGGCGCACCGCGCACCTCGGCGGACAACAGGCGAGCGTAGAGGACGTTGTCCATCAAACGGCGTAGGAACCCAGGGCTCTGAACGCCCAGCAACTGCTGATGAGTCGCCGTTCCCAGCCAGCTGCCAATAGTGGCGACAGCAGCGGTGCGACGATCGGCCTCATCCATCCACAGCCGCGGTTCGCCCGCATGGGCGATGAGGAAACGATGCCAGTCCAACTCGGCCCGCAGGATGCCGGCTCGTTCATTCCGCATGGCGATCACTCTAAATATCTCGCCATGTAGCATCCAGCCTGACAGCGTGACCATGCGCTCTTTGAGTGCCTGCTCACTGTGCTGCAAATCCTTGAGGTCCTGGATCAGGACCCGACGGGCTAATTCGGGAAACCTCGCGACAAACTCCTCCGCCTTGGCGTCGAGCCAATCCGCGATCGGGCGCAGCTGCTCACGCCGATCGGTCAGGCGATGGGGTAGCAAGCCGCACAACTCCCGGAATTCCCACCAACCTAACAGAGGTGGCGGATCCTGCCTCAGCAGCATCTCGATCCGCGTGCGATGGGCGGCAAGACAGAGGTCCAACTCCACTTCCTCTGCGATCAGCATGCGATTGTTGAGCAGCCGACCCCAAATGTGTGGCAACAGTCGACGAGCCTTGGGCGGTACGACAATCGGCTCACTACCCAAGTCGATGATGCGTTGCGCCACATCGCACACCGCTTGCGAGGAAATACCAAAATGGACCGCACGGAACTCCGACGAAACCTCCTGGCCATCCCCGTGAAAATAGAGTCCTGGTGATTCGATCTTGATGGCACGTGCAGAAGCATCCACGTCCATGGCGCGTGCCACCCGCACGGGATCGGTTGGCTTGATTTCCTCGACCTCGACCGCCACGCCAGCCTCTTTCGCCTCGGCACTGACGTCATCGATATCCCTGGTGTCCCGCAGCCATAACCAGCCAACCACCAGAATCACCAGGACCAGCGCGAGAAAAACGCCACCCAACCACAGCCACACCCGCAGCCGACTGCGCGGTGGTGATGACGCCGCGTCGCTCATCCCGCCAGCTGCTTCGCCAATGTCAGATGCCGGGTGAACGCCTGCTTGGCTTTGCCGCTGGCGATGAGGTCTTTCGCCTGGTCAAAACCCACGCTGTCGGAGAGCACCTTGCGGCCGTGCCAGCAATCAAGCGCCGCGCCGGCGTTGGCGCAGACCATGTCGAGCAGCGGGCCGCGTTCCTCGCCGGAAAGCATGCGATGGAAGATCGCCGCGTTGTGGATGGCGTCGCCGCACGGCAAATGCGCGTGGTCCAGGCCGTGCTGATGGATGCGCTCGATGATGCTGTGGTGGATGTGGCCGCCCTGAACGTCCCACACGTGGGTCGCTCCGGTGATGCTGACCTCGTCGATCCCAGGGTGACCGCGCACCACCAGCGCGCGTTCGCTGCCCAACAGTTTGATCGCCTCGGCGACCACGTGCGCGGTGCGTTCATCGGTGACGCCGATGAGTTGGCGTTTCGGTCGGCAGGGATTGGCCAGCGGACCGGCAAGGTTGAATATCGTGCGTTTCACCCGGCCAGCCGCGAGTTTGCGCGCCGGCGCCACTGCTGCGACTGCCGGGTGCACCGCACGGGCGAAGAGAAAACACACGCCGGTCTCGGCCTGAAGTTTGACCAGGTGCTGCACCGGCAATTGGAACGGCACGCCGAGCGTCTCGAGCAGATCGAAGCTGCCATTGGGTGCCTTACTGCCTTTGTTGCCGTGTTTGACCACTGGGATACCAGCGGCGGCGAGCACGAACGCGGTGGTGGTCGAGACGTTGTACCGCCCCAGCCCACTGCCACCGGTACCGCACAGGTCCATGCCACCGGGAATCGGCACGTGCACGGCCTTGGCCAACAACCCTTCCACCACCGTGGCGAGTTCACTGCCGGTTTCACCACGTTCACTCCAGGCGACGAGCACCTCGGCGCCGTGTTCTGGCGTGGTGCTGCCGTCCATCAGGTGTCGCAACACGACCTGGGTTTGTTCCTGGGTCATGCCACCCGCGGACTTCACCAACGACACCAAGGCCGAATAGGACGACGTGCTCATGCTGCTCTCCGGACCAGCGACGCTAGCCAGCCAGGACACCACGCCAAGGCCAGCTCAAACCGCGGTGCGTTCCAGCGTGCGGAACACCAACACACCGCTGACGCGGCGCTCGCGCTCCTGCCACTGCTTCTCATCAAAGACGGGGAAGAACGCATCCCCAGCAACCTCGCGTTCGACCACCGTCAGGTACATGGTGGTGATCTGCGGCAGGGCGAGGGTGTAGAGTTCGCCACCGCCGATGACGAACGGCAGCGGATCCGTCGCGCGCGCCGCAGCGATGGCGGCATCCAGGTCGGTGAAGACCTCGAATCCCGGAAGCACCAATCCGGATTGGCGCGTGACCACCAGGTTCCGGCGCTTCGGCAAGGGTTTGAACTTGAGCGACTCCGCGGTCTTGCGGCCCATGATCACCGCGTGGCCGGAAGTCGTACGCTTGAAATGCGCGAGATCTTCGGGCTCGTGCCACGGCAAGTCGCCGTGATTGCCGATGACGCGGTTCTTCGCCATCGCGGCAATGAGCGCGAGAGGACGTTCAGCGGAGCTCAAACCGCCACCGCCGCCTTGATCCCAGGATGTGGGTCGTAGCCACTGAGCGTGAAGTCCTCGAAGCGGAACGAGAACAAATCGGTGACCGCCGGATTGAGCGTCATGGTCGGCAACGCTCGTGGTTCACGCGACAACTGCAGCTTGGCCTGCTCGACGTGGTTCGCGTACAGATGGGCGTCACCAATGGTGTGGATGAACTCGCCCGGCTTCAGGCCACACACCTGCGCGATCATCAAGGTCAGCAGGCTGTAGCTGGCGATGTTGAACGGCACGCCCAGGAAGATGTCCGCGCTGCGCTGATACAGCTGACAACTCAAGCGACCATCCTGGACGTAGAACTGGAACAGCGTGTGGCAGGGCGGCAGGGCGACCTGGCTTTGCTCTTCGGGATTCCAGCCGGTGATGATCAGGCGGCGGCTGTTGGGGTTGCGTTTGATCTCGTCAAGCAGCCACAGGATCTGGTCCACGCCGTCTTTGGCATAGGTTCCGTCCGGCAGTTTGGTCGCGCCGAAGTTGCGCCACTGATGACCGTACACCGGGCCAAGGTCGCCTTCGCCGCGGCCGAAGCGCGCGCACTGCGGTGCGGTCGCCCATTCGTCCCAGATGCTGACGCCGCGTTCCTTCAGCCACTGGTTGTCGGTGCGGCCAGCGAGGAACCACAGCAGTTCGATGATGATCGACTTGGTGTGCAGCTTCTTGGTCGTCAGCAGCGGAAAGCTGGCTGACAGATCGTAGCGCATCTGGTAGCCGAACACGCCGCGCGTGCCGGTGCCAGTGCGATCCGCGCGGTCGCGGCCATGGTCGAGGACGTGTAGCAGGAGGTCGAGGTAGGTGCGCACGTCGGCGTTCTAGCCAGGACGACCGGCGGCGGAAGAGCGCTCAACCGGCGGCTGGACGGGCACGTGGCGCGGCACGGCGCGGATCGCGCGCCGCAAACGCTGCAGGCCGTCGGCGGCCGCCTCTGGCCGGCCATAGCGCAGCTGTTCATAGAGCTCGCCGACCGCGCGGATGCCTTCCGCCAAGGCCGGCAACGCCACCGCCGCGCGCGCGGTGAAATCACGTGGGCCCTCGCTGGGATGACGCACCACGCCAGCGCGGGCGAGGCGCTGGCAATACTGCGCGTAGAGCTCCGCCACCGGATCGACACCGCGCCGAGTGGGACGCCGGCGCGACCACCACACGAAGGCCACCACCACGGTGCCCACGGCGCCGACGAGCAAGCCGATCAGCAGCCAGTTGCCGAACCGCTGGAAGCCGGCCATGCCGAACCACTCCCCCTGCTTCGCGCTGTCGAGGCCCATGATGTTCGATTCCCATTTGGCGTCGACGAAGGCGAGCCATTGGTTGACGCGGGTGTAGGGCCCGCGCAACCACGCCGGCATCCACGACGGGCTGCGATCGGCACTGGCCAGCGGATCGGCGCCGCCAGCCCGCCGCGTGGCGGGCGCGGTCTCGCCTGGGGCTGCAGGAATACCGCGGGTTGGATCAAAGCGGTGCCAGCCGTCAGCAAAGCGTACTTCACACCACGCGTGCGCATGGTCGTACCGCACCAGCAGAAAATCGCCGACGTCGTTGCGCTCCCCTTCGCGGAAGCCGACCACCACGCGCGCCGGCACCCCGGCGACGCGCAACACCAGCGCATAGGCGGTGGCGTAGTGGGCGCAGAAACCGGTCCGTTTGTCGAAGAGGAACTCCGCCGCGCCGGCGTCCATGGTTCCTGGGGACAGGGAATAGGTGAAGCCATTGGCTTTGAACCACGCCATCCCACGTTCGGCGATGACCTGCGGGGCGTTCGTTCCGGCGCGCCATTCCTGCGCCAAGCTAGCAACGCGCGGATCCAACTGCGTCGGCAATTGCAGACCAAGCTCATCGACGTCGATCGGCAGTTCGCCCAGACGCGAGGTCACGCTGTAGCGCAGGACCTGCACTGGCGCCTGCCGCCGGTACAACGTGCGGTTGAGTCCCAAGCGGGTCTTCTCTGGTGGTTGTTCCGCCACTTCTAGAGCGAACAGCCAGCGTTGGTTCTGCGGCTGCAGGCTGATGTCCTGCACGATGGCGCGGTACTCAGGGTTTCGCGGCGCCGGGGCGCTTTCGTAGGCCAAGGTTTCCTGGGCCACGGTCCAGGTCGCACCATCGGTCTGGCTGAGCACCAGCCCACGCCAGTAGAGTTGATCGGCCGTGGGCATGTCCCCGTCAGGGAACTCCACGCGCATCACCGGTGCATCGCTCAGCGCCATGCGCGCGACATCGCCTGGGGTCAGGGAGTTGGCGAAACCGGAGACCGCCTGCCCACCCAGGTTGGGAAAATTGACCTGCAGCCGTGGAAACAGCACGAAGATCGCCGCCGCCAGCGGCAGTCCTTGGAGCAACAGACGGCTGCCCATGCGAAAACTGCGCCCGGCACCGTGGTCCAGGTGGTAACTCACCAGCGCGATGGTGATCGCGCCCAGGGTGGCGATGGCATACAGACAGGTGAGCAACGATTGCTGATCGAACAGCAGCACGGCGACCAGGAAGTAACACAACAGGCAGGCGACCAGGAAATCCCGCCGCGCCTTCAGTTCGAGCAGCTTGCTCCACAGCAGCGACACAAAAAGCGGAGTCGCGGCGGTCAGACCGAAGCCGAGGTTGCCGGTTGCGAGCAGCAACAACGCGACGATCAGCACCAGCAGCAGGCGTACTGGCAGGATCGGCACCACCACCAATCCACGGTGTTCCGTCACCAGGCGCCACGTACCGAGCACGATCAGCGCGAGGGTCAACCACGGCGGCAGGATGTCGAGAAACGGCAGAGTGGCCATGGTCATCGCCACCAGCAGCCAGAGCACGCGCGCGAAGCCGTGCGGTTCGCTGGTGATGAGCGACTGGCTCATGGCGTGGCCTCGAACAGCGCGAGCGCCTCCAAACAAATGTGCTGATGGTCCACACCATGGCCGAGCTCGATGGTACGCCCAGGCAGACGCAGGCCGTAGCGGCGCCCTTGCCGTTCGGCGGCGACCACCCGACCACACAACACCGAGAGGTGGATCTCGACATCGGCGATGACGTCGTCGGTCCAGTCGATCCAACATTCCGCGGTGCCGCCGAGGGTGTAGTCCTTGAGCAACAGCGGTCGGCCACGCGCCACCGCACGCCAGTCGATGCGCCGGTGCGGCTCCCCAGGTTGATAGGGACGATGACCGTGGAAATCACCGGTGTTGCTGCGGCGCACACCGGCCAAGTGATCATCGCCGTCACCATCCGGATCCTGGCCCCCCGCGAGCGGCGCAGGATAGACCACCCAGGACCAGGTGGCCTCCGTTTCGTGCATCACTGCCAACAATCCCAAGGGATGCACGCTGCTCAGGCGCGCCCTGGTCAACGTCTGGCGACCACGGCGGCGACCTGGCAGCACCAATTCGATGGTGGTGCTGTCATCAGGCGGGAGGTGCTCAATCGGCACGCCGTCACTGTCGGGGATCTCGGGAGCATCGATCACCAACGCCCAGCGATCACGCTCACCGGCTTCGACCCGTACCTGAGCGCGCAACGGTTCACCGGCGAACACCGGAAAGGTGCGACCGGGAATGAGGCGCACGCCGTTGAGATTGCGCCACGCGTGCAGCAGCGACATCACCGCCGTCGAACTGACCACGGCCAACACCAGGTACGCCGCGTTGCTCTGGTAGTTCACCGCGCCGAGCAACACGAACAGCAGCACCATTGCCAAATACACGGCGGCGTTGGTGGGACGCAGGCGTTTTATCCGTGCGGCGTGCGGCGTGCGGTGTGCGGCGTTGTCATGGGTCAGCGGTTGCTGCGTGGTCGATTCAACCACGACGGATGCCCGTCAGGCAAAACGCCGCACGCCGCACGCCGCACGCCGCACGTTCGTTCACGGCACCGCCACCACACGCATCACCGCCTCAGCAAGCGAACGGCCATCACCCTGATGTGCATCGCCACCACGCAGACGGTGCGCCATCACACTCGGCGCCACGGCTTGGACATCTTCGGGAATGACGAGGTCGCGTCCGGCCATCAGCGCCCACGCCTGCGCGGCGCGCTGCAGGGCGAGACCGGCACGCGGCGACAGACCCAATCCTGGCGAGGCCTCGCTGCGGGTGTAGGTCAGCAGGTCGAGCAGGTAGTCGGTGAGCGCCGGCGCGACGTGGATGCGCGCGACCTGCGCCTGCAGTTCGGTGAGTTGCGCCAGCGTCAGCTGCGGCTGGAACTGGTCGAGCAACACCCGGCGATCACCGCCTCCGAGCATGGCGCGCTCGGCCGCGCGATCGGGATAACCAAGATCAAGACGCATGAGGAAACGGTCGAGCTGCGATTCCGGCAAGGGGAAGGTGCCGATCTGATGCTGGGGATTCTGCGTGGCGATGACGAAGAACGGTTCCGGCAGCACATGGCGTTCGCCATCGACGGTGACCTGGCGTTCCTCCATCGCTTCGAGCAGCGCGCTCTGCGTTTTGGGACTGGCGCGATTGATCTCGTCCGCCAGCACCACCTGCGCGAAGATCGCCCCCGCGTGGAAGACGAAGCGCTGTTTGTCGCGGTCGAAGATCGCATTGCCCAGGATGTCCGCCGGCAGCAGATCGCTGGTGAACTGCACGCGTTTGAGTTGCAGGCCGAGCAGCCGCGCCAGACCGTTGGCGAGCGTTGTCTTGCCCACGCCAGGAATGTCCTCGATCAACAAGTGGCCACGTGCGAGCAGGCAACACACCGCCAAGCGCACGGCACGCTCCTTGCCCAGGATCAGGCTTTGCAGCTGGGTGAGAACACGATCGATGAGGTCAGGCATGGGGCTTCCGTCAGGCCCCGCCAGCATCACCAGCCGACCCCAAAGGGGCAACCGGACATCCGGCGGGCTGATGCAAGCTCACTGTGGTGAGTGATCGTGCCAGCAGCCGCCCTGGCGCGGAATCATCACTCGCGGGGCGTCGCACAGGTCACGCGCGGTGGCCACCACGATGCCCAGATCTTCGGTTGGTGGATCGACGCCCTCGACCAACACCACCCCGGCGAAGCCCGCTTGGGCCGCCGCATGGGCGTCTGCGTTGTCGGTACCCACCAACCAACTACTCGGCAGGTCGATCGCCAGCTCGCGCGCGGCGGCCAGCAACATGCCAGGACGCGGCTTGCGCCAGGACGCGGGTTTATCCGGCAAGGCGGCATAAACGCCGGCGAGTTCGCCACCGACTTCGCTGATCGCACGCTTCAAACGCTCGCTGAAATCTGGGAACTCATCCGCTTCGACCGGCGAACGATCAGTCACCGCAATCACCGGCACCTCACGTTGGCGCAGGCGCCGCAACGCCAACCCGACGTTGGGCAGCAACAGATCAGGAGCCCACGCGGCAATCAGCACGCCAGGAATCTCGACAAAGAGCGCGGTGCGGGCCATGGGCAGCAGTGTCAGACCCACGGGCGCCAGAGAAGCACCGACCCGACACCGGAAGACCGGATCGGGCCGATGAACAACGTCTGCGAGCGATACCGCTGAACCACCTCAGGCTTTGAACAGCCCCTGCAGCGCGGTGACCTTCTTCTCGGACAGGAACGGTTTCTCGTAGCCGAACCACTGCTGCGCCACGCCGGCGTAGAGCGAGCGGTAGTCAGTAGTGTAAGCCAGATCGCCGTAGTCGAGCTGCGTCAGGCTCACCGGTTTGCCCTGGTGGCCACCCGTGACCTTGCCGCCCATCACGAAGTGCGGCGCGGCGGTGCCGTGGTCGGTGCCGCCGGAGTCGTTCTCCGACGCGGTGCGGCCGAACTCGCTGTAGGTCATCACCGTCGTGCGTTCCCACGCGCCCGGAACACTCTTGAGCGCTTCACGGAATGCCGCCATCGCCTGACCCAGGTTGGTCAGCAGGTTCTGATGCGCGTAGGTCTGACCCGCGTGGGTGTCGAAGCCACCGATGGTGACCTTGTAGAATGGGCAGAGCGCGCCGGCGGCGATCAGTCGCGCGGCGACCTTCAGATGACCGCCGAGTCCGCCGCCGAAATTCCCGGGCAGATTCGGCGATTTGCGCCACAGGGTTTCCATGCGGTCGGCGGTCGGACTGGACCTGCAGATGCCCCTCGGCAGCGTCGTCCTGACATCACTCTCGCACGTGAAAGATTGGGCTGGCAGCCGTCATTCCCGCTGGCCGAAGCCTCGCTCGGACGATTGCTTATTATAGATGGTTGGAGCCGACCGCGTAGCTTTTATAAATGCAGGTGTTGTACAACTTCCCGAACAACCCATATCCCTGACTGAGCAGGAAATGATGGAGCTCGCTGGACTCTACCTCCGTCACGCCGGCCGCGGAATCGAGGTTTTCGGCCAATACCAGTTCGGGACGGAACCGGTTCCAGTCATTGGAACGCAGGACCGCCAAGTCGGCACCCTCCACATCGACATTCAGAAAATCGATGGCCTGACCCACGGCAAGGGTCGCGGAAAGAATGTCGTCCAACCGGCGGGAAAACATCGCCTGGCGGCCGACACAGACGCGTCCTTCGCGGATACGTGCGTTCGCCAGGTCCAGATCGGCGGTGTTCAAGGCCGGCTCGGAGAAGAGGTGGAATTCCAACGACATGGGCTGATCGCTCACCAACGACTCAATGACGATATCCCTGGGCCGGCTGCGCCTGAACCGGGTCAGAGTTCCAGGAGCGGCATCGATATTTATCCCCCTCCACCCAAGCCGGTACATCAGGAAGGTATTCGAGAAGCGCCGGGGATGATGCGCTCCGACGTCGACGTAGAAGCCGTTCTTCTTGCCACGGAAATAACGCAGCAGCAAACGGTCCTCGCCCTCCTGCGAAAAGGATGCTTCCCTATAACGGTCGGGGAGGCAGTCGCTGAGGTTACGCAGGCGCTTGAAGATGCTGTTCTTCCACTGGCCAACGAGGGAGTGTTTCAAGTCCGCCTCTTCGTCAGTTTCTCAAGCATGCCGCCCCACTTCCGTAAACGCCGTCGCCACTTAGGGGGGCGGAGGGTTTCTTGGAGTATGCGGTCGTACCCCACATCGGCATTCATGAAGGGCGGATGCCGCAAGGGAAAGTCGAGTGGCGAGACCGGCAGGCGCATGAGTGGATTGTTTCCCTGCCCGGTATGGGTGGCTTCCGGACCGTCGCCAATGTTGGAGATCTGATTGCTCGTCGGCGCCACGGTCAATGCATGACGGGACAGGCAGGCGAACATCCAGGCGTAATCCCAGGTGTCCCGCCGACCACGATGCATGCCATCCATCTTACGCTCCCAATAACGTCGCCAGTCGGGATCCGGGAAGATGGATTCCAGCAATCCACTGGCTTTGGCTTCAGGCCAGGACGGCATGGCAATGTCGTAATGCTTCCACGCCCGGCGCCAAGTCGCCCAACCCCAGATGCAGGCATGCTGCACGAACCGGTAGCTGTAGTGATTGGCGGCAAGCCTTTTTCCTCGACGGATTCCCGAGAAATCGCTGCCCGTGATCATCATCACCCGCTCGTCGGCGCGGAAATGCCCCAGCAAATCAGCGGCATAGCGAAAGAAGGTCGGAGCTGGCAGACAGTCATCTTCCAGAATGATTCCCTCTTCAACCTGGGAAAAGAACCACGTGATGCCTTTCGATACGCCGAGCCCGCACCCCTGGTTCTCGTCGAAGGCATTCACCACAATGTGTTCAGCCCAGGTCTGCTGATCAATCAGACGACGGACGGCAGAACAGTTCTCGTGGTCGCGCTCATGACCCGGTCGCGGCCCGTCCAATGACAGATACAGCCGTTGCGTCCCGCCAGCCCGAACCGATTCAAGTATGTTCTGCAAACGATCCGGGCGATTAAAGGCGAGTATAAGCACGGGCGTCCGTGCGACGATATCCGTCATAGGTTGGCGAAGGTAGCCTATGATCAGGTTGGCACAATCAGGCACCAATCGGGTGTGGGTCCAATATCTCTGCACAGAATGCTCAGAAGTCGCTCAGCCTGGATATTCGCGTCGTGCCGCTCCCGGACGCGACTCAATCCATTCTCACCCAATTGGCGACGCCGGATTTGGTCCCGCACCAAATCAACCAGAGCGGTGGTCCAAGAATTTGCGCCCTTCACTGGTCCTGCTGGCCGCGCACTCGATTAGATGGCGAAGCGGAGCCGTGGTTCCTGCCTAAGCCTCCGCTAAGGTAGGCTCCAGTTCAGTCCGATGATGTCATACACAGGTGACTCACCCCCCGCGCAGGATCGCCAGCAGGCGGTCGGCCTGCACCCGCAGATCGTGATGCGCCTGCATGCGAGCGACGCCGGCCTCACCCAATCGTCGGCGGGCGCCGGCATCCCGCGCCAAGCCGAGCACTGCGGCAGTCCATTCCGCTTCGTTGGTGACGGAGATCCCAACCGTGCCATCAACCAGTTCGTGGGCGGCCCCCACCAGCCGGCCCACGACCGGCACGCCGCAAGCGAGGTACTGCAAAGCCTTGATCGGTGATTTCCCGCGCCCGAACGGGTCGTCGTCCATCGGCAGCAGGCCGATGTCCAACCGCCGCACAAAGGCCGCTTCCGTCCCTGGAGCGTACGGGACGTATTCGAAAGGAATGCGCCATGCCGGCCGGCGACCAGAATACACTGCCACGTGCAGCCGTGGCTCCTGCGCGCAGGCCGCTGCCAACGCCGGCTCCAGGCGTTCGAGCAGCGGGATATAGGCCGGTGATCCTGCCCAACCAACCGTCACGCGGTCGGTCGCCCGCTGTGTCGAATCCGGACGCCACTCATCCAGGTCGAGGGTCATGGGCACGATCTCTAGACGCCGTGCATGCGGCTTCGCCCACTCCGCCAGATATCCATTGGCGGTGGTTACGACATCCGCCGCCCGCAGCCACCAGCGCAACCGTGCCGCGGTCCGCCAGCGCACCAGCCAGGAAAAATCTCTCCCAGGTCGGGTCCACACCGCGTCGTCAAAATCGAAGATCAGCCGCTTCGCCCGCGAGCGGATGGCGGATCCAAGCCACGGGCTGAGAACGCACTTCTGATTGATCACCACGTCCGCTTGCTCGACCAGCGGCAGGATGCTGCGATCCACCGCCGGTCGTTGCACGAAGCGCAGCCGGACGCCGGCGGCTGACCACAGCGCTTCGTACTGTGCGACCCGGAAGCGGGTGCTGGCCGCCGTCTGCGGATTACCAACGGAAAGGACGAGGACCTGCATGCCCAGCTGATGGCTCCGGAATCCACGTCGGTCGGTCGACCGAGCGGTCGACCAGCGTAGGTTGCGTAGGGCGCGACCGTCCAACTGCAACCCTCGCGGTCACCGCCAATTACCCGACTTGCGCTATGCGAACGACGGCTTCGTGGACTGGCTACCGTTGCCTTCAAGCAGGCATCTGCACCCTGCGCCAACGATCGTCCACCGCGAGTACCAGGCATGCCCTCCCACGACATCCCGCCCTGTCCCGTCTGTGGTGCGGCGCGCGAGCACGCCTTCACCATGACCCTGCTGGGCGTGCACGAGGTCGCCTACCATCGCTGCCGGTCGTGTGGCTTCTTGCAGACCGAGAAACCCTGGTGGCTGGCCGAGGCCTATTCGCGCGCCATCGCCGTGCTCGATACCGGCTTGGTGCAACGAAATCTGGAGATGGCCGCCAAGTTGACGCGCTTGCTCGGCACCGTTTGCGATACTCGCGGACGTTTCGTCGATCTGGCTGGCGGGACAGGATTGTTGACCCGGCTGATGCGGGACCGTGGTTTCGACTTCCGCTGGCATGACCCCCACTGCGAGAACGTCCACGCTCCTGGGTTTGAGGTCATTGATGACGGCACGCCCTGCGAGGCCGTCACCGCCATCGAAGTGTTGGAGCACCTGCCCGATCCGCTGACGTTCATCCAACAAGCGGTCGAACGTCAGCGACCGAAACTTCTGGTCTTCACCACCGTGTTGTTCGCTGGCGAACCGCCACCACCCAGTTGGTGGTACTACCTGCCAAACACCGGCCAGCACATCAGCTTCTACCAGCGCCAGACCCTCCAACGTCTGGCCGAGCGCTGTGGTTTGCACTTCGCCAGCCATCGTCAGGTACACGTGTTCTCGCGCGAGCCCATCGCGCCACTCACGCTGCGCTTCCTGTTGGGCAAATGGGGGTGGCTGGTCGATCGCCGGTTGCGGCGACGGTTGCCCTCACTCACCCGACCTGATCTCGCCACCCTGGAGGCGGGACTGGTGGCCAAACGCAAGACCGCCGTGGGTCGCACGTGAAGATCCTCTACGATCACCACATCTTCTGCGACCAGCGCTACGGCGGCATCACACGCTACATCGAAGAACTGGCCCTGCGGCTCAGCGCCAGCGAGGAAGTCTCGGTCTTTCTCGGCTGCCATAAGAGCGACACCCGCCTGGGCGAGGAACGCAAACGCTTCGCTAGGTTCGCCGGCTGGCGAAGCAATCGCCTACCGCTCAGCCGTCGGCTGCGGCCCTGGCTCAACCGTCGCTGGTTGGCCGCCACCGGCTGGGCTGCGTCCTGCGACATCCACCACACCAGCTACTACCACGATCTGGAATTGCCGCCGGGCGGTCTGCCGGTGATCACCGCCTATGATTTCATCCATGAGCGTTATCCGCAGTTCTACGGCAAGGATCCGGCCATCGTCGCACTCAAACGCCAAGCTCTGACGCGCAGCCGTGCGATCACCTGCATCTCGCACAACACCGCGCGCGACCTCCGCGAGTTTTTCGATCCGGGTGACCGGCCGGTGTCGGTGATCCCGTTGGCCAACTCCCTGGATCTGCCGCCGGGTCCCCAACCACGCCATCCACGTCCCTACGTGCTGTTCGTGGGCAAACGCGCAGGCTACAAGAATTTCAAACTGCTGGCCGATGCCTTCGCCGCTGATGATCGGGTGCGCGCGGACTTCGACCTGGTCACCTTCGGCGGCGAGGATGAACGCTGGTTCGCACGCAACGGCTACGACGTCGCGCGTCTGAAGATCGTGCCCTATCACGGCGATGATCAGTTGTTGGCCAATCTCTACCGCTATGCGCGCGCGTTCGCCTATCCGTCGCTCTACGAAGGCTTCGGCATCCCGCCGCTCGAAGCGATGCACTACGAGTGCCCGGTGATCACCACCAATGGCGGCTCTTTGCGTGAAGTCGTTGGCGATGCGGCTGAACTGATCGACCCCACCAAGATCGAGGCCATGTGCGCAGCGTTGCAGCGGGTGTGCTACGATGACTCTGCGCGTACCTCCCTGATCGCGCGTGGACTGGTCAACGAGGCACGATTCTCGTGGGCGCGCTGCGCCAGCGAGACCCTGCAGTTCTACCGTTCACTGCTTGCCAAGAGCTGAGGCTCACCCGCCCAGCAGGCCTTTGCGCGCCCGCTCGCAGTCGGCTTCCACCATCATCTCCACCAGCCGGGTGAATGGGACTTGGCGCTTCCAGCCCAGTTGACGTTCCGCCTTGCCCGGATCTCCGGTCAGCAGATCAATCTCGGCCGGCCGGTAGAAGTCGGGATTGACCCGCACTACGGTCTTTCCGCTGGAGCGCTCGATCGCGTGCTGTTCGGCACCCTGGCCATGCCACTCCAACGAGAACCCTGCTGCCTGCGCCGCGTGGTCGACGAAGTCGTGCACCGAACGCACTTCTCCGGTGGCCAGCAGGTAGTCGTCGGCGCGCTCTTGCTGGACCATCAGCCACATGCCGTGCACGTAGTCGCCAGCAAAACCCCAGTCGCGTTTTGCGTCGAGGTTGCCGAGTTCAAGGACCTCCTGCTGGCCCAGGCGGATGCGGGCCAAGCCGGCGGTGATCTTGCGCGTGACGAAATCGAGCCCGCGCATCGGTGACTCGTGATTGAAGAGGATGCCGGATGACGCGTGCATGCCGTAGCACTCGCGGTGGTTCACCGTGGTCCAATGGGCAAACAGCTTGGCCACGCCGTAGGGACTACGTGGATAGAACGCGGTGGTTTCGGTTTGCGGTGACGATTTCGCCCGGCCGAACATCTCCGAGGTCGATGCCTGGTAGTAGCGGATCGCCGGATCAACCGTGCGTACGGCTTCCAGCAAGCGGGCAACCCCGAGCGCATCGACATCCGCGGTGTACAATGGCTGCTCGAACGACACGCCGACGAAACTCTGCGACGCGAGGTTGTAGACCTCGTGCGGGCGAACTTTGTCGATCACCTTGAGGATGTTGGAGAACTCCAGCAGATCGAGCGTCACCGGCTTGATCTGCTTGGTCACCCCCAGGGCATCCAGGCGCCAGAGACTCGGCGACGAGCTACGACGATAACTGCCGTACACCTCGTAGCCGTGGGCCAACAGCAGCTGACTGAGGTAAGCGCCGTCCTGTCCGGTGACGCCGGTGATCAGTGCGCGTTTGCTCATGATCAGTGTCCGCTTCCTTGCTTGGCGCCGGCGGAGTCCGGGGCCTTGGATGATGATTCCACCGCACGTGAAAGCCCGTGCAGCACCGCTTCCGCCTGCTGCAGCTTGCTCACCAAGGCGTGGGGCGTGGCACAACGTCGCGCCGCCGCCCGACCTTCGCGTAGACGTTCGTCAGTGGTCCAGGCCTGCATTTCAGCGGAAAACCGCGCCGACAGTTCGGCGTAGGGGATGATCGTGCCCGCCTGCGCCTCGCTGATCACCTCCGCCCCGCCATTGGCGTCGCTGGTGATCACCGGCAGACCGCTGGCGAGTGCTTCGATGGTCGAGTTGGCGAAGGGATCGTAACGTGTCGGCAGCACGTAGAGATCCGCTGCCGCATAACAGGCCGGGACATCGCGGCGGCCGCCGAGGAAACACACGGCCTGGGCGACTCCCGCGCGCTGGGTGCGGGCCTGGTAGGCGGCCTGCGCCGAATCGTAGCCCACCACCAGCAGGCGGGCGCCTGGGCGACGGGCGAGCACCGCGGGAAAAGCGTCGAGCACCAGATCCAGGCCTTTGCGAGCATAACCGCTGCCGAGGAACAGGATCACCTGGTGTTCGGGACCGAAGCCGCACGCGCGGCGCAAGGCGGCGCCGTCGCTGTCGCGCAGCCGCGGATGGAAACGCTCGAGGTCGACGCCGTTGTGGATCACCGTCACCAAGTCGGGTGGTACGTGATGACGGGCGCAGACGTCGCGTTTGACCATCGCGGAGTTGGTGATCACGCGCCGGTAGGCGCCCGCGCTCAGGCTGCGCGACTCGATCGCCAGCGCGGTACGATTTTTGAGCCAGCCACCGCCTGGCGGATGGAGGAAGCGCCGCTCGGCGTCGCCGGCCAGATCCAGGTAGGTCTGGTGGCAGCCGCCACCGAGGCGGATCACGTCCTGGCTCCAGGTTTTGCCCAGTCCATACACCACATCGTAGCGGGTCTCAGCGAGGTGCCGTTCCACCGCCTTGGCGAAGGCCCACATCTTCCACGCACCACCCAGGTTGAACGGACGCAGGCGCACGAAGCGCACCGCCGGATGCGGCGGCTCGGCATGGGCGTAGCAGATGATCGACACGGTATGACCTGCCTGCGCCAGGAAGCGCGCGAGGTTGGTCAGGTAGGCTTCGACGCCGCCGGATGCCGCATGTTTGATATGAACCAGGGCGACGTGCATGAGCGCGGCACGGTATGCTGGCCCACACCAGGGCAATTGCGGCCCGTGGTTGGCCCTGGCGCCATCCGGCCCCACGACACACTCCCGCGCCCATGGTACGGATCCTGCATACCGAATCGTCGCGCGGCTGGGGTGGCCAGGAGATCCGCATCCTCACCGAAGTCGCCGAGATGCGCCGCCGCGGCCACCAGGTGTGGCTGGCCTGTGCGCCCGACAGCGAACTGGCCAAACGCGTCGATCCCGCGGATCAGCAGGTGGTGCACCTGCCCTTCGCTCACAACGCCGACATCGATGCCATTAGCGGACTGCACGCACTGGTGCGCCGCCGGGCGATCCAGGTGGTCAACACCCATAGTTCAATCGACAGCTGGTGCGCCGCGTTCGCCTCGCTGGCGCTGCGAAAAATTCCTCTGGTGCGCACCCGTCACCTGTCCAACCCGGTGCGCAACAACCTGCCGACGCGGTGGCTCTACCGCCGACCACATGCCCTGGTCACCACCGGCGAAGCCCTGCGCGAGCAGCTCATGCGCCAAGTGGGCGTGCGCGCGGCGAGTGCGCTGTCGATCCCCACCGGCATCACCACCGAGCGGTTTAATCCGGCCCTCCTCGAGCGCGGCGCTTTGCGTCGTGAATGGCAGGTGACCGACGACGAGCCGCTGATCGGCACCATCGCCATGTTGCGCAGTTGGAAGGGCCACCCGGTGCTGATCGATGCCATGCCGGCGATCCTGGCGCGCCATCCACGCGCACGTTTCGTCTTCATCGGCCACTCGACCGACGGCGACACCGCCAAGAACGCGTTCCACCAACGCGCCAAGGACCTGGGCGTCGCTGAGCGCCTGCTGTTCGCCGGCTACCGCACCGACGTCCCGCAGGTGCTCGCAGCGCTCGACTTGGTAGTCCTGCCGTCGACCAAGAATGAAGGCGTGCCGCAGAGTCTGAGCCAATCCCTGTGTATGGCCAAACCCGTGGTGGCGACCGCCGTCGGTGCGGTGGGCGAGATCGTCCGTCACCAGCAGACCGGCCTGCTGGTGCCGCCCAGCGATGCGCTGGCGCTGGGCCAGGCGATCATCACGCAGCTCGATCACCCCGAGCAAGCGCGGGCGTGGGCCGAGGCCGGACGACGGCTGATCCTGGCCGAGTACGGCATCGAATCGATGGCGGCAAAAACCGAACGGCTGTACCACCGCTTGCTCAGCGGAAAGCCGGCTTGGCCGGATCAGGTGGTCACGCCAGCGGACGCGTCAGACGCGAATTAATCGGCGCTGTCCGTCATCTGCGCCTCGGCCAAGCCGAGCACCGCGTCGAGGCCGACCGACAGCGCTACCACCACACCGATGGCGCCATCGCGGAAGCCCTGTTTGACCACGTAGCTGCGTAGGAAGCCCCACAGCGCCCGCAGGATCAGCTGGACCGCGCCGGCGCGTCGGCCTTGTTCACGGTAGAGCGCGGCCTTGGCACGGGCGTAGCCGCCGCAGCGGACGAAGACATCGGCGAGATCGGTGAAACTGAAATGGTGGAGCGCCCCAGGGAGGGTCAGCACTGGGCCAGGAGTCTCGACCGCTTCGTGGATCGGCCGCTCGTTGAAGTTGGCGTGGGTGCGGTTGAACAGGCGCAGGGTGTAGTCCGGCGACCATTGGCCGAAGCGCACCTCGCGCGCGCCGATGTAGGTGCGACGGCGGATGCGCCAAGCGCGCGTCACGTCGGCGTAGTCGAGCACCTGGATGGTGATGGCGGCCTCGTAGTCGAGCACCTCGTCATCATCGATCACCAGCACCCAATCATGTTTGGCGAGTTCGACCGCGCGGCGCTTCTGCCGGCCGAAGCCGAGGAACGGCTGGTGTTCGACGCGCACCTGATGGGTGGCGCAAATTTCCAGCGTGCGATCGGTGGAGCCGCTATCGAGCACCAGGATCTCAGCGCAGAACCCCACCGCCGCCAACGCGCGGTCCAGATGCCGTTCACCATTCTTGACGATCAGCACCGCCGAGACCGGAATTTTTTCCAGCCCCGACAACGTTGCCCGACGCCGCAAGGGGGCCTGCGGTCGTGGTGTTTCCGATTGAGCCATTGCTGATAACCGTGCGACGCAGCGGGCCCGGCTCAAGAGCCAGATGACGGCGCTGACGGCGCTGGCAGCTGAGACCGGGCGATCCGGCTGGCAGCCGCGACCACCGACTCCACGGTGACCGTGGCCAAACGTTGCTGCCGTTCAGCGAGTGAATCTCCGCTGCCATCGTGGGGATCGAAATTGATGATGTCTGCGCGAAACTCATGGCCCCAACGCTTGGGGCGGATGGCGCGCGAGCCATCCCACACCACCACCAGCGGCGCACCGGCGGCGGCGCCCACATGCATCGGACCGGTGTCGTTGCTGATCATCACCGCACAGCGTCCGGCGAGTGCCGCCAGTTCCAGCAAGCCGGTTGCCGGGGCCAGGTCAGCATCGCCCAGCTGGGCAACCCGCTTGGCAAGGTCTTCTTCTCCTGGGCCCCACACCACCAGGGCCCGTCCCAGCGTCGCGGCCAACGCGCGGGCCACCGCGGCAAAACGTTCCGCCGGCCACGCCCCGTCGGGATGTCCGCTCCCTGGATTCAGCAGCGGGCGCGGCGTGGGCATCAGCTCGCTCGCGCGGGCCACGGCCGCGGCCGGAGGATAAATCCGCGGGCGCGGGTCCACCTGCAAGTTTGGGAACCACGGGCGCACGAGGTCCGCATTATAGAGCGCCTCGCTCTGGCGGCTGCGGCTGCGATGGAGCACGACCCGCCGATGGCGACCAGGCCAAGGTACGATGCCTTTGCGCACCGAGCGCGGAATGGCGCGGCACAACGCGATCAGTCGCGGCTCCGGAAAGAGGTGCGCGACGGCGTCATACTGTCCGGCAGTGATGGCGGTCGCCAGACGCGCATCATCCCAGCGCGCCTCCAGTACCTGACCCACCGCGGGATTGTCGCTCAACACCATCGCCGCTGGTGACTTGGCCAGCACGTCGACTCGCAGGTCGGGAACCTGCTGGTGCAAGGCGTGGAGCAACGGCGTGACGTGCATGAGATCGCCAATGCGGTCGGCGCGCACCACCAGCAGGCGTGTGATCGCGGGACTCATGAGCGGTCGTGTGCCCCGGCATCACCCACCCGGCCCTTGGCGATCACCAGCCATTCGCCATCGCTGTCTTCGGCATAGGCAGTGAAGCTGAGGCTGAGTTCTTCGGCCACCGCCCACGAACGGAAACGTTCCACTGACGGCCAGTCCTCGTCACGGCACTCGCCGTCACTGGTGGTGAACGAGATACGCACGGCCATGGTTGCAGGGGAACACCTCGCCCGCACGGCGCAAGCCGGCGTGGGGCGCAGACTCAGCTCGCGCTCGGCTGCGTCAGGCGATGCCAGCCAGCCAGCAGGGTGTCGCTCGTCATGGTGGTCAGACAGACGTTGTTGCGGCAGCGCTTGAAGAGTTTGCTGCCATGGCAGAACTGGCACGGTGCCGAACCGACCAGCACTTCGATGCGCCCAGGACCCTTGGGGGCGAACACGGCTGGATCCGTCGGCCCGAAGATCACCAGCAGCGGACAACCAACTGCCGCGGCGATGTGCGCCGGGCCAGTGTCGACCGAGATGGTCGCCGACGACGCGGCCAGCACCGCCGGCAGATCCGCGAGCGTCACCTGACCAGTCCAATCGTGCACCCGCTCACGCCAGCGCGGGTCGATGGCGGCGCGGATGGCGCGGGCTTCGCGACCTTCGGGCGCGGAGCCATGCAACACCGCCGCATCGATGCGCTCCTCGGCGAACAACCGGGACAACACCGCGCTCCATTGTTGCGGCGTCAGGCCTTTCAGGTTGGGTTGTTTGCGCAACCAGCGGTGAGTCAGCGATGATCCCGCCTGCAGCGCCAGCACGCGTGTTCCTAGCGGCGCCAGACGCCCACGCGCGGCGGTCAGACGTTCTGGAGCCACCGTCAAGCGTGGCAGCGGATCGTAGTCGACGGTGGAAAATCCGCCGAACTCCAAGGCCATGCGATTGGCCTCCACCTGGTGACGCGGGGCACCAGGAATGGCGCGCGACACCCACCGGCGTGTGGCGGTACTGGCCCAACGACCAATCCAGTCCTGCACCTGGGCGGTCTCACCCTTGAAGGTCACCACCTCGTCGTAGCGCCGGGCCGCCAGCAGCGGCTCCAAGCGACTGCGTTCATTGCCGCCCATGACGCGGCTGAGCCAACCACCATTGGGATTGGCCAAGGAATGGATCTGCGCGATGCCCGGCTGACCCGTCAGCAACGGACGTCCCCATGGACGCACCAGCACATCCAGTTCACCATCGCGAGCGAGATGGCGGAATACCGGCGTGAACATCACCAAGTCGCCAACTCTGGCGAAAAAAACCAGCAGTCGACGCATGGCCGGGCAGCATTTGGCGATTTGCTGATTTACCAGCCCGAGGCCCAGCGCCGCCAGTGGCCAGTGGCCCGCGTGGCGGCATGCTCGCTGCGGTGCGAAAACCGGGAACCACTATCACCGCACGCAGCGTGATCGGCCTCGCCATCGCCGCGCTCGCGGTGGTGCTGGTGTTGCCGGAATGGTTGACGCCGCTGGCACGCTGGGTGGGACAGCTCAGTGGCGGAACGCTCGATCCGCTCGCGTGGCTGCGCGCGGCACAGGGACTGGTCAACGCCGCGACCTTGGGCGCCTCGTGGCCGGTGCTGCCGGCGGTGGTCAGCCTCGGCCTGTTGCTGGCCTGCTGGTGCATTCCGGCGGCACCCGAACCACTGCGCCGGCCACGCACGGTCATCCGTGATGAAACCGCCATGGCGGTCGGCGCGTTGCTGCTGGCCGAGCCGCTCATGCACCTGGGGTTCCTGGAGTGGAGCGGTTGGCATCCCTCGGTGGTCAGTCGTGACGCGGTGTTGCCGGTGCCGTTCCAAGCGGTGGCGGCTGGCGCGCAGGGCTGGTGGTCGGGTACGCTGACCATCCTGACCTTATCCTTGCTAGTGCCGGTGGCTGAGGAGCTGTTCTTCCGCGGCCGGCTGCTCGACCTGCTGCGTGCACGCCTGGGCGGCACGCGCATGGCCACCGTGTCGGCGGTGAGCATCACCACCCTGGCCTTCGCCGCCGCGCATGGCACGCAGGTGCAGGCGCTGTTCGCCATCCCCCTCGGGTTGCTGCTGGCCCTCATCCGCCTGCGTGGCGGCGGCATCGGCGCCTGCATCGTCGCGCATGCTTGCCACAACAGTCTGTTTCTGTTCGTCGGTCCGGTGCTGTTCGCGCGCCCGTGGGCGGCGCCGTTGCTGGCGTTGGCCGGCACCATGATGATCGCCGCGGCGTGGATCGATCATCCGCGGACCTCGCCGCGTCTGCGGGTAGGCAAACCTTGGCGGCCGTTGGTGGCGGTGAGCGCGGTGGTGCTGACTGCACTGGTGCTGTTCAGCACCTACCCGACCTACCGTCGCCTGCAGGACCATCTGTGGGCCGGCGCCGCCCACCGCGTGGTGGTGATGTGGCGGGTCGACAACGATGTGCTGCTGCGCCGGCTGGATCATCAGGAGCAACGCGGACGCTTGAACAGCGAACGGCGACGCGGGCTCTACGACCTCCTGCTGATCGAGCCCTGCCAACGGATGGACGGTGGCAATCCGCGACAAGCGCAGGTGCTGGCCCAACTCGACCCCGCACGCTTCGCCACGGCAGTTCCCACCGAGGGCATCTACGAAGCCTTGTACGATCTCGCCGACTGCCACGCCCGCTGGGAGCAGCTGGGCAGCGCTGCGCGGGCGCTCGCCCGACGTAGCCCCGACGACCTCGCCTCGATCGCCACCACCCACCGGGAAAGTCTGCTGCAATGGTTCCCCTTGCCCGAACGCCAGCAGGAAGCCATGCAGCAGCTGATGATCTCCTCACCGCCCTTTCGCAAACGCCTGCTGGAAGCCTTTGAGCGCGCGCAGCCCGGCAAGGTTGCCGACGTGCTGTTGGCGTTGCCGGCTGAACACATCACCGCGCTCTACCGCCGTCACTTGTTCTCGCACTATCCGGACGCGGCGCAGCGCTTGGCCGCGCTGGCACAGAGCGATCCCGCCCGCGCCCAGGCCTTTGCTGCTCCGGTGGAGTGACACCAGCAGAGAAAATGCAGTGCGGCGTGCTCCGTGCGCGTCGCACTATTCGTATCAGGGCGGTGCCGCGCCAGCGCGCAACTCGACCATCTCGTCGAGCGCTTCCATCAGCTCCAACAGGTCGTGCTGATCCGCCGCGTTCTGCAACGTGGCGGCATGATCCTGGGCTTGGTCACTGAGCAGTTGCGCACGTTCCGCGGTGTGGCTGGCGGCCAGCGCCGCATCGGCGGCGTCTTCGGCCGCACGCCGGGCGGCCAGGGCGAGCGCCCGGCGCTGGTCCCACTCGCGCAGTTTCTCGGCGATCGCCGGATCCTTGGCGTGCACCCGCCAGGCCTTGTCGCGTTCGGCGATGGCGAGGTCCTCTTCCAGGCAGGGCAACTGACGGTTGGCCTGCTGGCACACGTGTTCCATCACCTGTTTCGCCGCCAATGCAGCGCTGAGGTCGTCTGCCTCGACCGCGCGCGCGAACGCCAGTTGGGCGTTGTGCTGCGCTTGGCTGAATGCCTCGCGCGCGGCACGGGCGGCCAGCGCCAGCTCGGCCGGTGCCTCGCCCAGCAGGTCGTTGACGCTGGTCACGGTGTCTTGGCTTTGACGGGCGAAGGTCAGCCATTGGTCGGCGAACTCACCCATCTGCTCCGCCCGGACCAACTGGCGGTGTTCACGCTCTTCACGCAAGTAGTGCTCATCGTCATCACCGGCTTTGCCCTGCGCCAGGCCAACCAGTCGTCCCAGGGCGGCGATGTGGGTGTCGCTGGCGCGACGGTAGGTCACCACCTCGGGAGCATCCGCCGAGAGCTCGCACTCGGCGATGCGCTGCAGCACCTGCACGCGCCGATCGAGCAGCCGGGTATAGGCGTCGAGCACGGCCTGATGGCGGTAGGAATCCTCGTCTTCGGCCTGTTCCAGCCGGCGTTCCACGGTGGTGCGCGTCAGCAGCAGGTGTTCGCGGTACTCGACCAGCCAGCGATCGTCACGTGGCAGCATGCCATAACGTTCATCGGCCAGGTGCCCGGATTCGATCAGCAGCAGCAACGTGGAGTGCCGTGATTGGCGTTGGAACC
Source organism: Planctomycetota bacterium (assembly GCA_031426335.1). GTDB lineage: Bacteria > Planctomycetota > UBA11346 > UBA11346 > UBA11346 > BOG-1363. Next base: position 29,493 of record JANPLC010000282.1, read on the forward strand.
ACGTCGCGGGCGTGACCTGGTCGCGCAGGCGACCGGCGATCACCGCCTGCATGCCCTGGTCGAGGGCCTCGCCCACCAACGCGCGGTAGCGGGCGAACGCCGGCTCAGCCAGGCAATGCGGGAATCGCCGTGGTGCATCGCCGAGCTGTTGGGCCAAATTACCGAGCTGCTGCAGCCCGGCGACCAAGGTCGCCAATTCCGCGGTAAAACGCAGCAATCCGGCATCATCGGCGGCGATGGCCTTGGCCTCGATACGCCGCTGCCAATCAGCGGCGATGGTGCGCCGGACGATCAGCACATCGGTCAGGCCACTCGGCAACACGACATTGGCGGCCGCCCCCGCGCTCTGCAGTTGTGCCTGCGCCTCGCTCAGTTGGGCGATGACCTGGGCCAAAGTTGGCCTGGGAGTGTCGTCGTCCGCCCACAGGGTGAATGCGCTGCTGAGCATCAGCAGGGCCAGCAGCCAGCGTCGTCCTGTGATCGTGCACGCCATGTCCGCTCCTCGGTCCGCTCCTCGCCAACGTCGGCCAGTGCATCATGCCTGCGACGCGAGGGAACCGCCGAGCACCGCGCGCGGCGGTGGCAAGCGCGGCGGCCACCACACACCGCGCAGCGTCAGCCTTCCGCTGCCGCCGCGGAATCACTCTCGCCGTCGCCGGCCTTGGTCTTGTGTTTGTAGGCCGCACCGAGGAAGCCGCGAAACAGCGGATGCGGTTGCACCGGGCTCGACTTGAACTCCGGATGCGCCTGGGTCGCGAGGAAGAACGGGTGGTTCTTCAGTTCGACGATCTCCACCAGCGAGGTCTCGGGCTTGGTCGCATCCGGGATGTAGAGACCGGTAAACAACATGCCGGCGGCTTCGAACTGCGCACGGTAGGCGTTGTTGAACTCGTAGCGATGGCGATGGCGCTCCTGCACCACTTCAGCGCCGCCATAGAGCTTGGCCGTCTTGCTGCTCTTCTTTGGCAGCGTGCACGGATAGGTGCCCAAACGCATGGTGCCACCCAGGTGGCCAGCGGCGACAATGTCCTTCTGCGACTCCATCACCACGATCAGTGGATCGGGCGTCTTCTCATTCATCTCGGTGGAGTTGGCTTCCGGCAGGTTCAGCACGTTGCGCGCGAACTCGATACAGGCCGCCTGCATCCCTAAGCACAGGCCCAGGTACGGCAGGCCGGTTTCACGCGCATAACGGATGGCGCGCAGTTTGCCTTCGAAGCCACGTTTGCCGAAGCCACCCGGGACCAGGATGCCGTCGACACCCTTGAGCTTCTCCTGCCAGTTCTCGTCCTTCTCCAAGGATTCCGACTCGATGCGCACGATGTTGGCTTTGAGCAGGTGGCTGTAGGCCGCGTGGTCGATCGACTCGGTCACCGATTTGTAGGCGTCCTGATGATCGATGTATTTGCCGACCATGGCGATGGTGACGGAGTCCTTGGGCTTCCTGATGTGGCTCACCATCAGATCCCAGGCTTTCATGTCGCAGTCGCGCACCGACAACCCCAGGCGTTTGCACACCAGGTCGTGGACGCTCTGCTTTTCCAGCACCTGCGGCACTTCATAGATGGTGCTGGGCACGTCCGGCAGATCGATGACCTTGTCCTGGTCGACGTTGCAGAACAGCGCGAGTTTCTCCTTCACGCTCTTCGACAGGGTTTTCTCCGCCCGACACATCAGAAAGTCCGGCACGATACCGATCTCGCGCAACTTCTGCACGCTGTGCTGGGCTGGCTTGGTTTTGATCTCGCCGGCGGCTTTGATGTAGGGGATGTAGACGAGGTGGATGAACACCACGTTGTCGCGCCCGACCTCGTGACGCATCTGACGCACCGCTTCCATGAACGGCAGGCCTTCGATGTCGCCGACCGTGCCGCCGACTTCGCTGATGACGATGTCGACGTCGGGACCGCCCAGGCCGCGAATGGTGGACTTGATCTCGTCGGTCACGTGCGGGACCACCTGCACGGTGCCGCCGTTGTACTTGCCGGCACGTTCCTTGTGAATCACCGACTGGTAGATCCTGCCGCTGGTGACCGTCGAGTTCTTCGAACACGGCACCCCAAGGAAACGCTCGTAGTGACCCAGGTCGAGGTCGGTCTCGGCGCCGTCGTCGGTGACATAGACCTCGCCGTGTTGAAACGGATTCATCGTTCCAGGATCAACGTTCAGGTACGGATCGAGCTTCTGGATCCGCACGCGGTAGCCCATGTTGATCAGCAGGCGACCGAGCGAGGCCGCTGCGATGCCCTTGCCGAGCGAGCTGACGACGCCACCGGTGACGAAGATGTGGCGGGTGGGACCATCGCGTTTGGGCGTGCTAGACATGGGGACCTCGAGTGGTCCGGAAGTCCGGCTGACTCAGGGGAGAGCCGGAAGTCCGGAAGTCTTGTGGCGATGAAGCCGCAGGACGGACAGAGAAATGGGTATAAACTGGCGAGAATGCGTTGGTCATCGGATGATCCCGACTTCCGGACTTCCGGACTTCCGGACTTCCGGACTTTTCCCGGCGCGCCAGCGCCCCAGGAACGCATCGTAATCCGCCCGCACATCGATGCCGGGCGTGGCGTGCTCAACCACCGCGCACGCGATGCCGATGCCGGCTTCGAGCGCACGCAGTTGTTCGAGTTTTTCCGCCTGTTCGAGGCGGCTGGCGGGCAGCTTGCCGTAGCTCAGCAAGACCTCGCGGCGGTAGGCATAGATACCCAGGTGGCGGTAGCAGCTCGCCTGTGGGCCACCGCGATCGCGGTCCCACACGGCCGGACTGCGGGTGAAGTAGAGCGCGCGGTCACCGTTGCCGAGCACGACCTTCACGTTGTTGGGATTACGCTGCTCGGCTTCGCCGCCAGGAACACACAGCGTCGCCATGCCGGCCCACGGATGGCGCTCCAGCAAACCCGCAACCAAGCGGATGTGCTCGGGATCCATCTCCGGTTCGTCGCCCTGGACGTTGACCACGATGGCGTCGCTGCGGCCGAGGGCGACTTCGGCGATGCGGTCGGTGCCGGATTGGTGATCGCTGCGCGTCATCACCGCGTCGACGCCGGCTGCGCGCACGGCGGCGACCAACACCTGGTCATCGGCGCACACCGTCACCGACTGGGGGCCGAAGGCCTCGGCGGCACGCCGCGCGGCGGTGGCGATCAGCGGTTCGCCGTGTTCGGCGAGCAGGAGTTTTTCCGCCAGACGGGTCGACGCGCGACGCGCGGGAATGAGCACCGCGGTCATCGACGGATCCTCCCGACCACGCCACGCCGCGACCGGTTGCACACGGGGGCAACCTGGGAGTCGCAAAACGGCACGATGACGGAATCTTGGATGAGTGCTCCTGAGCGCACCGGCTGCTCCAAGGCGGGACACCCTAGGCTGGGCACGGGGTAGTCAATGCTCGCCGGTCGGATCGACCAATTCTGGGTAAATATCAAGGAATTGCCGGTTTTTTCGCGCTGTTCGGGGCAGCGTGTCAGCGATCGCCGCCAACGGTCGCGCGGACGCTGGCGCCTGTTAGCGTTGGGCGCATGAAGCCCGCCCTGCTGCTCCTCGCTACCGTTGCCATCCTGGCCACCGTCGCCCCCCTGACTGCCGCTGATCCCGTCCTGGGGGTCGAGGCCGCGGCACCGGCTGCCGGAGCACCGGAGGGCACCCTCATGGTCACGCTCTCCGGCAGCCTGCCCCTGCGGCCGGGCGGCGGCTTCCTGTTCGGCGACAGCGGCATGAGCCTGCACGACGCCACGGCGGCGTTGAAGCGGGCGATGTCCGACCCGGAGCGCCGTGTGGTGCTCGACTGCTCAACCGAATTTCACCCAGGTCTGGCCGCGGCCGAGGAACTGGCGGCGGTGCTGCGCGCCCGCCCGGCCGACAAACACGTCGCCTGCCTGATCGACAACGCGTCGGAGGCGGTGCTGGCCATTGCCGCCGCCTGCAACGACATCGTGATGGTCGAGGCCGGCATGCTCAACCTCGACGGTCTGGCGATGTCGACCGACTATTATGGTGACGCGCTCAACCTCTTCGGGGTGAAGTTCCACGCGGTCACCAGTGGCCCGGCGAAAACCGCGCCCGAGCCGTTCACCAGCGGCCGGCCGAGTGCCACCGCCATCGCCGAACACGAACGCCTGTTGCAGGCCCTGGATGTGGCAGCGCGCGAGCTGGTCGCGCGTGCCGGGCTCAGTGCGGAGGCGGTGAAGGCGGCCTACGCGCAGGCGCCCCAGACCTCGACGGTGGCCAAACAGTTGGGCCTGGTGACCGCGGTCGCCGAGCCCGGCGCCTGGCTGCGCAGCCAGCCGGCACCGGTGCGGCACCTGAAGACCGGCGCCGAGCCGCCGAGGCTCAATACCTTTCCGGAGATGATGGCGTTCGTCTCGCAGCTGATGAACGGCGAGCAGCGCCAACGGCCCAAACGTTGCGTCGCAGTGGTCGAGCTGGAAGGGTCGATCATCGACGGTGATGGCTCCATGCCGGGCTACACCATCGCCGGCAACGACACCGCCCGGATGTTTGACAAACTGATCAGCGACGACGCGGTGGTCGCGGTGGTGCTGCGCATCAACTCCGGTGGCGGCAGCGCTGGCGCCTCTGATCGCATCCACCACGCCGTGCGGCGTCTTTCCGCGGTGAAACCCGTGGTCGCGCTCTTCGACGCGGTGTGCGCCTCGGGCGGCTACTACATCGGCTGCGCCGCGCGCGAGATCATGGTCCACCGTGGCACCATCACCGGCTCCATCGGCGTGTTCGCCATGGTCCCGGACCTTGATGGCATGCGCGCGCGCCTGGGCATCCACCGCCACACCATCGCCAGCGGTCCACGCGCCGGTTTGTTCTCCACCGACGCCTTCACGGCGGAAAAAGAAGCCGCCTTCCGCCAAGTGGTGGGGGGCGGGGCCCACCGCCAACCGGCCCGCCGGGCGCAGCGGCGCCAGGGCGCCCGGACCGACGTGGCCACC
>JANPLC010000283.1:0-7560 GCA_031426335.1 Planctomycetota bacterium
CGTCGCCCTGCTGTCCTCCCTGATCGTCACCGGCATGTCCGCTGATTGGCCGACCCAACGTGGCCCGGCGGTCGACGGTGTAGTGCCTGCCGGATCGGTCATGCCGACCACCCTGCCCGATGCGCCCAAGGTGGTATGGAAAGGCCCGGTCACCGACGGCTTCGCCGCACCCATCGTCGTCGTCGGCAAGGTGGTCTACCTCGACCTGCAGAACGGCCAGGAGACCGTCCACGCCATCACGCTCGATAAGGCCAAGCCGCTGTGGGACGCACCGCTCGACAGTGCGCACAAGGATGGCTTCGGCACCGGACCGCGCTGTGCGCCGGTGAGCGACGGCAAGCTGGTGTTCGCGCAGTCGTGCAAAGGCCAACTCACCGCGTTCGATTTGGCGAGCGGCAAGGTGGTGTGGAGCACCAATTACGTGAAGGATTTCAAGGCGGTCTACACCGGGGAGAAGGGCGACGCCAAAGGCGGCAGCCGTCACGGCTACACCGCTTTCCCGGTGTTGGACGGCGAGCGGTTGTATGCGCTGGTCAGCGGCCCAGGCGCCGGCGTGGTGTGTTTCGATAAGGCCACGGGCAAGGTCGTATGGAAAGCGCAGGACGATCAGGGGGCGTATTCACCGCCAGTGGTGGCGACCATCGCCGGGGTGAAACAAGTCATTGCGTTTACCGTGTCGGGTGCGGTGGGACTTGCCGTCGCTGACGGTGCGCTGCTGTGGCGCGTGCCGCTGACGACCAACTACGGTCGCCACGTCATGGCGCCGATCGTGCATGGCGATCTGGTAATCGTCGGCTCGCATGAGGTGGGACTGATCGCAACGCGGTTGAGCGCCGCAGGCGGTAAGGTCACCGCGCAGCAAGCGTGGTCGGTCAAGGCGCTGGGGCCGAACTTCTCCAGCCCAGTCTGTGTCGGCGAGCACCTCTACGGACTGGTTGGCAAGCAGGTGGTGTGTGTCGACCTCGCGAACGGAAAATCGCTCTGGCAGCACGAAGGCAACGTTAGCACGTCACCCGACAAGGCCTTTGCCGCATTCATCGCCGCCGGCGCGAATGTGTTGATGTTCAACGATGGCGGCGAACTGCTGCTCTTCGCCGCCGATCCCAAGGAGTACAAGGAACTTGGTCGTGCGCAGATTTGCGGCAAGTCGTGGTGCCATCCGGCCTACGTCGATGGCAAGATCGTCGTGCGGGATGCGAAGCAGTTGCTGTGCGTGGAGATTGCTGGGAAGAAGTAGCCACGGAGGGATTGCGTCGTTTCCTGGGATCGCCGAGTTGTACTCGGCCAGGGGCAATCAGGCCTTTCGATGTAAATCTCCATGATCCCACTCTGCCGAGTACAACTCGGCGATCCCAGGAATCGATGCTGGTGGGATGTAGTGGTGCGTGGGGAAGTACGGTGGTACCGGATGGCGTCTGAGGGAACGGGTCTAGTCTCGGTGGCATGCTCCAACACTGCGACTTGTTGATCGTCGGTGCCGGCCCAGCCGGTGCGATGACGGCGTTGCAGGCGGCGAAGGCTCGCCCGGACCTGGGCATTATGTTGACCGATGCCTTGCCGGAGACGCGGCACAAGCCGTGTGGCGAGTTCCTCTCGCCGGATGGTCTGCGCATCCTCGCGCAGGTTGGTTTGGAAGAAACGGTGATGGCGAGTGGTGCGCATCCGCTCACTGGTCTCAGCTTGGTGAGTGCACAGGGCGAGATGTCGTCCGACTACCACCCGATGCTCGGTCATGTGCCGCATCGCCCATTTGGCATCGGCGTACGCCGCGAAATCTTTGACCGCGTGTTGCAAGATGCCGCGGGGAAGGTGGCGGACCTGCGACGTGGCACCCGCATCGTCGCGTTGGAGCGTCAGTCCGACGGATGGCTTGCGACGCTGCGCGAAGAGGCCGGCGAACGGCAAATGCATGCGCGTCTGCTGGTGGGTGCCGATGGTCGGCAAAGTCTGGTGCGTCGCCGTACCGGCTTGGATCTGCCTGCGGGGCGTCAACGTTTTGCGCTCGTGTGCCGTGCAACTGGCATCCCGCATGGCACGCACGGCGAGATGCACCTTGGTCCACTTGGCCAAGTCGGCGTCGCGCCGCTGGGTGGTGGCGAGGTGAATCTCAACCTGCTGCTGAGTGAACCTGGGCGACGTCTGCTGCAGCAACGTTCGCCAAGCGCGCTGATGCGGGCGGCGTTGCGAGGAACCGCATCACTTCGTCCACGCACCTCGCACGCGCGGCTGGGTGAGATTTTGTCGACTGGATCGCTGCCGCAGAAGAGCCGCTCGGTGATCGACGATGGTCTAGTGCTGGTCGGAGACGCGGCGGGTTTCTGCGATCCATTCACCGGCGAAGGCATGTGTTTTGCGCTGCAAGGCGCGGAGGCCTTGGGCGCGACGATCGCCGAATTGCCGCGTGTGGGAGAGTTGAAGAAAGCACATCTGCAGTCCTATGCCGATGCCTACCGCGCACGTTTCGGCGGGAAACGCCGGCTCGGCGAAGGGCTGCAAGTGCTGCTGCAACGGAAAGCACTGGCCGACCGCCTGATTGGACTGGTGGGTTCCCATCGCGGACTGAGCCGCTATCTCGTCGCGATGACCGGAGATTACCTGTGACGTGGCAGGGCAACGATCAACCGCCGACGCCGGAGGAGCAGCGCAGTCCCAAGTACTGGCTTGGCCAATTGTGGGGTATCTGGCGCAAGATCTTGGTCTTTGCTTTCGCCGGTCTGGGCGTGGCTCTGCTGATCCGTTTTGGTCCGGGTGCCTTGCTGATTCTGGTGCCGGTCGGCGTGCTGCTGTTCGGCAGCGTGATCTTCGCCGGGGTGCGCATTTGGATGCGCGGGAAGCGCTGACTTCCTGGGGAATCCCCCTGGGAGAGGCGAGCCCCAGCTCGCCTTGCCTTGTCACCAAGCGATCACCGATCGATTAACATCGCCCTGGCGTGGTGGGGCTCGCCTCTCCCAGGGGAGATTCATCCGCGATCGTCGTCCCACGCGGCGAGCGCTTCGCGTTGCACTTCGTCGAACGGCAGGCCAAGCGCACGTGCGACTTCGCGCACCGCATCGGCTTCCGGTTTCGCACGCTCGCTTCCATCAGGCAGGGTGACGATCTTCAGCGGGATCTCATGACCGTGAACGCTGACACTGGCCTGGCGACGAGCGAGCACCGTGCGGTCGAGCAGGTGATGGCGCACACCGATGGTGGATGAACGCGTCAGCACCAACGACGTCAGCGCTTCGCGATCTTCCGGTGCGCAGAGCACCGTGAGTTCGTACCCAGGGCGACCCTTCTTCATCAGCACCGGCGTCAGGTAAGCGTCCTTCGCTCCGGCGCTCATCAGATCCGCGACCAGCACTGCGAGTTGTTCACCGGTGCTGTCGTCAACTTGGCAACGCAGTTCGCATACCTGATCGCGTGCAGTGCCGGCCTGCTCGACCAGGCTGACGCGCACAGCGTTCACCAAGCCTGGGATGACTTTATGACCAGCGCCGTAACCGACGCGGCTGGTGGTGAGGTCGAGGGCATGGCCGGGACGCAGGTAGTCATCGGCCAAGGCCGTAACCAGCGCGCAGCCGGTCGGCGTGGTCAGCTCGCCGGTATCCTCCGCGATCTGACGATGTGGTGCGCCGGTGCGTGCGAGCATCGCCGCCACCGCGGGCACCGGCACCGGCATCCGACCGTGGGCGCAGCGAACGGAGCCATTGCCGGGCAACAGTGCGGTGGCGACTACTCGATCGATGCCGAGTTGTTCCATCGCCAGGCAACATCCGACCACATCGGCGATGGCATCAAGCGCGCCGACCTCATGGAACTCGATGTCATCGACGGCGGTGCCGTGGACCTGGGCTTCAGCTTCGGCGAGCGTGCGGAAAACGCGTTGTGCTCGCAGCTTCACTCGTTCCGGCAGGGGGGCAGCGGTGAGCAGATCGCGGATCACGCGGTAAGGGCGATGTACTGCGGCGACGGGAGCGGATCCTGTCAGCGAAAGTTTGGGCGGATGATCGTGCGTGTGGCCGTGATCGTGACTATGTTCGTGATCATGATGGTGATGATCGTGCGCCGCACTCATGCGCTGATCCCACGCGGCCTCTTGCTCGGCCACCACGTCCACCTGCACCGCCGCGATGCCGCTCGGTCGCACACGTTTGGCGGTGATGCGGATGGGACCAACACCGAGCGCGAGCAGGTCCCGTTGGATGCCCAGCAGGTCCGCACCCAGGTCCAGCAGGCCGGCCAGCAGCATGTCGCCAGCGATGCCGCTCGGCATTTCGATCAGGAGGGTGGTCATGGGAAACATCCTGGGGGAGGTCCGGAAGTCCGGAAGTCCGGAAGTCCGGAAGTCCCGCAGGCACGATGCACTCAGTCTAATTCACGCGATCGTGATCGTGATCGTGGTGCTGAAAGACATCCGGGCCTCCGGACTTCCGGACTTCCGGACCCTGGATCACGACTGACCCAGTGGTCACGCCCGCCCATCATCCCCACTTCCGGCCCTCGTGGTCACTCATACCGTCCCCACCATGGGCCCTATCAAGTCGACCATCCTGCGCCTGGAACGAGAGATCCAGCAGGAGCACGCGCGCGCACTCGCGGCGATGCACCAAGCCTATGATCAGCTGTCTTCGACCCTGATCGAAGCGGCGCGTGGCCGCGGGTATTTGGCTGGGGATCCGCTGGGTGCGCTTGGCCATTTGTTGGCGCCGACGCCGCTCGCCAACCAGGTCGGTGAAGAAGCGCTGATGTTGTGGCGGACCTTCTTCGCCTGTTTCCGTCCGGACGAGGCAGCCTTCGAAGCGGCGCAGTTCCAGGAACGCGCCAGCCAGCTCAACGCCCGCGTCGATGCGCTGCAGCCGGGCGAACGTCCCGAGCTGTCGCTGACGGTCGAGATCATGCAGACCCTCAGCGGCCTGTGGGAGGAACGCCATCAGGCGATCAGCGGTCGTCTGGATACGCTGATCAACGAACTCTCGTCGAACCAGGCCAAACTCGGTTCGGTACAGCTCGCCACGGCACATCAGAGCGACGAGTTGGAACGCGTCGCGTTGGTGGTCTCAAGCGCGCTCAGCGAAATGCGCGAGGTGGTTCCCCCTGGTGAACCGCTCGGTCAGCAGGTCGGTCGGGCGTTCAGCCGCTACCGCCAGGACCTCGTCGCTAGCCGCCGGCATGCGCAGGGCATGGTCGCTGCGACCAGACGGTTGCTCGATGCCATGGGCGCAATTGCGGCGCGTCGTGAAGTTCCTGCCCTGCCGCCCGAGGCGGAAAGTGTCATCGCCGAAGTACGCAAGCTCGACCAGTCGCGCCGTGAGTTGGAAGGCAGCGTGCGCGATCTGCGTGGACAGATCGCCAAGCTCGAAGCCGAGCGCCATGAACTGATGGAGGAGGTCGCCGCGCGCGATCGTCGCCTGAGCCGTTACGAAGAAGGCGACGCCGGCAACATCGACGAACGCCTGAAGATCTACCGCGAAGCTTTTGGGCTGCTGGAAACCGGCGGTGACCACCGCGCGAAACTCGACCAGGTGCGCAAGCTGGAACGCGTCATCACTCTGGGAGCGGAGGCCGAGGGCCACGCCGCGCGCGTCGCCGACCGTCACCTCGCTGAAATGGCCAAGTGCCTGACCGATCTACGCGCGATCGTGGTGCTGGCCGAGGATCCTCGGCGTTACCGTCCGCGCTTATTCGGCAATCGTTACGAGTTCAAAACGCTGCGTGGTCAGATCGCCGCCACCCGCGATGCGTCGCGCGACTTGGTCGAGTACCTCGATCGTGCGCGTTGGGCGCTCGGCGTCACGGTGCTGGCCAAGGCCGTGCCCAAGCTGCGTGCGGTGTTCCGCGAGATGGTCTCGCTGGTCGCCGAATGGCGGCAGCAACTCGGCGATCCGCCTCCGGTGTCGATCACCATCAGCCTCGATGGTGGCAGCGGCATCCTCGCCCTGCCGGCGATCCTGGCGAGCGATCTGGAAACCGTGCTGAAGAAGAAATCGCGCGCCGGTCAGGCCGCCACCAGCTTGGCGCCGATCCTCGACGACTGCGTGGCGCTCTACCACAAGACCTTGGAACAGGCACGCGGCGACACCGTCCCCCGTGCCGAGGCACCCAAACGCGAGGGGGCCCTGCAATCCATCGCCCGTTTGGCCGCCGAGCTGTCGTCCCTGGCGGCGATGTGCGAGACCACGTTCTCGGAGGCCGCGGCCAACGAGTTCAAACTCAGCGAGAGCGACAGCGCCCTGCTGGCCGACGACCACCTGCTGCGCCTAGCGCTGCAGAACCTCGATGGCGCTTGTGAGGAGTTCTCCGCCCTGCCCAACGCTCCGGCGGTCAAATTCACCGCCCTGACCGGCCGCAACAAAGACTTCGACAAGTTCCTCATCGGCGGCCGTCAACGGGTGGAATGGCTGGAAGAACTGGGACTTTACCGCGTATTAGTCAGCTGACCCCTGGGACCGCCGGTTTCCAACCGGCGGAAGATCCCATCGACCAGTGGCTCGCGATCAGCACGGCTTGGTGCAGGATCGGTCCGTGAAGGTCTCAGGTCGCCGGTATTCGACGCGTTTCGCCGGTTGGAAACCGGCGGTCCCAGGCATCGCCAGTGCCCCTGGCATGGCGGCGCCGACCAGCGGTTATCGATGCCGCAGCGATCCCCAGGAGAATGACCTCCTTACTGATCCCACCCGCTTTGCCGGCTTCCGGCGTGCGGCCAGCCCCATAGCCTGCGCCCCGAGGTCCGCCGATGAATGCATTCAAGATCATCCTGTTGGTCGTCGTCGCCATCCTGCTCCTCGTGGTGGTCATCGATCGCTCGCGGCAAACCGAGCAGATGGCCGCGCTCACCGCGTCGATCGACAACCTTGCCCGTACGACGCAACAACTTGCCGCGCGTAGTGTGGCGCCGGCTGCCCCGACCCCGGGCACTCAGCCCGAAGCACCGCTCAAAGCTGATCCAGCACGCGACGGCAATCCCAAGCTCGGTGTTAACTTCTTGCAGCCTTACGATCGTTCGCATTTCAATCCGGAGTGGGTGAAGGGGACGCGGAAAATGTTTTGGTCCACCTCCAAGAACCTCAACCCGATCACCGACAGTTCCGGACCGACCCAAGACGTGCATGACACCATCACCCGCAGTTTGGCCTTCCGCCATCCGCGCACTCCTGAGCAGTGGATGTCGGACTTGGCGGAGTCCTGCGTCATCAGCGAAGATTACAAGGTCTACACCTTCACCCTGCGCAAAGGCGTGGTCTGGCAGCGTCCGACCATCGCCAACCGACCGGAGTTCGCCTGGCTGACCAAGCCGGTCCCGCTGACCGCCCACGATTTCGTCTTCTATACCGAGATGGTGAAGAATCCAGACGTGCGCTGTCCGCATCTCAAATCCTACTACGAGGACCTGGCGAAATGGGAGGCGCTCGACGATCAGACCTTCCGCATGACTTGGAAGCGCAAGATCTACACCAGCCTGTCGTTTAGTCTGTCGCTCGCCCCACTGCCGAAACATGTCTACACCCGCAATCGTGATGGCTCGGACCTCACCCCATCGGCGGTCGGGATCCAATTCAACGAACACTGGTTCGATCAGGA
>JANPLC010000284.1:0-11348 GCA_031426335.1 Planctomycetota bacterium
GGGTGGTGGGCTTGGGGAAGGCCTCGCACCTCCCGATCACATTCCGCTGGGGTTCTCCTGGTTTGGAAAACACCGGCACACGCCCCTAGCCCCTCGCCCCTAACCCCTGCTTCCAACCCCTAACCCCTGTCTCCTTACCCCTTGCCCCTATTCCCTACCGCTCGTTCCCCGCTACACCCCCACCTCTGCGCCAACGGGCGCCGCGTAACCAGGGGGGCGGATCGCCCGTCCTGGAGGTATCCAAGGAGAGCCTGGTGAGCCCAGCCATCGACGATCAGTCCCCCAGCCTCGCGCAGCTCGTGGCCGACGCCATTGTGCGGGGTGGCACCAGCGTCGCGTCGTTCGCCCGCACTTACGACATCCCGTACGTCAGCCTGATGAAGCTGGTCAACTCGGGCCAGCCGCCGCGGCGCAAAGCGGTGCTCGATCCGTTGGCCAAGGCCCTGGGTATCGACGAGGCGTCCTTCAATGCCGCGTTGGCCAAGTCGAAGTCCAACCCGCTGCCGGCCGAAGCGCCACGCCAGAGCGACAACGCCCTCAATCCCTTCCATGCCGCCCTGCTGCGCTTGGTTGAGGAACGGCGGTTCACCACCAAGGCCTTTGCCGAAGCGGCCGACCTCAGCGTGCTGACCGCCGCCAAACTGCTCAAGCGCGGCGAACTGCCTGGCCGGCAAACCACGCATGAAAAACTCAAGGCGCTGCTCGGCCTCAGCGAGATCGCCTACAAGGATCTGCTGGCATCGTCACGCACCGTCGAAGGCACCAACGCCGACGGCGAATCAGCGGCGATCGAACGTAAGAACACCCAGGGCTACGTCGCCGTCAGCACCGGTGCGGCGCCGGCGAACACCACCAAGGGTGAGTTGTTCGAGTTGATTGATCGGCTGTCGCCAGCGCAGCTCGTCGCACTCAAGAATTTCTTGCTGTCCGTTCTCTGACTATTCGGTTCTCTGATCTCCGCCGCTGCGCGGCGACCGCCCTATTTCGCCGCGTGTTCGCCGGGTTTTGGTGTGCGGGCGAGACAAATCAGATCGATGCGTTTCGCTCCGGCTGCACGCAGCGCGGCGGCGGCGGCGCTGGCCGTCGCTCCGGTGGTGATGAGGTCGTCGACCAAAACGACGTAGGCCGGCGCGGGCTTGGAACAGCGGAATAGACCGACGACATTCGCGCGGCGTTCGGCGGGGGACAGCCGGTGTTGTTCGGCGCCGAGGCGCGTGGTCACCAACAAATGACGCAGCGGAAGATGGTGACGGCGGGCGCAGGCTCGCGCGAGTGCGGTGCCAAGGTGCGGTCCTGGGCGACGTCCAGGTGACGGCGGAATCGGCACCACGATGCCATGGTTAGGTGCGTCGTCGGGCAGAGTCGGAAGCAAATCACCAAGGGCGCGTACGGCTGCTGGACGTCCGACCGCTTTGGCTAAGCCGACCAAGCGGGCGACCTCGCCGGAGTACGGATGTCGGACGCAAACGTGTTGGAGGTAGGCGAGGCCCGCGCCGTCACACTCGCCACACCGTGCGTCGTCGCTGCGGCGGGCGGAACCGCACCACGGACACGGATGCTCGAGCACCGGTAGGACGTGGATGCAGGTGGGGCAGAACGCCGGACCAGCGGCAAGCTGGCACGCCGGGCACACGCTGGGCAGCAGCAGATCGAGCACCGCACTGGCGGCGTCCCTCAGCCCGCGCACCTCAGGTACCGATCAGGTCGCGGAACACATCTTCCAAACTACGGCGTTCCTCGATCAATTCGCGCAGGCCACCATGCTGTTCAGCGAGCGTCACCAGGTCGCCGCGGTGCTCGGCATCGGCATCGATGGTCAGCGTGTCGGCATGACCGTTGATGACGGTGGCCCAAGCGTGTGCGCCGAGTGCGGTGCGCAGCCACGCGGCGTCGATGCTGCGGGTGCGTAACGTCACGCGGGTGACTTGTGCCGCGCGGCGACGCAGGTCGTCGACCGATTCGGCGGCGACGGTACGTCCGCGATGCACCACCACCACGCGGCTGCAACTGGCTTCGACTTCGCTGAGAATGTGGGTCGACAGCAGGATGGTGTGGCGCTCCGCCAGCCGCTTGAGCAAGTCGCGGAAATGCACCACCTGCGAGGGATCCAGGCCGGAGGTCGGCTCATCGAGGATCAGGATCGGCGGTGAACCGAGCAGCGCCTGCGCCACGCCGACGCGTTGGCGGTTGCCCTTCGACAGTTTGCGGATGTGGCGTTCGGCGTTTTCGCCGAGCCAGGCGGCGTCGATGGCGTCGACCACTTCACGACGTCGGGCAGCGGCACTGACGCCTTTTAGCCGCGCAACGTGGTCGAGGTAGCCGCTGACCGTCATGTCGAGGTAGAGCGGCAATTCCTCCGGCAGGTACCCGATCGAGCGGCGACAGCCGAGCGGATCAGCGAGCAGGTCGTGGCCGGCGATGGTCGCGGTGCCGCCGGTCGGGGCGACGAAGCCGGTGAGGATCTTCATGGTGGTCGACTTCCCCGCGCCGTTGGGCCCGAGAAAGCCGACCACTTCACCTGGTTCGAGACTGAGGCTGACGCCGTGCAGGGCCTGGAAGGGACCGTAGTGCTTCGTCAGTCCCTGCGCATCGAGGATCGCCACCATGAGTGCACCTTAGCAAAGTGGTGGTGCGGGCTCAACGATGACGGAAGACCGGGATGGGCGGCAGCGGCAAACGGTGATTACCGACCCGCACGGTGGGGAAGGCGAGCGACGGCACCGGCAGGCATACGCGGGCCGGCGGCGCGTACACCACCGGGCGCGGCGCGTACACCACCTGGCGCGGTGGGCAGTGCACGACCGGCGGCGGGCAGTGCACGACCGGCGGCGGGCAGTAAACGGGCGGCGGGCACGGGCGCTGGTAGCCGTAGCCGTTGTTGTAGCCGTTATTGTAGTAGCTGTTGTAGCCTGCTCCGATCACCACGGTGGTGGTCGGCCTTGGCCGCTCGACAACGACGACCTGCGGCTGCGGCGGTGGGCAGGTGGGGCCGGTCGCGATCGGCGCCTGTTCGTAGTGGCCTTCGACCCACACCCAGCCGTTGGCGCCCTGCGCCCAGCGACCTTCGACCCAGGCGGTGGCCGGAGCCTGAGACGGAGCATTGGTGTAGACCGTGGTGGTGGTCTGCCAGTAGCCTTGGCGCCATTGGTACTGGCCGCCAGAGTTCTCCCAGCGGCCTTCGATCCACACGGAGCCTTCGGCGGCGCCCGCGGTGGCGATGGCAGTGGCGATCAAGGTGGCGCAGGCGAGGAGGAGCGGGAAGCGCATGGTCGGTACCTCAAGCGGAGGGGGGTGACGCTGACGCTGGGTAGAGGTTGCCAGGTCCTGGGATTGTTCCAGCAATGTTTTCACTCGCTATCAACGGCTGCGGGCGGAGCCTGAGTGGCCTCGTCAGGATGCTCTAAGCGTTTATCCTCTCAACCTTTGCCACCGAGACTGGTACTCCTCATAACGATGCGCACCGCGGTTCGGACATGGTTGGGACTAGGAATCGGCGTGTTTTCCGCTGCGGCCGAGGACGTAGCGCCGGCCGTCGCGATGCCGATGACGGCGGAAAACGTGACCGTCACCAGCACCTCCGGCGAGTCACGCGATCCGCTCACCACCCCAGTGGCGGTGCACGTGGTCGACCAGGCGCAGGCGGAGTCCAACCGCGGGCCGTGGATAGGTGATGCGCTCAACCAGCTGCCAGGCGTCTACCAGGCGCGGCTACGCGGCGTGGTCGACGTGCCGACCATCCGCATGCCGCAGAGTTTCAAGAATCATTACCTGTTCCTGCAGGACGGCGTGCCGCTGCAGTCGACGGTGATGTTCAACAGCAAGGCGCTGCTCTACAGCGCGGCGACCACGTCCCCAGGCGGCATCGAAGTGCTCAAGGGCCCGGGCACCGCGCTCTACGGTTCCGATGCCATGGCGGCGGTGATCGATGTGCACAGCCGGGCACCGCGCGCCGAACCCGGAGTACAGGCCCGGCTCGCTGGCGGCATGTACGGTGGACGTTCAGCGCGTGCGGAGGTCACCGGCGCGCTCGGTGATCAGCAGCAGGCGAGTGTCGCCGTCGGTTACGATGGCGAAGACGGTTGGCGTGACCACAGCGCGTGGGAGCGTCTGCAAGGTCTCGCGCGTCACCGTCTGTTGCTCGGCGATGCGACCGTCGACACCAGCCTGCTGGTCACCGGTTTTCGTTCCGAGATGACCGGCCAGCTGTCGCCCACGGTCTACGTTAATGATCCGGAAGACGACGGCCTGGCTCCGGCGGTGCCACTCGACGAGGCGACGGATGACGCGACCTACGTTCGTCTGGCGAGCGCCATCCGCGCGCCGTTGTCCGCTGAGGTGTGGCTGGAGGTCACGCCCTACCTGCGGGCGATCGACAACACCTACCTGGAGGTCTTCAACCCCGCGACCACGCCGCAGGACCGCGAAAAGACCGCGTCGGCAGGTTCGCTCAACCGCCTGCGTCTGCGGCCGTGGCAGGATGGTGAGCTGCTCGTCGGTACGGATGTCGAATGGACGCGGCTGGATTTCACCGTCGATCAGAGCCGGCCGACGGCGGTGGTCGGTGGCTTCACCTCGTACCAGGGACCACACTACGATTTCACCGTCGATCACGTGACGGTAGCGCCGTGGCTGCAACTCACGCAGCGGCTCGGCCAGCGTTGGATCGTCGATCTCGGTCTGCGTTTTGACTGGGCGCGTTACGACTACGACGAACACTTGGGACCGACTACGGATCCGCAGGATCTGGTGTGGCGTCCGCCGGATCGCGTCGACATCTTCCACCAGCTCAGTCCCAAGGCCGGCGCGACGTTCCTGCTGACGCCGGAGCAGGCACTGTTCGCGCGGTACGTGCACGGCTTCCGTCTGCCGTCCGCCGATGCGCTCTACGTGCTCGGCAACGGTCAGCAGGCGTTCGCACTCGCTCCCGAACAGGTCGATGCCTACGAGGTTGGCTGGAAAGGCCGCACGCCGGAGGTGTCGTGGGAGGTCGACGCTTACTGGTCCGACGCCACCGACGGCATCGTCGAACGTGTCGTCACGCCGGGCGGCACCATCACCACCAACGGTGGTCGCCGTTGGTATCGTGGCGTAGAGATCGGCGGGACCTGGCAGATCAGCGAGCCACTCGACATCGGCGTGGCGTATGCCCACACCTGGCACCACATCGTGCGTTACCGCAGCGACGGTGACAGTCCGCAGGACGGTCAGGTACCGGCGAAGGCGCCGGCAGACCTCGCCAATCTCCGGCTGGGAATCGAACCGCTGGCCAACGTGCGGGTCGAAGCCGAACTCCAATGGCTCGGCCGCTGGTGGATGGACGATCTCAATTCCGCGCGCACGCCCGATGAATGGTTATTCAATGTGCGCGGCGTGTGGGCGATCACCCGTCAGTGGTCTGTTGATGCCGCGCTGGTGAATCTGTTCGATGAGCCGTACGCCAGTACGGCGGAACGCTTCAGCTATGGCGATCGCTATCGACCTGGGCAGCCGTTCACCGCCAGTGCCGGAGTGACGTGGGCGTATTGAGCAGCGAACTACGCGCGTTGTCCGAGCAGATGATTGAGCCGTTCGCCCAAACGATGCATGCGCTCAGGGCGGCTGAGATCGGCCATCGCCACGGTGAAATCAGCGTCACGCTGGTCGACGATCAGGCCTTCTTCCGGCAGAAAAGGCCACGGCTCTGCCGGTTGTCCCGGCACCGTCACCACGATGGTCCACGGGCGACCGAAGCGCCCGGCCTCATGACCGATGCTTTTGCGCACTTTCAGCGGCACGCCCTTCCAGGAACCGTCGGCCTGCCAGCCGTTGGGGATGGGATTAAAGCGAAAGCCCGCTTCTTTCAGGGTCGAGGTCAACGGGCCGTCACCGAAGGCAGGTTTTTGCGCTGGGCGCCGCAATACCAGCAGCCCGACGATGGCGAGCACCACACCGAGTGGCAGCGACCAGCCGCTGATCACCGCCGGCAAAGGCAGCTGGGCGATCGCTGGCAACCATGCATACGCCGCCAGCCACGCACCAATGATCAGACAACCAAAACCACTCAGAGTGCGCACGCCGCCACCTTCAGAGTCACCCGAGAGGAATCAGCCGCCATTTTTCCCCACTGCCACCAGCGTGTGAGCAGGCGTGCGGTTTCGCGTCTGCGTGTGATGAGCTGCGTCCGTGGCGACCTGTCACAGCGGTGAAATCACGGTAGCCAAGCACGACGGGTGGCGCACGATCACCACCAACCTATGGCGACCGTTCTGCGTTGTAGCAGTTGCGATCTGGTGATCACTGGTGATCCGCCTGCTGCGGGAAAATCCGCTGCCTGTCCCAGGTGCGGCAAGCCGCTGTCCGCCAAACCGCCTGATCCCTTGGTCGGTCGCACCATCGGTGGCTGTCGGCTGATCCGGCGCATCGGCATGGGTGCGATGGCGGTGGTCTACGAAGCCGAGCAGCTCAGCAGCAAGCAACCGGTCGCGGTGAAGATGCTCACCGGCGAAGCCTCGAAGGACGAGGAGAACGGCCGCCGTTTCTCCCGCGAAGCTGAACTGTGCATGAGCATCAAACATCCCAACGTCGTGGCGGTGCAGTCACAGGGCTGCGAGAACAAGATCTTCTACATGATCATGGAGCTGGTCGACGGGGCGACCATGGAGGCGGTGATCGATAAACAGGGTGCGATCCCCTGGCGTCAGGTCGCGCACCTCATCCTGCAAGTAGCGCAGGCGCTCGACCACATCAGCAAACTCGGGATCATCCATCGCGACATCAAACCCGGCAACATCCTGCTGACCAAGGGCGGCGTCGCCAAGCTGCTCGACCTCGGTTTCGCCAAACAACTGAGCGACGGCGACAGCGACCGCATGCGTGCGCAACAGGGTGAGCTGACCATGCAGGGCGTGTCGATGGGTTCACCCGCCTACATGCCGCCGGAGCAGGTGCTCGACGCCAAAAACGCCGACATCACCGCCGACGTCTATTCCCTCGGTGCGACGTTCTTCCACGCGGTCACCGGCCAGACGCCGTTCAACGGCAAGACCGCCTACGAGATCATGGAAAAAGTCCTGCGTCACCCGCCGCCCCAGGCGAACAAGCTGGTCCCGACCATCCCCAAGGCGATCAGCCAACTCATCGAATGGTCAATGCAGAAGGAACCCATCCTGCGACCGGCCAGTGCCGCCGATTTCATCCGCGAGTTGGAAGTAGCGATGTTCGCGCCCGACGACAGCAAACGCATCAAGAAGCTGCGCCGTTCGCAAAAAGGCACCATGACCACCACCCTGGTGATTATTGGCGTGGCGATGGTGGTGCTGCTGCTGATCGCGGCGGTGTGGTTCTTCGCCAAGTAGACCAACGGCCACCGGCTATTGCCTACTGGCCAGCTATTGGCCACCAGTGCTCACCGCCGATTGACCCTACATCCGGCAGTAGAACCGATTTTTCAACGCGAAGGCTGAGGCGCAAAGGGTTGAATACCGGCAGACTTTCACCGCCCAGGTGACGAAGGGAAAAATCCATTGGTCGCAATCACCCAGGATTCTTCGCGTCTTCGCGCCTTCGCGTTGAAAAATCCCTTCTTCGATCGCCGGATTTAGGGTGACGTTTGTCGTTCGCCAGTGACGCACTCCGTCACATCTGCTCCTCACCCACCGCGAACCCTCTCTCAATCCCCGCGTTGACGTTGTGTTACCGCCACGTTCCGTTGGCGGGTCTGCGGAGGCACTCCTATGCGTCGTTTCCTCACCCTGCTTGCGGTGTCGTTGTTTGCCCTCCCGGCGCTGCACGCCGAAACCGCCACCGAACTCGCCGAACGCTTCGCTCTGGCCGACGATCGCGAGGTGGTGGTTGCCAGCCTGGTCCCTGGAACCGACGAACATTTTTACTACCGCTGCCTGCTCTGGCAGCACCAGGGAAAACTCGCTGAGGTCGATGTGCTGTTAGAGCGTTGGCAGGAAATCGACGCAGACACGTCGCGATTCGAACGCATCCGTTTGCGTCAGGCGGTGTTGTGGGTCGATCGCGATGCGGTCACGGGTGCGCAGCGTCTGGCTGAGGAGGCTGGGCTTGATCTGCAGGTCAGCGCCGCACCTGCGCCGGTGCAGGCGCAATCGCTACGGCTGCCGAGCGTGTTCGACGCCAAGCGCTACGCCCCCGAGGCGCTCATTGCCAAAGCGGAAGCGAATGGACGGATCGACGGCTGGAGCATCGCTGGCTTGCAGCAGCGCATCGCTCAGGTGAAGGATGATGGCCAGCGGCGCGCGGCCTTGCAGAAGCTCAGTCATCCGCTCTTTCCTGGAGCGATTGAGGTGATCCTCGCGGATTTGGCGGCCCCCGGCGGTGATTTTGGCAGCTGTGACCTGCACGAGCGCCTCACCATTGCCCAACTCGACGCGGTGCGTGCTGCGCGTCCGCAGGTGGTGGAGGACATTGACTATATCGAGACCAGCATTCTCGCACGGCGCAGCCGGATGGATCTGAACCAACTCGCGGTGGACGCTGGACTGCGTCAGGCTTGGCTCACCGAGCTGCGGCAGTTCGCGGTCCCCTTGCCGGCCGTCGCGGAACCGTTGCAGGCATTCCTCGCGCTCCATTACTTACAAGAACAGGTGCGTGCTGGTCGGGTGACCATCGCTGATGTCGCTGCGGTGTTGGCGCGGCCGATCACGTCCGGCCCGGTCGACGTGCCGGTCGACGGCAAGGACGGTAAGGGCGGGGCCCAAGCAGTCCCGCCGAGCAACCGGCTGCTCAAGGCCTCCGGCTTGGAAGATATCGCGGATGCGCCGGCGTTGCTTGATGAAGCGATAGCGGCGGCGTTTATCGCTGCACCGGATATAAGCGGTCTGGCCGGTCTGGGTGATGACGAACGTCTGCGCCAGCAGTTCATCGAGGCCAAGCTGTTGGGCGGTGTCGGTGAGGCCGCCACCTGGCTCACGCGTCCGAGCGATGCCGAGTTCGGTCGTGCGTTGCAGAACCGGGTCGAACTGCGTTTTGCTCGCGATGTGCCGTTGCGCTTCGCCGGTGAGGCAGCGGTGGTGCTGCCATTGATACTGAAACAGATTCCGACCCTGCGGGTGCGCATCTTCGCGCTCGACGCCGTGAATCTTTACCGACAGACCACGGCGGAGCCGAGCACCGACATCGATTTGGCCGGTGTGGTGCCGACCCATGAGCGTCTGCTGACCTTCGCCCAGCCGCCGATCATCCGTCATCGTGAAATGCTCGCCCTGCCGGAATGTGCCGGTTCTGGGCTGTGGGTGGTCGAACTGGTCGGTGGTGGCCAAGTTGCACGGGCCTTGTTGCACAAAGGCGCCTTGTCGTTCAGTACCACGACGCAGATTGATGGCGAACATATCCATGTGCTTGATGAGGCTGATCGACCGGTGCGTGATGCCGTGGTGTGGATCGGCGACCAGCGTTTCAATGCCGGCGCGGACGGCAGCGTGCGTCTGCCGTTCGTGGTCGAGCACCGCAGCGACACGCTGGTGATCAGTGGCGGTGGTCGTGCCGCTCGGGTGAAAAAAGATCGGCGGACGGAAAACTGGTCGGTGAATCCTGGGGAGATGCTCGATCGCGAACAGCTCATTGCTGGTGGCCAAGCGACCATGGTGTTGCGTCCACAACTGGCGCTGTGCGGCACCACCATGCCATTCAGCCACGCGCGCGATGTGCAGATCGACATCGCCACCAAGACCCTGACGGGCATGCGTCGGGTCACCACCGTCACGCCAATGGGAGATCCGGCGCTGGCGGAATGGCGCGTGACGTTTCCCTGTGATGAGGGCGTCACCTCGGTCCAGACCACGCTGCGGGCGACCGTGCGCAATGTGGCACGCAACCAAGATGAAAAGCTGAGTGCCGAAACTACCACGCACCTGAACGGCGACCTCGACTCCGGTCGGTTGTACGATGCCTATCTGGAATCCGGGCCCGCTGGTTGGTCGCTCGCTTTGCTTGGTCGCGCCGGCGAACCATTAGTTGATGAGCCACTGGAACTGTCGTTGTCGCACCGGTTGCTGCATGATCCGCTGGTCGTCAGCTTCGCTACCGATGCGACCGGGCGGGTGCACCTGGGGGCGCTCGATGATTTCACTCAGGTGCGTTGGCTGCCGCCACGTCTGGCGCGTTACGGATACGATGGGGTTCCGGTGTCGCCACGCATGCTGGAACGTCGGTGGGAGTTGTATCCCCAACGGTACGTGAGCGCATCTTCCGTGCTGCCTGTGGGACAGGAACTTCGTCTGCCAGCAACCTGGCGGCATACAGTTGCTGGGGAACGTGACTGGTGGTTGCTGCGTGGTGATGGAGGCGCCTTCGCCGAGGATGCTTCAGCCCTGACACGTTTGGAAGATGATCACGGTGTGCCGGTCCTGGTGGCGCCGTCCTTGCCGGTTGGTCGTTACCAATTGTGTACTCCCGGTGGAAACACGAGTGTGCGGGTGATTGCGGGAACCATCCACGGGGCCCACATAACGACCTCGACAACGATCGAACGGATCTGGCCTTCGAATCACCTCGGTGTCGGTGTCCTGCCCCAGGGTGAGGGCGTACGCATCCAGGTGGTCGGACGGACAGCGTCGACGCGTGTTCACGTTATGGGCCTACGTTTCCACCCTGCGCGGGTGGCGTCTTTTACCGGAGAGAAATCTCCGTTTGATTGGACCTGGCCACGTCCGTGGTTGCGGTCGAGTTACCGGCAGGGTCATGCACTCGACCCGGAGATGGGCTACATCCTGGCTCGCGCCACTGCTCCGCGACTGCCTGGGGTGATGTTGGAGCGGCCGGGCTTGGTGCTCAATCCGTGGGTTGATGACACGTTCGCCGCGGTCGGTGCTGGTGACCGCAGCGCGAGCATGCTTGGTGATCGTTCCGGCGGCGGGAAGCGCCGGTCTTTGTCAGCTGGCGGCGGCATGAACGCGCAGCAATTCGCCAGGGATCATGGCACCGTGATCGACTTCCTCGCCGGCCCAGGTGTGGTGCTGGCCAACTTGGTACCGGACGCCAATGGCGCGGTGGTGCTGAACGCGGCGCAACTCGGTGACAGCCGTGGGCTGTTGGTCCAGGTGTGCGATGCGACGCGCACGGTCAACACCATCGCGACGTTGCCGCGTACGACCTTGGCACTACGTGAACGCCGCCTGATGGACGGCTTACCAGTCGATCAACACCTGGTGCTGCAGCGTCGCGCGCAGGTCCTGCCCGCAGGGGGACAAGCGACCGTCCGGCGCAGTGCGCTCGATCGTAGTCGTCTGTGCGCCACGGTGGCCGATCTGCTGCGCCTGCAGCAGGCCTTGAATCCAGAATTGGGATTGCAGGAGTTCGAACCGCTCGCGCGCTGGGCGGCGTTGGACGATGCCGAACGGCGT
>JANPLC010000285.1:0-4565 GCA_031426335.1 Planctomycetota bacterium
CTGCGTGATCCCAACGCGGTATGCGCGTGAAGGAACGGTCTTCACCTGGGATGGCAAGATGCGCATCCAGGACAAGAAGTTCCGCAAGGATCGCTACGCCATCGACACGACGTGTACCTGTTACACCTGTTCCGGCGGAACGGAGGGCATGGGCGGTTACAGCCGTGCGTACCTGCGGCACCTGAGCTTCGCCAGCGAGCCCTTGGGCGAGACCCTGATGACGATCCATAACCTGCATTTTTATCAGGATCTGATGCGCGCGATCCGCTTGGCCATCGACGAAGATCGTTTCCCGGCGTGGCGTGATGCGTTCCGCGAACGCTACTTCGCGCGGCGCACCAAGAACGACGGCAAACGTGGCGATGATGACGGCGACGAGTAATATGACGCACGGGATTTTTCAACACGAAGACACGAAGACACGAAGGGGTGATTCTTCTTCCTTCGTGTCTTCGTGTCTTCGTGTTGAAAAATCTGCTCCGGTTGCGATCCGATGCGCCTAGTCGTTGTCCAACAAGGCAAGATCAAGGACGCCAATGTCCTAGAACTGCGCGCCGAGTTTCTCAAACGCTTCCAGCGCTACGGATCGCTCACGGTGGTGGAGAAGGAACCCAAGGGCGACCACGTCCTGTGGCCGTCCTCCAGCCGGTGGAAGGTCCTGCTCGACGAACGCGGTGAAACGCCGACGAGTGAGCAGTTGTCCAAACTCCTGCGCAAATGGACCATGGCGCACGGCGAGGTCGCGTTCCTGGTTGGCGATGCGTATGGCCCGCATGCACCGACCAAGGCCTCCGCGGATGTGTCGATCGCACTCAGCGCGCTGACCTTGCCACATCAGCTCGCGCATTTGCTGCTGATTGAGCAACTCTACCGCGCAGCGAGCATCCTCGCCGGGTCGCCGTACCACCACGCCTGATGGCGTTGGCGAGGCCGGCTCAGTAGCTCACGTTGAAGGGCGCGTGGCTGCGGATGTACAGAGCCGGCCACCAACCGTCTTGTGCCAGCACGAAGCGCTGGTTGGTCAACGACGGCGTGAAGGTCAGTGGCCGGTGTCCGGAGGTGGTCGACAGGTCGATGGTGACGGTCACCGCTACGGTGTTGTCGTCCTGTGCCTCGACGCTGGTGACGGAGTAACGGAAGACGAACGGATCGGCGCTCTGGAGTTGGAACAGCGAGGTCAAGCCGCGTTGTACCAGCAGGCGCATGGTGCCGTTGTTGACCATCTCCGACCCGTCACCGCCGAGTTGCGTCGGCCAGGAGGCTTTGATGTCGTACTGCGGATGCAGGTTGTCGAGCACGCCACCGGCACGGCCCTGTTCGATCGCGGATTTCAGTCCGGCAAAGGTGCGCTCGGCCTGGACGCTGGTGCTGCTCCACCACAAAAACCAGCAGAGCGCGAGTACGGATGCGCCAAGAATGATGACCAGACGTAGACGGGCAGGAGTCATGGCAGCAGTGTCCGCTGCGCCGCATCATCGCAAGGTCACACTGCGATGGGTGAAGAGTCTGCCGCGGACTGTCGCACGTGCAGACACCCATGTTGACCGCCTGAGCCATGGCGGGCAGGAATGGTCGTGGTAGATCGCTGGTCGATGGATCGCGCCGCTCGCATCGATCAGGCCCTGGCCAAACGCAACTACTCGCCGGTGTTGCGCCTGCGTATCGAACGTCTGCTCGATGGCGTGGAAGACCGTGCGCGGTTGCGCTGCTGCAATTCCGGATGTTTCGTCTGTGTTCAGGAATTGCTGGCCATCTTGACCGAGGTGGAGGGTGGCGAAGCCGAGATCGACACGCAGGCCTGACATCGCCCGCGTGCGACCTGGGAGGAAAACACTCCCGTTGGCTACGGGATGCGACGAAGCTCACGCCCCATCCCAGGAGTTCCCATGTCTGCCACAATCGCCCTCATCACCGGCGCCAATAAAGGCATCGGCCTCGAAACCGCCCGTCAACTCGGCAAACGCGGCATCCACGTCATCATTGGTGCGCGCGACGCAGCGCGCGGCGCTGAAGCGGTGAAGAAACTCACTGCTGAAGGCATCAGTGCGGCAGCCGTCGCCATCGATGTGACCGACCAGGCTTCCGTCGTCGCTGCGGTCAAGGAGGTCGAAGGCCGCCACGGCCACCTCGACATCCTGATCAACAACGCCGGCATCCTCGACTACGCGGCGGATACCGGCCCGACCACCACCTCAGTGGCGGACTTCCGTCGCGTCTTCGAGACCAACTTCTTTGGCCTCGTGAGCGTGACGCAGGCGTTTCTGCCGCTACTGCGCAAGTCCACCGCCGGGCGCATCGTCAACCTCACCAGCATCCTTGGCTCAATAGCCGAGCACGCGGACCGCAACTCGCCAATCCACGGCAATCGATTCCCGGCATACGACACCTCAAAGGCGGCTGTGAACCTGTTCACCGTCGAACTGGCTCAAGCCCTCGCCGACACGCCGATCAAGGTCAACTGCGTCCATCCGGGTTGGGTGAAAACCGACATGGGTGGCGAGAGCGCGCCCATGGAGATCGTCGATGGCGCCAAATCGAGCGTCGCCTTGGCCACCATTGGCGCGGATGGTCCAACCGGGGGCTTCTTCCACATGGGCGTGCACATGCGCTGGTGATTGCCACCGTCCAGAAGTCGGGGGTCCGGAAGTCTCGTGGTGCGGAAATCTCCTCTCCGACTGCAGCGCACACCCGGGACTGACGGGCACATCGCCAAGAGACACCATACCGCGGCCGAAATGAAACGACGTTCGATCAGGTGCACGGTGATGGCGGCAAAGACCATGGCGGTGAAGATGAAACCCTGTTCCAGGGCGCAGGGGCCATGGATGTAGCTGCCGGATGCGGCCCGAAGAATCCGTTGAGGTCACCGCGAACGAAAAAATTCATGACGCGCTTTCTAGACGGGCTGAGGTGGTCCGGAAGTCCGGAACTCCGGAACTCCGGAACTCCGGAAGTCTATATCGCAGGCGTCGTGGTTGGATTCGACCGTGTCTGGACCGCAAGAGCCACAGCGTGCAACAGCCGACCGGATCCCACGAGACTTCCGGACCCCGGACTTCCGGACTTCCGGACCGTGGCATTCCGCTTAGCTTCCTCCCCATGTCCCCAGGGCCCGACGCTTTCACCAAACGAATCGAGCGGCTGAACACCATCGGCATCGCGTTGTCGGCTGAACGTGATCCGGTGAAGTTGTTGGAGCAGATCCTGCTTGGCGCCAAGGACATCACCAACGCCGACGGCGGCACGATCTACTCGCTCGGCGAGGGCGACGAACTGCGCTTCGAGATCCTGCGCTCGGATTCCCTCGGGCTGTGGATGGGTGGCACCAGCGGCAAGCAGATCCCGTTCAAGGGCATCCCACTGCATTTGCCCGACGGCACACCCAACCGCAGTTCGGTGGTGGCGTGTTCGGTACTCGACGGCGTCACCGTCAATATCCCCGATGCCTACCACGCCCAGGGCTTCGATTTTTCTGGCACCCGGGCCTTCGATCAGCGCACCGGCTATAAATCGATCTCGTTCCTGACTGTGCCGTTGTGCAATCACGAGGCCGAAATCATCGGTGTTCTGCAATTGCTCAATGCCCGCGATGAACTCGGGACGGTGGTGCCATTCAGCGAAACCGACCAGCGCTTGGCGGAGAGCTTGGCATCGCAAGCCGCCACCGCGCTGACCAAACACCAACTGATCGATGGCATGCAGGACCTGCTGGAATCCTTCATCCGCCTGATCGCCACCGCCATCGATGAAAAATCACCTTACACCGGCGGTCACTGCCGGCGCGTCCCCGAGCTGACCATGATGCTGGCTGACGCCACGGCCAAATGTGGCCGCGGTCCGCTCAAGGGTTTCACCATGAGTGACGCCGATCGCCTGGAGCTGCGCTTGGCGGGTTGGATCCACGATTGTGGCAAGATCACCACGCCCGAATGGGTGATGGACAAAGCCACCAAGCTCTCGGCCCTGCATGACCGCATCATCCTGGTGGAAACCCGGTTCCTCGCACTCAAGCGCGATGCCGAGATCACCATGTTGCGGACCATCGTCGCCGGTGGAGAGCGAAGCGCGGCCGAGGCCGCCTTCGTCGCCGAGTGCAGCCGTCTTGACCAGGACCTCGTTTTTCTGCGCCGGATCAACTTCGGCGGCGAGGCCATGCGCCCGGAGGACCAGCAGCGAGTGCGCGACATCGCGGCTCGCACATGGAGCGCGGCCGATGGCACCATCCAGCCGATCCTCAGCGCGGATGAGGTGAAACACCTGACCATCGCCAAGGGCACGCTGACGCCGGAAGAACGCGGCATCATCAACCACCACATCGTCGCCACCATCAAGATGCTGGAGGCGTTGCCCTACCCCAAGCATTTGCGGCGCATTCCGGAGTTCGCTGGCGGCCATCACGAACGCATGGACGGCAAGGGCTACCCCAAGGGCCTCAAACGCGAGCAGATGTCGGTCCAGGCGCGGGTCATGGGCATCGCCGACGTCTTCGAGGCCCTGACCGCCGGCGACCGTCCGTACAAGAAAGCCATGCCGTTGTCGCAGGCCCTGACCATCCTGGGGCGGAT
>JANPLC010000286.1:0-3324 GCA_031426335.1 Planctomycetota bacterium
GGTGGGCCCCCGTTTGGGGGGGGGCCCGTGGGGGGGGCGCGTACTTCTGTCTGCGCCGCCTTGTCCCCCTATGGGTTGGGTTTTGTTTATATGTGGGTTGTGTCGCGGCCCTCAGTGAAGGCCGCGCTCCCAGGGCGCGGCGTGGTCAGCAGGTACGAGTTGGTATTTCCGTCGCTGCCCTACCGTCCCGCCCATGCGCACGAAAAAACCACTCCGCTGGGGCATCATCGGCACCGGCTGGATCGCCGGCGTCTTCGCCGAAGCGCTGGCCAAGTCCCGCCATGGTCGCCTGCGGGCAGTCGCCAGTCGCACCAGCGATCGTGCAAAATCATTCGCCAAGAAACACCGCATCGCCAAGGCCTACGGCACCTACGCCGACCTGCTGGCGGATCCCGACATCGACGTGGTCTACATTTCCACGCCGCACCCCAGCCATTGCGCTAACACGCTCGCGGCGATCAAAGCCGGCAAACACGTGCTGTGCGAAAAGCCCATGGGCGTCACCGCCGCGGAATGCCAACGCATGGTCAGCGCCGCCGATAAAAAAGGCGTCGTCCTGCTGGAAGCCTTCATGTACCGCGTCCATCCGCAGACGCAGAAGCTTCAGGAGTTGCTCGCCAAAGGCATCATCGGTGACCTGCGCTGCATTCGTACGGCGTTCACCTTCGACCTCAGCGTGCTGCCGATCACTGGCGCCAACGTGCGTATCGATCCGAACATGCGTGGCGGTTCACTCTACGACGTCGGCGGCTACTGCATCAACGCCAGTCGCATGATCGCTGGCGAGGAACCCACGACCATCGACGCCGCGTGGAGCATCGATCCCGCTACGGGCGTTGATCGCGCCTGCGCCGGTGTGCTGAAGTTCTCATCTGGAGTCCTCGCCCACTTCGACGTCGGTTTCCACAGTATCCCGACGAATTTTATCGAGGTCATTGGCGCCAAAGGCCGCCTGCACATTGCCAGCCCGTGGTGGCCGGATCAAAAACGCGCGGTGATCACCGTGCAGATGACCGGCAAGAAAGCGAAGGAGGTCGTGGTTCGTAATGGCGGGTGGATCTTCACCATCGAAGCGGACCATATGGCCGATGTCATCGCTGGACGGGTGAAGCCGCTCATCCCGGCATCCAACTCGATTGGGACGGCGCGGGTGTTGGATACCATCTGGAAGCGGATGCATCGCTGAGTTCAGCGGTGTGGCCCGAGCGATACCTGTTGACGGTGGAGGCCATCAACCTCGGTGATGATGACGGCCTCATCAGTACGCCACTCCAGGCCAGCGAGCCCGCATCCCGGCCACCATGCTCCCAGGCGATCTGCTGCAACGATTGCATTCGCTCCGATCACTCGGGTCTCCTCGTCGGTGAGTGGCCCGCCGGTCAGACAGCGACCTGCCGATGCCGTCGCTCGTAATGACAACGAACGTCCCGGTCCTTCTCCCGCTTCCACCACACAACCGACCATCCCATCCCCGATCGGCCAATGTGCTCCGCTGAGTTGGGTCACCACGCGCCGGCTCCAGTCGTTGTGGCGTTCACCTGCTAACACCAGCGCTGCAGGCGCACGGCCGGTCTCGACCAATCGATGCGCAAAACGCAGCGCAGCGAGGGGCCCGGTCGCTCCTTGAGAAATCGTCGTCGTCGGCCCACGCAAGCGCAGAAGTTCACCGATCGCCGCGGCACAGGAATTGTGTACCGAGGTGGTGAACGGCGTCGGACTGCCACCGGCATCGCCATAAGCGCTGATGCTCTGGGCGAATTTGAAAGTCGATTCCACCGCGCCGTAACTGGTGGCGACCAGTACGGCCGTATCCGGATGCAGATCGCCGCCCTGCTGGAGTAGGCGATCGACCGCCGCGCAGGCGAGACGTGTGAGCGGATCAAATCGCCGACGCGCACCGGCAGCGACCCACGTTGGCCACGCGTCCCCTTCCGTCGCATTGCCGGGAATGGCGCGGGCGTAACGGCTCAGGCGCATCGTTCGCCCTTTCCGAATGCCAAGCACGCGTTCACGCCGCCGAAAGCGAGCGTGGTCGACAACACCACGTCGAGCGCACCGCTGCGGGTCTGGCGCACGACTTCAACGCCCGGCATCGGTGTGCCATCGGCAGAGCCGGCGCTGGCCCACAACCGTTGATCGACGATGGCGAGGCAACACGCCACGGCCTCGACGGCTGCTGCCGCGCCCATGGTGTGGCCGTAGGTGCGTTTTGCCGACGCCGTGGGGATCGCGCCGAACAACCGAGCCAGCGTCGAGGTCTCGACCAGATCGTTGTCGCGCGTGCCGGTGCCGTGCGCGTTGACGTAACCAATCGCACTGCGCGCAACGCCCGCATCCGCCAACGCATCGTTGATCGCGCGTTCCAGTTGTACGCCGCCGGGTTCCGGTGCGGTGAGGTGGTGCGCATCCGGATGTTCGCCCCAGCCCAGGAGACTGGCGAGCGGACGAGCACCGCGTTTGCGCGCATGCTCCGGATGTTCGATCAGGATCGCGGCTGCGCCTTCGCCGAGACTCATGCCGCTGCGTTCGGCAGTCAGTGGCCGGCACCCCTGCGGATCGACCAGCATCAAACTGGTGAACCCCGCCATGGTCACGCGCGTCAGCGCATCAGCACCAACCGCGAGCGCGGCGGGGCAAGCGCCGCTGCGCACCAGTTCCATCGCTTCGATGATCGCGGCGGCGGCACTCGCGCAGGCGAGGGCGTGGGTGCCTTGCGGACCATGACAACCAAGCAGGCGCGCCAATGCCTGCGTCGTGCGGTGCGGATGTTGGCGACGGTAGATCTCCGAGATCACCTGATCGCCGTCGCGCAGAAACACCGCTTCGCTTTCCGGCATGCCGCCGGTGCAGGTGCCGACCACCACTGCGACGTCGCTACGCGCGGCGGGCGGAAGATTTGCTGAACGCAGGGCGTCCTGCGCCGCGGCGTACGCCAACGCCGTGGTGCGACACGGCAATGGCGGCAGGCGCAGATCGACCACGCCGGTGGGAACGTGATGCGTCAGCGGCAAACGCGCATCAGCGACAATCCGCAGGCCACAGGTTCCAGCGGTCAGCGCGGAACGTTGTGCCTCCAGTCCGCGCCCTGGTGCTCCGACACAGCCGAGGCCGGTGATCGCCAACGCCAGACCAGGCTCACGGATGAAAGGGGGGACAGACATGCGGGCGGGGATTCTGCGGTGTGAGGCAATGGCTCAAGGGCGGAACCCCGTTGCTCGCACGGGCGGCGCAATGATCAGGTACCGACGGTGAGCGCGGTGGCGACCCCCGGGACCGCCGGTTTACAACCGGCGAACGACCCTGGTAAAAAAGCCACAAACGATC
>JANPLC010000287.1:0-4088 GCA_031426335.1 Planctomycetota bacterium
AACCGCCGACCAACAACGCGACGGCACCGGCGAGGAGGCGTTCACGCTGCTGCATGATTGCCCCCGTCCGGAAGTCCGGAGGTCCGGAGGTCCGGAAGTCTTGTGGAACCGAGATTGCCACGGTCCGGAAGTCCGGAGGTCCGGAGGTCCGGAGGTCTCGTGGATTCGGCGTTCGCTGCTGGTGGCTTCGTCACCTGGTTGGTTGTCTTCGGTTCCGCAGCTGGAGTTGCTGGCGCATTCTCCGCCGGCTCCGGATCCGAAGGACTTCCGGACCTCCGGACCTCCGGACTTCCGGACCCTTCCCCAAGTCGCATCACCAGCTCAAACACCACCGACTTCGATTCCTTGCTTGGACTGCGGCTGGAACGGATTTCGGCGAACACCACGCGTTGATCGCGGCGCAGGCGTTCGAGGTACGAGACCATTTGCGCGCGATCGCCGGCGCTGCCTTCGACCATGGTGTCTTCGCCATCGACCTGACGCACGCGCACTAGGCGGACTTGATCGTCGGAATTGCCGTCCGGCAGGGCTTTGGCCAACACATGCAGGCCCGGCGCCAGCGACGGACGAGCGTCGAGCCAGGGCGCGACTTCTTTCAAGTCCGCGCGGCGCAGCGCGAGGGCAGCAGCGAGTGGCCGCAGCTTGGCGGCTTCGGCCTGCGCCTCGCTGCGCGCAGCGAGCGTGTCGAACACCGTCAGACCAAGCGCCGCTGCCAGCACCAGCAGCACGCCAGCCGCGAGCAGACCGAGACGCACGCCAGGACGCGTCAACAGCGCCGGAGGAGCGAGCAACGTCGGATGCAAAAAATCGAGTTCGAGTCCGGGCGCCGGCGCACCGGCAGCGTCCTCAGCCACCCCCAGGCGCAGGCGTTCACGCGTCAACAGCGTGGCGAACCCCGCCGACGACGCCGAGCCGAGCGCCGCGATGCTGCGCACCTGGCCGTGTTGCAACGCCACCAAGCAGGCCTCGCCAGCAACGCTCACCACGCCACCACGCGGAATGTCGACCGCCAGTTCCGCGACGCGAATGACATTGACCACGTGACCCTGCGCGATCGCCGCTTGGCGAATGGCATCGCACGTGGTCTTCGGCAACGCCATCAGCAACGCATGGCAACGCCCCTGATCGGCGGGCGGCAACAAGGCTTCAATCACCACTGGTCCCAGGGGACCGAAAGCGCGTTCGGCCCGCATCCGCGCAGCGGCCTTGAGCGCAGGCTCAGCGGCGGGCGGCAAGTCCTCCAAACGGAATGACACAAAACGCGCCGGCACCTCCACCACGACGCCACGGCTGGTCGTGGCGCCGTGCAGCGCACGTCCATCCCAGCGCAAGGTCGCAGGCCCGTCGAGCAGGCGAAGGCGGTTCATGAACATGTCAGTTCCGGTCACTGGTCAAAAGGGAGGCAAGCTGGTCGGGGCCACCGGCACGACGTAATTTTTCGCGCGTTACACCGGGAAAGGGCCACCCAAGCGCGTCAGCTGAACGTAAGGCAGTGACCCTGGGGTAACCGGTGGAGCAATCGATATGGGCCTCCAGGCGCACCCAGCCAGCACCATCGCCGGAGACCGCAACCACGTCGGCGCGGAACTGGTAGCCGCCGGAAGTCAGTACCATGCCGGCAATGATGGCGTCCGCTGGCGAGAGCACCTGCACCAGCCACGCCGGACTGGTCGGCATGGTGGTTGGGCGCGCACTCATGATGCGTCCGGCGATGTCAGTACCGACCAGCGCGACCAGCACGGTTTCATGGCACGACCACGCATCAATCAGCCCGACACGACCGACTGGGTCCTGCGCACCACCTCCACCACCACCGACGCGCACCATCAACCGTGGCCACAGCGCAGCGACGTCACTGTCGCTGAGGTCGTCGAGGCTGGCGAGGAAATGCAGGCGATTGATGAAGGGGCCGCCGTTGCTGACCTGCGCCGCGCTGGCCTCTTGCGCCAGTTGCGTCGCACGTTCGCCACCAAAAAGATCGGTGAAGAGCGCCGTGCGTTCAGCGGCACTGTTGACGTTGCTCAGGGGATCACCGCCGGAGGTGGTACCCGGCTCGCGTGCTTCCAGCGTCAGCAGCTCACGCAGACCGGGATCAAGCCGCCCATTTCCGTTGGCGTCTTCACCTGGGTCGAGCTTGCCGTTGGTGTTGAGGTCCTCGCCGAAGAACAACGTATCGGTCACACCGCGCACCAAGCGCAGTTCATCAAGCGTTTCGAACCGTCCGTTGCGCGGTGCGTACGGCACAGTCGCGCCTTGATAAGCACTGTCACTGCGCTCGGCGCCGCCGTCTGCATCCGGCTCATCATCCGCATCACCCCAATCGACGATCGCTGCGGTGATCTCCGTGCTCATGCCGGGCAACGCGCTCAGCGCCGCGCGCAAATTGTCGCGCAAGGCCTGCGGCACACTGGTGTCGGTAAGCGCACCCAAGCTGATGCGGCCGCATTCCGGAATCAGCCCGAACTGCAATTTCTGTCCGGTGGGATCTCGGCCAATCAACACTACGCGACAATCACCGACGGTTTCGCCGTCGGGCAGTACCGTCAGCAACGACGGTTGCTGACCGCTGGTCTGAGCGGTCGACAGATCATTCACCACCGCCCGCAACACGCCGAGCGCGGCGTGCCGTGCCGCCGTCTTGCCCAACAGATCGTCCTGCGCGCGCAACCGCAGACCGGCGCCGCTGGCCATCACCAGCGCGATGGTGGTCACCACCAACACGACGATCAGCGAGAGCAAGTAGACCATGCCCTTTCGAGCGAGCGGCGTGCGGGAGCAATTCTTCATGTCCCCCCCGTCTGCAACGGATCGAGCGCGACCTGCGGCAGGTCGATCACCACTTGGCGTTTGGGGCCGGACTCACCGCGCTCATCGAGCAGCGCATAGGTGATGCGCACCGCGCGTGGCAGCACCTGTCCCTGATCGTCGCTGTCGTACGTGCTGCTCCAGGTGGTGCCGGTGAGCGTTTCGACTTTCAATTCCGCGAGGTGCTCCAACAGGATCTCCGCCTGTGGCGTTGGGGCAGTGCCGGTGGCGAGCAGATTAGCGCGACGGCTGCGCGTCCACGCCAAGCCACGGCCGTCTTCCGACACCTGCGTCTGCCACGTGATCATCGCCTGGCCAAGCTCCGGAGCACGTTTGGCAATACGCGGTGGCAAGGCCGGCGCAGCCGCACTGAACAACGTCAGGGTGTCGCCACGCCGTCCGTCGACCGACGCCGTCACCACGGCGAAAGCCTCCGCCACAGATCCATTGGGCATCGGTGCGCTGAGTAGATCATCACGCAGCAAGGCAAAGGCTACCTGTTCGTGCGCCAACGGTTCGAGCACGCGACGCGCCTGACGTTCTGCGCGCAACGTGCCGATCAACGCCGGTGCAATGGCCGCCAAGACCATGGCGACGATAGCGAGCGCGAGGATGACTTCGAGCAGAGAAAATGCCCCGGCCCGGAAGTCCGGAGGTCCGGAGGTCCGGAGGTCTCGTGTGCGCAGAGTTCCGAATGTAGCTGTGCGCTCAGCGGATGAGGGTGAAGAGGACTTCCGGACTTCCGGACTCCCGGACTTCCGGACCGGGGCAATGTCATTCATACATCCCCCGTCAGCGGCGGCATCACCAGCGTGGTGAGCGTGACGGTGCGTGGATTGGTCGTCGTGCCCCACGAAACGGTGAACTTGAGCGTGCGTACGGTCTGGTCGCGCCAGGTCGCGACGGTCATCTGCCAACGCATGCCCTCGGTGTCTTCGCCGTCCGTACGTGGATCGCACTCGCCGGACGAACCGCTGCTCTGCCACGAGCCGTCCGCCACCAACGTGGCCAGGCGCGATTGCGCGACGCGCAGAGCAACGTCCTGTTTGGCTACAGCGCTGGCGCCTTGCAGCGATGCCGTCACGGCGGCTAAGGCGACCGGCAACACTACCGCGACCAACACGATGGCGACCAGCGCTTCGATGAGGGTGAAAGCAGCGCGTCTCATGGCGTCGTCCGCGTGGCGGCCACCAAAGCCGGCAGGCGCGCACCCGCAGACAATCGCACGGCGGCGCTGCGCGTGGGCGAGGTGAGCGTGACGGTGCCCGCAGGATCGCAGCGCT
>JANPLC010000288.1:0-7396 GCA_031426335.1 Planctomycetota bacterium
TCCTGCTGTTCACGCGCTACGGACGTCTCTGGTGATCCCACTCTGCCGGCTGGCAGCCGGCGCTCCCAGGGGACAGCCACTGGCACGGCGCGTGGTTTTCCGCACGCTCCGCGCCCCCGCCCTAACCCTGCGAGAATCCCGCCATGCCCGTGACCTGGACCGCGATCGATCGCCCGTACGAGGACATCCTCTACCACCACGCTGAGCTGGAGGGCGGCAAGGTTGCCAAGCTCACCATCAACCGGCCTGAAGTGCACAACGCCTTCACGCCGAAGACCGTGCAGGAACTGCGCGACGCACTGCAACACGCGCGCGATGACGACGAAGTCGGCGTGATCATTCTGACCGGCGCGGGCGACAAGGCGTTCTGCTCCGGCGGTGATCAACGCGTGCGCGGCCACGGCGGTTACGTCGGCGGCAAAGACGGCGACAAGATTCCGCGTCTGAACGTGCTCGATCTGCAACGTGAAATCCGTTCGTGCCCCAAGCCCGTGGTGGCGATGGTGGCGGGTTGGGCGATCGGTGGCGGACAGGTGCTGCACTTGGTGTGCGACCTGTCGATCGCTGCCGACAATGCGAAGTTCGGCCAAACCGGCCCCAAGGTCGGCAGCTTCGACGGCGGCTTCGGTGCGAGTTACCTGTCACGCTGCGTCGGCCAGAAGAAAGCGCGCGAGTTCTGGTACACCTGCCGTCAGTACACCGCGCAGCAGGCGCTCGACATGGGCCTGGTCAATGAAGTGTGGCCGCTCGCCGAGTTGGAAGAGAAGACCCTGGTGATGTGCCAGGAGATGATGCACCACAGCCCGATGGCGCTGCGCTGCCTGAAGTCCGCCTTCAACGCCGACTGCGATGGTCAGGCGGGATTGCAGGAACTCGCGGGCAACGCGACGCTGCTGTTCTACATGACCGAAGAAGGCAAGGAGGGCCATCAGGCCTACCTGGAGAAGCGGAAGCCAGATTTTTCGAAATTTCCGCGGCGGCCGTGATGCCTATTTGGCGTTAGGATCGGCTTGGCGGGTGAAGCGCACCTTCACCACCCAGGCGCGGTCATGGGTGGAATAGTCTCGTGAATTGGGGCCGAACCCGTTTTCGTTCGCGGTCGCCCGAAACAACGTCAGGTCTTGATCGAGCACCACGGGGATATTGTTCTCTGCTCCTACGCTTAGGCCGCCGAGCGGGACGTTCTCCACCCAGAATTGCTCGGGCTGGGGTCCTCTGCTCAGACCACCATCAATACCATAGATCGCATGGGGGAATTCTTTGTTCGGTACCTGCAGCAGAAGTTGCCCAGCGCGAAT
Organism: Planctomycetota bacterium; assembly: GCA_031426335.1. Classification (GTDB taxonomy): domain Bacteria; phylum Planctomycetota; class UBA11346; order UBA11346; family UBA11346; genus BOG-1363. Next base: position 1,299 of record JANPLC010000288.1, read on the forward strand.
CTCGCCGCTGCTGGTTCCCCAGACAGCCTTCTCGGGGTTTGCCACTCCTTTGGTCCACGACTCCATCCATACGGTCGTGGTGTACCAACCTGGTTCCAGATCGATGTGGTAACGATACAAACGCATGCCCAACACACGCGCCAAGTCGGACGCCTCCAGCGGCACCTGTACCATGACTGGCTTGCTAGCAGGACCAGGTGTCGTCGTTGGCGTGCCGCCAACACATCCAACCAGAAGTAGTCCCAGGGTTGCCGAAACACAAAGTGAGCGAATTGGTTTCATGGTGCCTCTTGAGCGGTGATGAGCCGGCAGGATCTACCGCCGCGGAACATGTTTACCACCACGCCAAACCTGGCTGTCCTGGTCCATCACCTTGCGTGAAACGCATTGAACACTTCAATCCCCGCCCGCATGGCTGACCTGGATACATCTCAACACAACGCGCCCGCGCCAACCACGGGTAATTCAGTACGCTGGTCTGCCTGGCTGCTCGCCACCCGTCCGAAAACCTTGGCCGCGGGCGCCGTCCCCGTGCTCGTCGGCACCGCACTCGGTGCGACGCTGGTGCCGATCAATTGGCTCGCGGCGATAGGTTGCCTCGTCGGCGCGTTGCTGATTCAGATCGGCTGCAACTTCGCCAACGATGCCTTCGATGCACTGAAGGGTGCCGACACTACAGAGCGCATCGGACCGCAGCGCGCCGTCGCGAGCGGACTGATCACGCCACGCGCGATGCTCATCGCCACGGCGATCGTGCTGCTGCTGGCGTTCCTGGTCGGCCTGTGGCTCGCGACCTTCGGTGGTTGGATCATCCTGGTGCTCGGCGTCGTCAGTCTGGTGTGCGCGGTCGCCTACACCGCTGGGCCGTTCCCGCTCGCCTACGTCGGACTCGGTGACCTCTTCGTCTTCTTGTTCTTCGGTTTGGTCGCGGTGATCGGCAGCGGGTGGGTGCAGGTCGCGCCGGCGCTCGCACAGCTCGCCTACTTCGACCAGCTCGGAGCCAAAGGCTTCGCCATCGCCAACTGGACGCAGGGACAGGTCGGGCTGCACTCCTGGTTCGATCTACCAACGACGTGGTGGCTGGTGGCCAGCGCGGTCGGCCTGCAGGCCACCGGCATCATCGCGGTCAACAACCTGCGTGACATCGCCACCGATGTGACGGTCGGCAAACGCACCCTCGCGGTGCGGCTGGGCGATCGGGTCACGCGGGTCTATTGCTGCCTACTGCATGGCGCGGCGACGGCGTGTTTGGCCACGGTGGCGGTAAAAACCGGCGGTTGGCTGTGGCTACCGGCAGTGGTTGCAGGCGTTGGTGGTCTGTTGTTGTGTGCCGGGTTGGTGCGTACCCATGGTCCGGCCCTGAATGGGTATCTGGCACGCTCTGCGGCTTTGGAGCTGATCACGGGGTTGTGCCTGACAGCCGCGCTTATCATCGCCGCCCGCAATGCGCTGTAGGCTCCTCAAACGTCACCTCAAACTCACGGCACCGTTGATGACCGCCCACGGTCCGATCAGCGAGCGCACCGTGTGGGTCGTCGCCCTTGATGACGGCGCCGGACGCGTCGGCCTGGGTGAGGCCGCGCCGCTCGCTGGCTTCGGCAGCGAGACGCCCGAGCAGTGCCGCGAAGTGTTCAACACCGTGCTCAAAGCGCTGACCGGTGAGTTCATCCTCAACTGGCTCGATCGCGGTCGTCCGGACGCGCCGCTTGGTCCGTTGGAGAAAATGCTCGGCGGTGCACCGTGTGCGCGTTCGGCGATCGAAGGTGCGCTGCTCGACCTCGCGGCGAAACAGATCGAACGGCCATTGGCAACTTACCTCAGCGGCGATGCCACCGGCGCACCGGTGCCGATGTCGGTGCCGGTCAACGCGCTGCTTGGCGGCAGTCTGCAGGAAGTCACCGCTGGCGCGGCGGAGCTGGTGAAGATCGGCTTCACCAGTTTCAAACTCAAGGTCGGCGGTCCGACCACCAGCGTCGCCGCCGATGTGGAGCGGGTTTTCGCCGTGCGCGACGCCATCGGTGCCGACGCCAAACTACGCGTCGATGCCAACTGCGCTTGGACGCTGGAACAAGCGCTGGAATTCGCCGTCGAAGCCGCTGACGCCAACCTGGAGTTCTGCGAGCAGCCGTTGGCCGCCGCCGACCTGGAGGGCATGGCGACGCTGCGCCGGCGTAGCGGCCTGAAGATCGCGGTCGATGAGGCGATCCGCACCACCGCTGACATCGGTCGTGTCGCCTCAGCGCAGGCCGCCGACGTGGTGGTGCTCAAGCCAATGTTCCTGGGCGGTTGGCGCCCGACCAAACAAGCGGCGGAACTCGCTCATTCGTGCGGCCTGGGCGTGGTCATCACCACCGCACTCGAAGGTTCCGTCGGCCGCGCCCATGCCACGCACATGGCCGCCGCCATCGGTCTCAATGAACGTGCCCATGGACTCGCCACCGGTACGTTCATCGCCGAAGATCTTACGGCCCAGCCGTTGATGGTGCTCAACGGTTTGATCCCCATTCCCGAGAGTCCGGGGCTGGGCATTGGTTCACTCAGGGGCTGAGGTGTCCGTGCAGCAACCGGCACGTACGACGGGCGCCAGCCCTGGGAGCGCCGAGCACCAGCTCGGCATCTTTGGTGCACCTGCCGAGCTGGTGCTCGGTGCTCCTGGGTTCCCATGACCAGTTGGACGCTTATTCCCCGCGCGTTGCTGCCCGGCCATCCAGCGGCGGCGTTGTGGCCCTACCTGCTGCCTGGGGTCGGCGGCGCACTGGTGTGGCTGCGTGCGCTTGGCATCGAACGTGGCCAACGCGTCGCCCTCGGCTGCGTCAACTCGCCGGCGACGGCGGCGCTGCTGCAGGCGTTGCCGCTCGCTGGCGTGACCACCGTGCTGCTCAATCGGCGGCTGACCGCGGAGGAACTCGACGCGCAGGTCGCCGTGGCCGAAGTCGATCGCGTGCTGGCGGATCCGGCGCATCCGCTCGCTGGACGGCGCCGGGTGCTGGCCATTCCCGAGCACTTGCCCGATCAGCCGGTGACCGACGTCACGCCGCTGGACGACCACGACGCGGCGCTGGTGCTGTTCACCAGTGGCACCAGCGGCACGCCGAAAGCCGCACGTCTGACGTGGTCGGCACTGCGCCACGCGGCTGACGGCGCGGTGCAGGTGCTCGCCTTGCTGCCTGGCAGTACTTGGCTCGGTTGTTTGCCGCTCGACCACATCGGTGGCGCGATGGTGATCCTGCGCGCCGGACGCGGCGGAGGTACCGTGGTGGTGCAGGATCGTTTTGATGCCGAGGTGACCACTGCGTTGATCGATAGCGGCGAGGTGCACGGCGTGAGCGTGGTGCCGACCATGCTCCATCGTCTGCTCGCGGTGCGGGGTGAACGGCGCTGGCCGACGACGCTGCGCTGCCTGCTGACCGGTGGCGGGCCGTTGGCGCAGGACACCATCACGCGAGCCACCGCGCTCGGCTTGCCGCCGAGCCAGACCTATGGCCTGACCGAGGCCGCCAGCCAGGTGTGTACGTTGTTGCCCGACGAAGCGGCGGCGCATCCCGGCTCCGCTGGCCGAGTGTTACCCGGCATGATGCTGCGCCTCGTTGACGGCGTGATCCACCTGCGCGGACCGTCACTGTTCAGCGGCTACGAACACGGACGGACCTTAAGCGAGCCCCTGCCAGCCGATGGCTGGTTCAGTACCGGGGACCTCGGCGAGTGCGACGCGGCGGGCTACCTGACGGTGCACGGTCGGCGCAGCGACTTGATCCTCAGCGGCGGCGAGAATGTCTATCCCGCCGAGGTCGAAGCCCAGCTCGAACGCCATCCGCAGATCGCCGAAGCCGGGGTCTACGGCATCGCCGATGTGGAGTGGGGCCAGGTGGTCGCGGCGGTGCTGGTCGCGCGTGGAGAGCCACCGGGCGACGATGACGTGGCCGCGTGGCTGGCCAGCAACCTCGCCGGGTTCAAGCGCCCGCGGCGGTGGCGCTGGGCGGCCACGCTGCCACGCACGGCCACTGGCAAACTGCAGCGCCAGCGGCTCGCCGACGGCTGACAACGCTGGTACCAACCCGTGGGATTCCCCGCCCATGGACTAAACAATCGCGGGTATGCTGATGTGTCGCCCTGGCCGGAGCTCCGGGCCTGGGCTTTCACCGTTACCTAACCAACTGTTGGCCTTCGCTTTGCGACGTACAGCGTAGGTCCGCCCGCTCGTCACAGGAGCCTCGTGAAGCGTTTCACTGACATGCCTGCGCCCCGCTCACTGATTCTCCTGACGCTGGCCGGACTGGCGCTCAGTGGCCGGCCGCTTGGCGCAGCCGATTTCGCCAAGGACATCAAGCCGCTGCTAGCGACCCACTGCACGGAATGTCATACCGACAAGAAGGCCAAGGGCGGCGTCGACCTCGCCATGTTCACCGACGAATCGGCCGTGCGGCGTGATCTGCCGACGTGGCGCAAGGTCGCCGAACAACTCGCCAGTCGTGAGATGCCAACCGACAAGGCCAAGACGCCGCTGAAGGACAGCGACCGCGCACTGCTGAGCCGTTGGCTCGACACCACGCTCATGTCCGCGCTCGCCGACGCCGCCAAGGTCAAAGATCCGGGCCCGGCACCACTGCGGCGCCTGACGCGCACGCAGTACCGCAATACCGTGCGCGATCTGGTGGGCGTGGAACTCGACGCTGCCGAACTGGTCAACCTGCCGAGCGACAGCGAACGTGGCTACGACACCTACGCCGGCACGCTGACGCTCTCGCCGTTGTTGTTCGAAAAATACCACAGCGCCGCCACGCAGGTGGTCGCCGCCCTGCGTGCCCCGGGCAGCGACGCCACGCCAGCGCAGAAGAAAGCCTGGAGCACGGTGTTCTGCGCCGATCCCGGTGCCACGCCCGCGACGCAGAAAACCGCCGCGCGCACGATTCTGACCACCTTCGCGCGGCGTGCCTACCGCCGGCCGGCGGCGCCGGATGAACTCGCGCGTTTGTTCAAGTTGTTCGACACCGTCGCCGGCTCGCGCTCATTTGAAGATGCGATCCGCCTCGGCCTGACCGCGACGCTGGTGTCACCGAACTTCCTGCTGCGCGTCGAAGCCGATCGTGGCACACGCGGCGCCAAGGATGGGTATCCGCTCACCGGCCACGAATTGGCGACGCGCCTGTCCTACTTGCTGTGGTCGACCATGCCGGACGACGAACTCGCGCAGCTGGCCGACAAGGGCACGTTGACGCAACCGGCGGTGCTCACCGCGCAGGTCAAACGCCTGCTCGCCGATCCACGCGCTCGTGCGCTAAGCGACGGGTTCTTCGCCACGTGGTTGCAGATCAACCACCTCGACCGCGCGCGTCCGACTGAACAACAATTTCCCGCCTTCACGCCCAAGCTGCGTCAGGCGATGTACGACGAAACCATGCGTTTTGTCGACGAACTGCGCGTCAGCGACGGCAACCTGCTCGACCTGCTGAAGAGTGACTACACCTTCGTGAACAACGATTTGGCGAAACACTACGGTCTTCCCGACGTCAGCGGTCCGGAGCTGCGCAAGGTCGCGCTGAAGCCGGAACATCATCGCGGCGGCGTACTCGGCATGGGCAGCGTGCTGGCGATGACCAGTCATACCTTCCGCACCAGCCCAACGCTGCGCGGCAAATGGGTGATGGAGGTGCTGCTGGGCACGCCACCGCCGCCGCCGCCCGCCGACGTGAAGCCGATCGAAGAAAACGGCGCTGGCGCCGGCCCCGCTGCCAAGAGCTTCCGCGATCAACTCGAACAACACGTGAGCGATCCGACGTGCGCTAGTTGCCACAAGAAAATGGATCCACTTGGCTTCGCTCTCGACGGCTACGACGCCGTCGGCGCCTGGCGCAGCGGCACCAAGGACCGTCCACTCGACACCAGCGGTACCCTGCCGAACGGCACCAAGGTCACCGGCGTCGACGACCTGCGCGCGGTGCTGTGGCAGGAACGCGCCAAGTTCAGCCGCACCCTGGTCGAACAATTCCTGCTCTACGCCCTGGGCCGCGATCTGATCACCGCCGACGAAGCCGTCATCGCCGAGGTGGTGGGCAAACTCGTCGCCGACAATCACCGCTTCAGCACGCTGATCACCGGCG
>JANPLC010000289.1:0-8723 GCA_031426335.1 Planctomycetota bacterium
GTTCGTTGGGCAGTCCTTGGCCTGAGCACACCGCGCGGGCGGGCCGCCCACGCCCCCAGGGGAAGCGCTTCGCTCAGGGACAGCAGCCTGGAGCGCAGCACCCTGCCGCCGGTTTCTCCGCCGCGATATCCATGCTGGTGATGTAGTCCGCCGGCGTGGTGCCGGCAGGCAAACCTTCCTGCACCTGTTGGTAGAGTGGATCGTTGCCTGCGGTCAGTGTCGCGACGTACGCGGCCTTTGGTTCCAGGCGGATGTTCCGCAGGCCGGCGTACGCCATCATGCGCCGCAGGTCATCACGCAACGCGGCGCCGGCGATGCAGCCGATGTAGGCTTCGACCGCCGCACGCACGCCTTCAGGCAGCGGCTGCAGCAGCACCATATCACTGACGGCGACACGACCGCCAGGCTTGAGCACGCGGGCGATCTCGCGCCATACCTGCGGTTTGTCCGGCGAGAGATTGATCACGCAGTTGCTGATCACCACGTCGACGCTGGCGTCGGGAATCGGCAGGTGCTCGATCTCGCCAAGGCGGAATTCGATATTGGTGAGGCCCGTGCGCTTGGTGTAGCCATCCAAGTTCGTGCGCGCCCGCGTCAGCATGTCCGGCGTCATATCGACGCCGATGACCCGTCCGCTCGCGCCGACCTTGGGTCCGCAGAGGAAGGCGTCAAAACCAGCGCCACTGCCGAGGTCGAGCACTACCTCACCTGTTTTCAGTACGGCGATAGCGCCGGGGTTCCCACACGACAGCCCGAGGTTTGCCCCGTCCGGCAGGATCTTCGCGAGTTCAGCCGCATCGTAGCCGATTGCGCTGGCGAGTGCTGTCGGATCAGCGGATGGTGCACAACATCCATTCGTCGCTGAGCCTGACGCCGGTGCACAGCAGGACGAACCGGCGCGGGCCATCGCACCGTACTGATCGCGGACGGTCGTGCGAATGTCGTGGTCGGTGCTCATGACGGTTCTCCCAGGGTGATTCAAACTGGCAACGAGCCCGGAAGACCGGCGATGAAATCACGGATCTCATCACGGACGCGGCGGTAGTGACTGAGGGCTTCTTCGGGAGTCTTAGCGGTCTTCTCCAACTCGGGCGGATCTTCGAAACCGACGTGGACGACCTTGGTCTTGCCACCGGGAAATACCGGACAGGTCTCATGCGCGTGGCCGCACACCGTGACCACGAGGTCGAGCTGCACGCCCGCAGCGATGACCGAGGTCAAGGTCTTGGACGATTGATGAAGCGTGGGATCGATGCCGAGTTCCTTCATCACCACCACCATCTTCGGATTGAGCCCCTTGGCGATGGTGCCGGCGGAATAGGCCTCGTAGCGACCAGGATGGAGCGCGCGGCACCAGGCTTCAGCCATCTGACTGCGGCATGAATTGCCGGTGCACAGGAACAGGATCTTGGTGGCGGTCATAACGAAACGTCCTCTGGTCAGCAGGTCTTGGATGAAGCAGAACCACCGGCATCCACCGACGTGGCGCAGGTCTCGACGGATTGCAGGCGTACATCGCTGCCCGGCCACCAGCGGCGTTGCAGCCAGAAGGCCACCGACACCAGGGCGATCAGCGCTGGGACCTCGGCGAGCGGGCCGATGACGGCGGCAAACGCGGCGCCGTGGCCGATGCCGAAGGCACCCAGGGCGACGGCGATGGCGAGTTCGAAATTGTTGCCGGCGGCGGTGAACGCCAGCGTCGCGCTAACCGGGTACGTCGCGCCGACGCGTTTCGCCATCCAGAACGACACCAGGAACATGATGCCGAAGTACAGCAGCAGCGGTACGGCGATACGCAGGACGTCGAACGGCGCCGCGATGATCTGTTTACCCTGCAACGCGAACATCACCACGATGGTGAACAGCAGCGCGATCAGCGTCAGCGGCGAAATGCGCGGAATAAACGTCGACTGGTACCACTCGCGACCCTTGGCCTTCACCAGCACCAGGCGAGTCACCAGGCCGGCGATGAAGGGAATGCCCAGGTAGATGAACACCGACACGGCGATGTCGCTCATGGTCACGTCGACCGCGACGCCGGGCAGGCCGAACCAAGCCGGTGCGACCAACAGAAAGAACCACGCGTACACGGCGAAGAACAAGACCTGGAAGATCGCATTGAAAGCAACGAGTCCGGCGCAGTAATCGGTGTCACCCTTGGCCAGATCGTTCCACACGATGACCATGGCGATGCAGCGCGCCAAGCCGACCAGGATGAGGCCGTGCATGAACTCCGGGCGGTCATGTAGGAACAACGCGGCGAGCGCGAACATCAGCACGGGGCCAATCAGCCAGTTCTGCACCAACGACAGCCCGAGCACCCGCCAGTCACGCATGACGCGCGGCAGGGCTTCATAGCGCACCTTCGCCAAGGGCGGGTACATCATCAGGATCAGGCCGATGGCGATGGGGATGGAAGTCGAGCCAATGGCTAGGCCATTGATCGCCTGGCCCACCCCAGGCGCTGTCTGCCCAAGCAACAGTCCCACGCCCATGCTGATGAAGATCCACAGGGTGAGGTAGCGATCGAGAAAGGAGAGACGTCCGGTGGCCATGGCATCCAATCGTAATATTACGATTGAATCCTGTCGGAGTCAGCTGCTCGTCAAGCGCTGAACCTCACAACGCCGCGCACAGCATCTTGAAGCGCCGGAGCATCTCCGGCGCCAAACAGTAACACACCCGCGGTCCCGCGACCTCGCCATGGATCAGGCCCGCCTCCTTCAACACCGCTAAGTGCTGGGAAACCGTCGATTGGGCAAGGCCGACCTCATCAACAATATCGCCACACACGCAGCCAGAGTGTTCAGCAAGCAGGCGAAGGATGCGCACTCGGGCGGGATGGCCGAGCGCCTTGGCCAAGGTCGACAGTTCGCGTTCGAAATCCTCGCCCGTGGTCGGCACCGGGCCGTCGGCCATCACTGACGGAGGACAACAGGCGCGTTCGCGTTCGGGCATGGCGGGACGCTACCTGGGCGTACCAGGCGAGCAATCCCGCCTGGGTCAAACATCGTTATTTTACGATACTTCGACCTGCTGTGGACCCCAATTAGGGCCCCCTGGGCACCTTAGGGGTTTGTCGTTGTCTTCACATTTCCTTCACAGCGCAATCTACGGTCCAGCCCACAACCCAACCAAAGGACGCCATCCATGACTTCCCCGATCCGCGCTGCTTTCGCCGCCCCCGTTGCGGCCGTGCTCTTCTCCTTCACCACCGGCACCATCCAGGCCGCCGTGTCCGTTGACGAGAAACTGCCGGTCTACGCCACGGTCAGCGGTGTCTCCGGCAATCTCAACTCGGTCGGCTCTGACACCCTCAACAACCTGATGACCTACTGGGCTGAAGGTTTCCAGGCCGCCTACCCGAGCGTCAACATCCAGATCGAAGGCAAGGGTTCGGGCACCGCGCCCACCGCGCTGACCGAGGCGATCGCCCAGCTCGGGCCGATGAGCCGCGAGATGAAGGCCAACGAGATGGACGCCTTCGAGAAGAAGTACGGCTACAAGCCCACCGCGATCAAGGTCGCGATCGACGCCCTCGCGGTGTTCGTGCACAAGGACAACCCGATCAAGGGTCTGACCCTGGCGCAGGTCGACAGCATCTTCAGCAGCACGTTCAAGCGCGGCGGCAAGAATATCGACACCTGGGACAAAGCTGGTCTGGCCGAATGGGCCGGCAAGCCGATCTCGATCTACGGCCGCAACAGCGCCTCGGGCACCTACGGCTTCTTCAAAGAGCACACCCTGAGCAAGGGTGACTACAAGGCGACGGTCAAGGAACAGGCCGGTTCGTCGGGCGTCGTCCAGGGTGTTGCCAGCGACCTGACCTCGATCGGTTACTCGGGCATCGGCTACGTCACCTCGGGCGTCAAGGCGCTGCCGCTCGGTGAGAAGGCCGACAAGCTCATCTCCCCGGATTACGAACACGCGCTCAGCGGCGAATACCCCCTGTCGCGCTTCCTGCTGGTCTACGTCAACAAGAAGCCCGGCCAGCCGCTCGACACCCTGACCCTGGAGTTCGTCAAGTTCGTGCTCTCGAAGGCTGGTCAGGAAATGGTCGTCAAGGACGGCTACTTCCCCCTGCCGTCCGAAGCGGTCAGCGAGATGATCGGTCACCTGTCGAAGTAATTCGCGGTCATCGATTCCGACGTAACCAACAACCCGGCGCCTGCGGGGGCATTGTCCCCGCAGGTCACGGATGAGCCATGACTGACCAAGCCGCAGTAAAACCAAATTCCAAGCGCTTTGAGACCTCACCTCTGACGCTGTGGATCGACTGGGGTATGACCTGGTTCATCCGCAGCGGTGGCATGGCGGTGATCATCGCGGTGTTCGGCATCTTTGTTTTTATTGCCGCGCAGGTCTTCCCATTGTTTTTATCGGCCGATGTCGATCCCCTGAAGACGATCTCGGTCCCCAAAGAAGTCGTTCCGCAACAGATCCGCGGCCTGATCAGTGACGAATGGGGCGAACTGCCCGCCGTCTTGTCGGCCAATTCACTCACCTTCCTGCCGCAGGACGATTCTGCGCCACGTACGGTCGGACTGGATCTTGGTGAAGGGTCTGCGGCCCAGGTCACTGCCAGCCATATCGACCATCGCGGACAGCGCATTTTCCTTGGTACCGCCGATGGACGTTTCGCTATCCGGCGCTTATCCTTTGCTCCTGAATTCAAGCCGACGGGTGAGCGCACCATTGTTGGCGAACTCAAATCTGAATTGACGGTCCCCCTCGGCACCCCAGGCAAACCCCTGCTGGCGGTCGGCTTTGGCGAACGCGATGGCCATCAGCTGGCTGCCGCCATCCAGGATGTCGATGGCAAGCTGGCGGTGATCGCCGTGCCATTCACGGTAAAGAAGGGCCTGATCGGTCCGCCCAAGGTGATCGCGGAAACCCCTATCGACTTGACCAGCAAGATCGTCGGCAAGCCGCAACGGCTGCTGGTTGATGAGCGCGGCGGCAGCGTCGTGGTCACCAACGACACCGGGACGGTGTTCTACTTCTTCAACGGCCCTGACGGCCTGGAACTGCGTCAGACTTTCCGCCCATTCGAAGATCAGCAGCCGGCCACCATCGCCTCGCTCGACTATCTGCTGGGTGATGTGTCGCTGGTTGTGACCAGTCCAGCTGGCGTCAATCGCCTGTTCAGTCTGTACGTCAAACCCGGCAGCGAGGTCCGCGAATTCGGCCACACCAAGGATTTCGCCAAGTTGGATGCTGGTGCTGAAACCTTCGCACCCAGCGTTCGCAATAAATGCTTCTTGTTGACCGTCGGCAATGAGGTCTCGCTGAGGCATGGCACCTCAACGACCACCCGGTGGGAGAAACACCTGGAGTTCCCCATCAGCCACTCAGCGATCAGTGGCAAGTACCACCGCATCTTCCTGCTCGATGACCAGGGCACCTTGCACAGCTACAACCTCGACGATCCGCATCCTGAAGCCGGCATGACGGCACTGTTCGGCAAGGTGTGGTACGAAGGCTCAGATGCCCCGAACTATGTCTACCAATCCTCCGGTACGGATGACTCGGAAGCCAAGCTGTCGATGGTCCCACTGCTGCTCGGATCGCTCAAGGGCACCCTCTACGCGATGTTGTTCGCCCTTCCGATCGCCATCCTTGGTGCGCTCTATACCGCAGAATTCATGCATCCGCGGTTCAAGTCCATCGTCAAACCCGTGGTCGAGATCATGGCCTCGCTCCCCTCAGTGGTCCTTGGTTTCATGGCCGCTATCTGGCTGGCGCCACTGATTGAGGAAAAGGTCCCGTCCATCCTGATGGTAGGTCTGATGGTGCCGACATGCGCGATTTTGTTCGGCTACTTTTGGTCGAAAGCCTCGCCATCAGTGCGCAGCCACATCCGTCCTGGGTACGAATACCTTTACTACCTGCCGATCTTGGTTGTCAGCATCGTGGCCGCTTGGTCACTCGGTCCGGTCCTCGAATCGATCTGCTTTACCTACAATGGTCAGGGCGATTTCCGCCAGTGGTGGCGCAACTCCACCGGGCTGCCGTTCGAACAGCGCAATTCCCTGGTAGTCGGTGTGATGATGGGCTTCGCCGTGATTCCGATCATCTTCACCATCGCCGAAGATGCGATGTCGAACGTCCCGCCGGCACTGCGTTCCGCTTCGCTCGCCTTGGGTGCCAGCCGCTGGCAGACCGCCATGCGGGTGGTGCTGCCGACGGCGTCGGCCGGTATCTTCTCGGCCATCATGATCGGGTTTGGCCGTGCGATCGGTGAGACCATGATCGTGGTGATGGCCACCGGAAATACCGCGATCATGAGCATGAACATCTTTGACGGTATGCGCACGTTGTCGGCCAACATCGCGGTCGAACTACCGGAAGCGGCCGTGCATAGCACCCTATTCCGCACCTTGTTCCTTGGTGCGCTGCTGCTCTTCCTCCTCACCTTCCTGATCAATACCGTGGCGGAGCTGCTCCGGCAGCACCTGCGCGAGAAGTACAAGACGGTCTGACATGAACGCCCCCCTGCGCACCAAACAAACTAAGTCGACCGGTGTGGTCGGCGAGCCGATGGTCTGGCTCTCTGCCATGGGCCTGGGCATCGGCCTGCTGATGGTCGCGACCCTGTTGTGGGTCATCATTGCTAATGGTGTCGAGGTCTTCTGGCCAAAACGCATCGAGGTCTTCACCTTGTCGATCGACGGCAAGGAAGTGGTCATCGCCGGCGAAGTGGTGAAGGAACAATTCAAGGCCAGCAGCGTCCAGGGCAAACAGGGTGCTGCAGAATACCAGCTCTTCACCGGCAATAAGGACATCTACGGCCAGGGCTTCCGCTTCATTGACGCGGCCGCGATCACCAAACGGACGATGCCGTCCGAGGCGCTGCTGGTCGAGCGCTTGGAATACGGCAATGCCATCGGGGTTCCGCTGCGTCTGGTGGTCAAAGGCGAGACACCAATTGCGGCGACCGATCCGCGTTTCCGTGTTCGCATGGGTGAGCTGATTGCCGAGGTATCCAACCGCCGTGATGAGATCCTGGCCTTGGAGCAGGGCGAGATCGGCGTCATCAACCGCGAGATCGCCTCGCTCGAATACCATCTCAAGGCCGTCACGGGCAAAGATCCGGCCGACGAGCAGGCGACGAAAAATCGCATCGCCGAATTGCGCGCCGCCTACGACGTCCTCAACACCAAAGCCAAACAACTGCGTGCCCTGCAGGAGGACGATCAACTGGTCATCCGCCCCTACGGCGGCGAAGAACGCACCATCAGCTTCGGCATGGTGGTCTCCACCACGTGGTCGAATGAGTTGTCCTGGTTCGGCCAAGTCGGCACCTTCTTCTCCCACCTGTGGTCGTTCATGGTCGAAAAACCGCGCGAGGCCAATACCGAAGGCGGTATTTTCCCGGCCATCTTTGGCACCTTCGTCATGACCATCCTGATGAGCTTGGCGGTCACCCCCTTCGGCGTAGTCACGGCCATCTACCTGCGCGAATACGCCCGTCAGGGACCGCTGGTGCGTTCGGTACGCATCGCGGTGAACAACCTGGCCGGTGTGCCATCGATCGTCTTCGGCGTCTTTGGCTTGGGATTCTTCGTCTACATCGTCGGTGGTTCGATCGACTCGCTGTTCTTCAGTGAAAAACTGCCGACCCCGACCTTCGGGACCGGTGGCATCCTGTGGGCGGCGTTGACCCTGGCACTGATGACGGTGCCGGTGGTGATCGTTGCCACCGAAGAATCCATCGCTGCTGTCCCGCGTGGCGCCAAGGAAGGCAGCCTGGCACTGGGTGCCTCGAAGTGGCAGACCATCCAACGTGTGGTGCTGCCGGCGGCGATTCCAGGCATCCTGACCGGTCTGATCCTAGCGATGGCACGCGGTGCCGGTGAGGTGGCTCCCCTCATGCTGGTCGGCGTGGTGAAGCTCGCGCCGAGCCTGCCGCTCGATGGGCTCTACCCTTTCGTCCACCTCGATCAGAAGTTCATGCACTTGGGCTTCCACATCTTTGACCTTGGCTTCCAGTCGCCCGATTCGGAAGCGGCAAAACCGATGGTCTTTGCCACCACGTTCTTCCTCATCGCCTTGGTGATGGCACTCAATCTGGGTGCGATCATCCTGCGCGAGCGCATCCGACGGAGGTTCGCCACCTCGGCGTTCTAACACCATGACCGCACTCGCCACCCAACCTATGTCGACCCCCACCAACACCGCAGCACCCAACGCCATGACGCCACAGACGAATCAGCCAGTGGATTCCGGCAAGGGCTACCTGTCGGTCCAGAAGTACAACTTCTGGTACGGATCCCAGCAGACCCTCTTCGACGTCTCCTTGGAGATCCCGGAGAAGCAGGTCACCGCCTTCATCGGCCCGTCAGGCTGCGGCAAATCGACCTTGCTGCGCAATTTCAACCGCATGAACGACCTGGTCGACGGGATACGCCATTCCGGCGATATCACCATGGCTGGGCATACCATCTATGATCCTTTGATTGAGGTCACCTCGCTGCGCAAGCGCGTCGGCATGGTGTTCCAGAAATCGAATCCTTTCCCCAAATCGATCTACGAAAACGTCATCTACGGCCTGCGCGTCGGTGGCCAGAACAGCAAGGCCGACCTCGATGTCGCGGTGGAAAAAGGCCTGCGTCGCGCCGCCTTGTGGGAAGAGGTCAAGGACCGCCTGGGCAAGAGCGCACTTGGATTGTCCGGTGGTCAGATGCAGCGTCTGTGCATCGCCCGCGCGATCGCCATCGAAC
>JANPLC010000290.1:0-6141 GCA_031426335.1 Planctomycetota bacterium
AGAAGCCGCTCTACTACGGCATGGTGGGCGACTCCTTCCGGGCGGCTTCCGAGCTGAAGGCGATCGTGGTCGGAGCGGTCGGGCTCGAGATCGATCGGGACGCCGTCGCCGAATACGTGCGCAGGAGCTACATCCCGGCGCCGCAGACGATTTGGAAGGGGATCTCCAAGCTGCGCCCCGGCCATCTCCTGGAGATCCCCATCGACGGATGGGAGACTCTTCCCGCCAGTCGCGCATGGTGGCGGTTGAACGACGTCGATCAGTCCAGCGCCCCGCCCCTGCAGGATGGGGAAGCGGTGGAGACGCTGGATGGGCTGCTCCGCGAGTCGGTCCGTGGGCAGATGATCTCCGATGTCCCCATCGGGGTCTTCCTGTCGGGTGGCATCGATTCCAGCGTGGTCGCTGCGACCATGCAGAGCCTGTCACCGCGACCCATCCGCACCTTCACCATCGGGTTCGACGACAAGCAGTTCGATGAATCGGCCAAGGCGGCTGCGATCGCGCGGCATCTGGGCACGGAACACTGCGTCGAACGCGTCTCGATGACGGATGCGCTGCAGTCGGTCCAGGGCCTGGGCGCCGTGTGGGACGAGCCATTCGCTGATGAGTCCCAGATTCCGACTGCGATCCTTGCCGCCATGGCGAGAAAACACGTGACCGTGTGTCTTTCAGGCGATGGAGGCGACGAACTCTTCGCGGGGTACACCCGGTACGAGCGCTTCCTCACGATGTCCAAGACCATGGGCCGGGTCCCCGCCCCGATGCGGAGGGCGTTCGGCGGCGTGCTGGGAAGCGTCCCGGTGTGGGGGTGGGATCTGGTCATGCGGCCGGCCCGCTGGGCGGGGGTTCTGGGAGGAGTAAGCGGTGATCGCATCGGCAAGCTCAGGGAGCTGCTGAGATTGGACGATCCGGATGAGATCTATTTCCATATGGTGTCCTGCTGGAAGGACAGTGGCGTCGTCACCTCGGGCAGGGAGGGCGCAACTCTCGCCGACTTAACCAGCCCGCGCACGCCCACGGACCCGCTGTCGCGCCTGCAGTACACCGATCAATTGAGCTACCTTCCGGATGACATCCTGGTCAAGGTGGATCGTGCGGCCATGCACAGCAGCCTGGAAACGCGGGTGCCATTGCTCGATCATCGCATTGTCGACTTCTCCTGGCGTCTGCCGGAACGCATGAAGCGGCGCGATGGGAAGGGGAAATGGATCCTGCGGAAGGTGCTCGAACGCTATGTGCCCACCACGATCACGGATGGTCCGAAGCAGGGATTCGGAATCCCGTTGGCCCGTTGGCTGCGGGGGCCGTTGCGCGAGTGGGCGTGCGATCTGCTGAGCGAGGAATCACTGGCTCGTCACGGCATGTTCAGTGAAGCCATCGTGCAGACCAAGTTGCGGGAGCATCTTTCCGGGCTGCGGAACTGGAGCGCCCAGCTGTGGTGCATCCTCATGTTCCAGGTGTGGTATCAGCGGTGGTCTGTTCATGCGCAGGTGCGGGGGGTCGAACACAGTGCTCGCTGAAGGCGACCGGCCGCTATCGATGGCGAACCTGAGTCCGGTTCCGAAATGGCGCATGTGGTCCATGTTAAGCCCATCTTGGTCGGCATGGTCATCGCCAAGTTGAAAGGATCATCCTCCGGCCGTCCGGTAGCCATTGCAGCGGTCATGGTGCTCGTCGCAACGTCCTTCCTGTACAACGTGATGGTACTTGGCACCGTCAATTTGGAAAAGGTCATCGAGTAAAGATATGGGATGCGCCCCGCACAAGATCGCCTACGTCGTTTCATCATTGGCAAGGTGCGGTCCCAATAATCAGCTGATGGGCATCATCAAGAATCTGCAGCAAGGCGAGTTCTCACCGGTCATACTCACCTGTGGGCCGGAGCCCGCCGATACGATGTGGCCGGACTTCCATGAATTGACCAAGGGTGAGATCAGGGCATGCAGCTATGGGCGGTTGCGTTGGTCCATCAGCGGCAACAAGTGGCTTGCGAATGAGATCCATGCAATCGCGCCAGCATTGGTGCACAGCCAGAATCTGCGGCCCGATGTCGCGATGTCGCACTGCAGATTAGGCACGCCGTGGATTTCCACCCTGCGCAACTATCCGTTCGAAGACTATGTCATGCTGTTCGGGGGCATTGTAGGACGCTCCTTGGCAAAGATGCACATCAGAGCGACGTCGAAGTGCTTGAGGCCGATCGCGTGTGGAAAAACCATCGCCGAACTCTATGCGAGGCATGGGATACAGGCGGACGTGGTTCTGAACGGTGTCGACACCGAGCGCTTCCGGATTACCGCCACGGATCGAAATCCGACTAAGCTGATCTTCACCGGGACATTGATCCGCCGCAAGCGGATCGACCTGGCAGTCCGGCTATTCGAACAATTGCGGCAACGGGGCTTGGCCGACTCCATGGAGATCATCGGATCCGGCCCGGTACAGGGCGAACTCAGATCCCTGTCCAATGGACTTCATCTGCGCGGATCGGTTCCGGATGTACTGCCGTACCTGAATGGCTGTGCGATCTTCATCTCGATGTCGGAGTCGGAGGGGATCCCGAACAGTGTGCTGGAGGCGCTGGCCTGCGGACTGCCGTGCATCCTATCGGACATTCCGCAACACCGTGAAATCCAGCGAACCGTGGGCAGATTCATCCACTTAGTGAAGCCTGGCGAGGATGCCCGTCTTGAGGAAGAAGGTGGACTGATCGAATGGGTGCGGGCGATGAAGGATTCGGACCCGCTCGCCGTCCGGGCGCTTGCCGTCGATAATTTCAATATGAGGAACACGTCGGAAACCTATCAGTCAATCTACCGGGAAGTTATCGCTGGAGCCCCGTTGGCGTCAGTAGCGCACGAATGAGCAGATCGGCCTCCCCGATCATCGTAACTGGCGGATCCGGCTTCATCGGCACCAACCTGGTGGCTCTGCTCAAGGAATCCGGCGTCGGAGTGATCAACTATGACCGCTGCGCCCCCTTGGATCCGGCTGCTGCGGATGTTTGGCGCCGAGTGGACCTGAATGACGTAGCCGCCCTGGAGCTCCACCTGCGCTCCGACCGCCCTGGGGCCATCATCCACCTTGCCGCTGAAACGAGATTGGGCGGCAAGGACGAGGACTTTTCAGGGAACATCTCCCAGGCGCGGCATCTGCTCGACCTCTCCGAGAGCCTGCAGATCCCCAGGGTCCTGATCGCCTCGACCATGCTGGTGCATCATCTCGGAACCCAGCGGCGAGGAGAGGTCCCTGACCTCCCGACGACACCGTACGGTCGCAGTAAGGCGGCGATGGAGACGATGATCCGGGCCCATCCATTCAGGAACTGGACCATCATCCGACCGACGACGATCTGGGGGCCATGGCATGAGCGTCTAGCCAGAGAATTCATCGCCAGGGTAGACCGCGGCTGGTATGTGCATCCGAATGTGGCTTGCCGCAGGTCGTATGGGTATGTCGGGAACGTCTGCCATCAGATCATGAAGATTTGTCAGTCTGACCTAGCTATCGGAAAGAGTTATTTCGTAGGAGATCAGGCGATCGAACTTTCGGAGTATGTGGATGCGTTCAGCGAAAAACTGAAAGCGAGGCCGGCTCGCAGGGTGCCGTATCGCTTGCTTGCCGCCATTGCGCTGCTCGGGGACGGGGTGCGTGCCCTTGGACTTCCCTTCCCCCTGACTTCGTACCGGCTTGGCAATATGACTCAGGACAATGTCATCGACGTGTCGGACACCATTGCGTTGGCAGGGGATGGACCGTTTACGCTCGAGCAAGGAGTTGATCTCACGGTCAAGTGGTGGCGGAAGTATGGCGGGTAGGCATTGGCGTTCTGAGCCAACTCAGCGAGCGACGCTCGGCTGGAAGGCAACGCGCACGATGCCGCAGGTCATCGCCGGTATGATTGGCGAAGTCATCAGATGATCCGGGAGGGAAATAAAGCTGGTCGACGAACCCGTGATGAGGTGAGCGCCCTGACTGCGGGAAAAGTAGTACCAGACCTGTTGATCACTGTCGTCACAGCATGTTGGAATTCCGCGGAAACGATCGCGTGGGCACTCGATAGCGTGGCAGGGCAGATGTACGGACCGAAGGAGCACTTGATCATCGATGGACTATCGACGGATCGTACAATGGATGTGATTTCGGCCAAGAGCGGTACCCACATCCGCGTGCTCTCCGAGCGTGATCGCGGGGTATATGACGCGATGAACAGAGGAATTCGCGAAGCCCGGGGTGACGTGATCGGGTTCCTCAATGCGGATGATTTGTACTCGGACCGGCAGGTGCTCAGCGATGTGGCGTTGAAATTTAGCGACCCCAAGGTCGACGCGGTGTTCGGCGACCTCGATTATGTCACCGGCGATCTGAAGCGGGTAGTCCGATGCTGGAAATCCCGACCATTCATTCTCGGCGATATTGGCCGGGGCTGGCTGCCGCCGCATCCCACACTTTTCATCCGTCGGCCCGTCTATCAGCGACTTGGTGGATTCGATCTTAGTTACGGGACGGCCGCCGATTTCGATCTCATGAACCGCTTTTTTACCCGAGGCCGTATCTGCTCAGTACATATACCGCGGACCTTGGTCCACATGCGAATCGGCGGCATGAGCAATCATTCGTGGCGAGCGGTAGCGAGAGCGCAGTTTCAGAACGCGCGTTCCCTGATCAGCACCTTCGGCATGGTCCCCCCGGCGTATCCATTTCTCAAATTGGCCGATCGCCTACGGCAGTTTCGCCGTGCGAAGAAACTCAATGAGCGAAAATCACATGGATGACCGGCTGAGATTAACGGAGATATCTTTGTGGTAGCTGTGATCGAAATGATAGGTCGTGGCGTTTTCTTGGGGACCAGACGATGACGCCGGTGACCAATCATCGTTCCACGACGGGGTCTGGCGCGGCCCTGGCCGAACACCTGCCGATTGCACCGCGTTCGCGCCGCGCCCTTGCCTGGACCCTCTGGCTGAGCGATCTGGTTATGATCGTCTCAATTTACCCCATCGTGCTGTGGCTGCGCACGGGCGCGATCTCAAGCGATCTTCCGCAATCGCAGCGCCTGATGGTGGTGGTCGCACTACTGATGGGGTCACTCTACCTCTTTGACACCTACCGCATCGATCATCTTGAGGCGCGCTGGCGGATAGCCTCACGTGTGGCGCTGGCCGCCCTCAGTGCGGGTTTGCTGATCGGCGTGCTGGTCTACCTGGCCGGGCCGGAACTGCTGGGTCACGAGTACAACGTCATCGGCCGCACGGTCCTGATCCCGGCGCTGGGGATGTTCGCCGCGTGCGCCATCGCGTTGCGCGAATTGGCGCGGCGCAGCGTCGATCGTCTGGCTGGCCGCACTCGTTGGCTGGTGGTGGGCCTTGGCGACACGGAATCCCTGAGTCACTTCCGCGCGGCGTTCGCCCGCCAACGCTCGCCTGGAGAACTGGTGGTGTTGGCCGATCGCGTCGATCCGGAAGCCGTCGCGGGCGCGGCGTTGGATAACCTCGAGCAATTGCTGCAGGAACGCTGGTCCGGGGTCATCATCACCGGCGGTGATCTGCCAGTCGCGAAGAGCGAACTTCTGATGCGCGCGCGTCTGGCCGGTCTGCGCATCTACGATCTCGCCGAATTCAGCGAGCAATTGTGGCAGAAAATCCCCGTGCATCACCTCAGTTCAGGCTGGTTCGCCTTGTCGTCCGGCTTCACGCTCTTGCATGAACCGGCGAGCGCGCGGCTTAAACGCCTCGGTGATGTCGTGATCGCGGGTTTGATGTTGCTGGTCGCGTTGCCGGTGATGCTGGTGGTGTGGGCGGCGATCCGGCTGACCTCCACGGGGCCGGGATTCTTCACCCAGAGTCGGGTGGGAATTAACGGGCGGATCTTCACCTGCTATAAGTTTCGTTCGATGGTGGTCGGCGCCGATTCCGGCAATATCTATACCGGCAAACAGGACGCACGCGTGACGGCGCTTGGTCGCGTGATGCGCAAGACCCGGCTCGATGAACTGCCGCAACTGTGGAACGTGTTGATCGGTGACATGAGCTTCATCGGACCGCGTGCGGAATGGACCAAGTGTGTTGCCGAGTACGAACACGTGATTCCGTACTACCACCTCCGCCACCTGGTCCGCCCAGGCCTGACCGGCTGGGCGCA
>JANPLC010000291.1:0-4168 GCA_031426335.1 Planctomycetota bacterium
GCCGGGCACCGAGGTCCATGCCGAGATCATGGCCAGGCGCTTCGATCAGGATGTCGCGTTGAAGAAGCCGACGGCGAAGAAACCCGGCATGGCGATCACACTACCGGAGATGAACGAGAAGATGACCGTCGAGTGGCTGCACGAACTGCCGCTTGCCAAGACCGTGGTGGTCTTCGCCGCTTGGACCAGCCACCGCGAGAACATGGATTGGCAGTTGCTCGCGAATGACGGCAGCCGGTGGTCGGAGAGCCGGCCGCACGCGTAGGAGTGAACGGTCGCCCTGGGGTGCGGACTTCAGTCTGCGCAGCGAACCACGCCTTCATCAATCGGTGACGTTCTTCCATAAAGGATACGCAGACTAAAGTCCGCGCCCCCAATGGAACTTTGGCCCTTCTTACGGCGAGAGCTCAATCCGCGGGTCCCCCAACGTCGTCCACTGGTACGACGAACCATACCCACCATCGCAACTCACCAACGTGAGGAAACGATCCGTCGGCGTCAGCACAACTTCGAGCCGCGCTGGCGATTGATCGGACGTCGGCACCACGCTGCGTTGCCGTAGTTTGCCGTCGACCAGCACGATGAACGAACCGGCACCGACCGCGAGACCCTGCACCGGATCGTTCGCCTCGGTGAGCGAAAGACGGAACTTGCCGATCACGTGCTGCAAGTGGCGGCGACTATGTTGCGCCAGGATGACTTCAACCTGGGCATCCGGCGGCAGATCGACCGGATTGCAGAAGAACACCGCTTGGTGTGAACGGCCGGTCTCCGGCACCACCGCCCAGCCGGCGTCGTCATCGCCGAGCAGCGCATTGCTGGAGTGCCACTTTTCCTGATTGAAGTCAGCGACCACACCGGTCAGCACCAGCTCGGTACGCGCGGTGGCAGTAACTACCGCAGCGCGCAGCTGGGTAAGGATGAAGTTACCGTTGTGGGCCGCGCCCGGTCCGCCACTTGGCAGCGCCGGATCGGCCAGCACTTCCAGGCGGATGGCGCTGAGACGACGCAGCGCGGTGCTGCCGGTGACGGTGAAGGTGTCGGTGTTCTGCACCGGCCACGCCAGCAACGAGCTGTCGCCTTGCAGCGTTAGCGTGCTGCCAGCGACGGCGCTGAAGGTGCGTGGTTCCAGCACGGTCCAGGGCACCGACAACACCGGCGTCGTATCACGCGGTGGAGAGGCCAGCGCTTGTGCCAGACGCCTGGGCGCGGTGTTGGCCACCACGCTGGTGAAACGCACCGGCTGACGCCCGTACGCCTCAGCGATGGCATGCAGATCAATGGTCATGCCAGCATTGGAGTGCATGCCGATGAGGTGATGACCAAACGCCGCGTGGTCGACGCCAGAGATCACCGTCGGCGACCGCGTCGGCACCGTCACGCCCCCGCCATCCGGCGGACGGATCATGAAACCGCCACGGCGGATGATGTCGTAGCCGTGTCCACCCGCGACCGGGAAGGTGAAGGTGTGGCCGGCGGTGCTGATCACCGTCGGTTTGCTCGGGCTACCGGGCACGAACACGCCATCGATGAACGGTAGTTCGGTCAGCGGACGGAAATCGCGCGCCGCGCCGGTGCCGCCGATGACCTCATCGCTGCGCAGCGTGCCTTGCGTTGGATCCAGACCTTCAGCAGTAGCCGTGCCGCGACCATCGCCGCCGCCGACCAGATCGCTGACCGCCAGCGTCAACGGACGCGCTGGACCAGTGCGCACGAAACGCCCGGCATCAAAAACCGAACGACGGACAGTGCCAGTCGCCGGATCGAAGGCACGCGCCTCGCCAGCGGTAATGCGCGCGTCAGCTGGCGAAGCCACGGCATCGCTGAGAGCGATCTCCACCGCACCGGTGTAAACCTGTACGTGCGCACGGCCGTCCTTCGCTAAGTCAATGCCGATCTCGGTGCCCAGGTCGATCACGCGCAAGTGGTCGGCGACCACGGTGAAACCCTGCGCCGATGGCGGAACGTTGGTGGTCAAGCGGCCATGGCGCAGGTGCGTCTGCATGCGCGACCACAAGTCGATCTGCGCCGGACCTTCGAGCGCCAGCACGACACCATTGTCGAAGCGGACCTCGACCACGCCGCCGTTCAGCGCCAACGCGCCTGGAGCAATGCGCGCGCCGTCGCGTGGCGGCGTCGCCAGATCGGTCGGCCACACCACGCTGCGCACGTAATGAACGCTGGCGAAGGGTTTGGCTTCGATCACCGGCGATGCCACCCGCTGACTGATCAACGAGGTCGCCGCGAACACCGCCACCAACAGCAGCGCGGCTGTCGCGAGAGCGCCGAACCACCAGCGACGTGGGCTGCGCGGCGTTTGCGCCACGGCGATGCCGGCCATTACTTGGTCGCTCAGACGATTGCGATGCTTCGCAGCGATGGCACTGAGCACCGGCGCGGGATCGAGCGGCAGGCGTCCGTGTTGACGCAGGATGCGGTCAAGTGCGAGTTCGTCGCGCAGTTCGTCACGCAACTCGGCGTCGTCAGCGATCAGCTCGTCGAGGCGGGCGAGCAGCTCAGCGTCACGCTCGCCCGCAATGTAGCGCATCAGCAGGCGTTCGTGTTCGTGCGCCTGACTGGTGATGCGGTCGGTCGGCGACGAAAGCTCGTCGCCCGCAGATCCCGCAGAAAAAGTGGGGTCAGGCGACATGGCCGTCGATCCGCAGCTTGCTCATCAGGCAGGTCTTCAGCGTTTTGCGTGCGCGATGCAGCACCAAATGCACCCAGTCATTCGAGCGGCCGTACTTCGCGGCGATGTCTTCGATGCGCTGCTCTTCCAGGTAGTGCGCACGCACGATGTCAGCGACCTGCTGACGCAGGCCACCTAGGCAGGCGTCGAGCTTGTCGCCCAGGCCCTCACGGGCGAACACCGCGACTTCGTCGCCGTGATGGAGGGTTTGCTCCAATCGTTGATCCGCGCGCAGACGATCCTTGAACGACCGTTCGGCCAACCAACGCCGCCGTTCATTCAGCGCCTGGTAGCGCGCGATGGTGGTAACCCAGGCCATGAACGAGGTGCCGAGCTCGTACTGCTCCAGGCGAAAAAACGCGACCACCAGGGTTTTCTGCACCACGTCATCGACCGCGCCGACCTGCGGCAGGATCGCCGCGACGATCATACGCAGGTGCGATTCGCAGCTGGCGATCACATCACGAAACGCCTCGCGGTCACCCGCGCGCACGCGCGTAATGGCCTGATCGATCTCGTCGTCTTGCGGGGATCCGGGCATGAGCTTCCTGCTCATAGAATGTCACCTCGGGCTAAATGCTTTCATCCCCGTCGGCGAACCATGGGCAAGGCGCTGAGCCGGAACTATCAGCGGAACCTAGCACCAGAACGTGACTTGGATGGTCGCCAACCGGCCCGCTATCATGGCCCCGCGGATTTCACCGGTGGCGTCGCGGACAACGTCTGCTCCACCGCCTGGATAACCTCGACCGCATCCGGCTCGGTCGATGACCCAAACCGCTCAACCACCTTCCCATCCCGCCCGATGAGGAACTTGGTGAAGTTCCACCCGATCTTGCCCGGGCGGGCGCTGTCGCGCGTCAGGTACCAGTAGAGCGGATCGCGGTTGTCGCCGGTGACTTCGACCTTGGCCATCATGGGAAACTTCACGCCATAGGTGGCCGAGCAGAACGTGGCGATCTGGTCGTTGCTGCCAGATTCCTGCCAAAGGAAATCATTCGCCGGCACGCCGATGATGACCAAGCCACGCTCGCGGTATTTGTCATAGAGCGCCTGGAGCGCCGCGTACTGGCCGGTGTAACCGCACTTCGAGGCGACGTTGACGATCAGCAGAACCTTGCCGTTGTGCTGCGCGAAGTCGTGGGGTTGGCCTTTGATGTCGTTGAGCGTGAAGCCATGCACCGAGGTCGCGACTGAGATATGCTCGCCACGGGAATCGCAGGAAGTGATGCCGATGGCGAAACCCACCGCGATGGTCGCGACGGACAGGCTGAACAGACGACGGCGGAGATTGCGCATGTCCGCATAGCGTGACTAATGACCTCCAACAGCAACTATCCTTCAGTGAAGCCGAACACACCGCATCGGCGCTTCAGCCGCCATGGCACCTGTACGTGGCCGGCGTCCTCCACCGTGGCACGGGCGTCTCGCCCGGGATCGAGAACGTAAACCACGGGCGAGACGCCCGTGCCACGGGGG